>JAUNOE010000124.1 GCA_030537255.1 Coriobacteriia bacterium
CCGTACTTGACCTGAAACAGATTTCCGCTGATTCTTCCTCTGCTATGAAGAGTGCCGTCAAGGAGTGCCTGGACAAGGGAGCTACTTCTTTCGTTTTGGACTTGCGTAACGTTCCTGGTGGTTATCTGACTCAGGCCGTCGGCATTGCCTCCTTGTTCATGGACGGTGGTACGGTGGTGCAGGTGAAGACCAAGGATGGAGTCAGCTCCAAGAAGGCCGAGGGATCGCGCCTTACGGGTGCTCCCTTGGTGGTCTTGGTCAATGCTCAGACCGCAGGTTCTGCAGAGGTTTTGGCAGCGGCACTTCAAGAGTCCGGACGCGCGCAGCTGGTGGGCGTTGCTACCCAGGGCAAGGGCACTATCCAGGTGATGAAGCAGCTGTCTTTTGGTGGTGCGCTTCGTTATACCGTTGCTACCTATCTCACGGCCAAGGGTCGTTCCTTTGACGGTGTGGGCCTGACGCCCGACATCGTGCAGCGTGGTTCTGCCAAGCAGAAGTCGGGCGCCATCGAGCTTGCTCGTTCTGAGGCATCCTAATGGGTCGTCGTGATTCCAAGGCCCGCAAAAGGCCCAAGGCGCGCCCTCAGGGGGTCCTGGAAGTCACGCCTCGCGGTTTTGGCTTTGTGAAAACCGCGGAAGGCGAGTTCTTCATTCCGGCATCCAAGATGAACGGCGCTTTCCCGGGTGACCTCGTCGAGGTGTCCCGTATTCCCAATCAGGATTCGTCCGAGTTGGCGTCTTTTGTCGACGGCTCCCGTCAGCGACCCACGGGTCGCATTGCGCGTGTCATCATGAGGGAACAACGCAGTATTGTGGGCAGATACGAAGTTGCCGACCCCTTTGGCGTGGTTGTCCCTGACGACCCCAGCATCCATTACGATATTTTCACGCTGCGCAAGGATGCACCCCAGGTGAAGCATGGTGACATCGTTGAAGTCGAGCTCATTGAGTATCCCAGTCGTAACTCTGCCGCTACGGGCAAGGTTGTGCGGGTCATCAGCGGGGACGAGGATTCTTTGGTTGAAATCGACCGCATTGTCAGTCGTCTCAAGATCGAAACCACGTTTTCTGAAACTGCTCTTGCCGAGGCAGATGCATGCAAGCTTGACCTTGCCCAGGCTCGGGTGCGTGGCTATCGCGATCTGACCAACAAGAAGGTCATCACCATTGACCCCGTCGATGCGCGCGATTACGACGATGCCGTCTCTTGCACGCTTGAGGGTGGTCGCTATCGCCTTGGCGTCTACATTGCCGACGTGTCTGCCTATGTGCCGTATGCTTCCTCGCTTGATTTGTGTGCTCGCAAGCGAGCTACTTCGGTCTACCTGGTAGATCGGGTCATTCCCATGCTTCCTGAAAAGATTTCGAATGACTTGTGCTCCCTCGTCCCCGGCGAGCCTAGGCAGGTTATGGCCATGGAAGCCGTGGTTAGGCTCGATGGTTCCGTGGAATCCTACGAAGTCTTTCCGGCCATTATCAAGTCAAAGGCACGTCTTTCCTATGAGCAGGCTTTGGCGCTCTTTGAATCTGGTCAGGATGCTCGGGTTGAGAACCTTCGTCATGCGGTTGATTCCTGCGATATGCCCAGTGGTGCCAAACCGCTTTCGGACGGGGATCTTCCCTGGATCAAGGAGTCCGTTTCGTCTCTGATTGCGCTTGCGGATCGTTTGTTTGACTTGCGCTATCAGGCAGGTTGTATGGACTTCGAGCGCACTGAGGTAAA
>JAUNOE010000006.1:0-2490 GCA_030537255.1 Coriobacteriia bacterium
CATAAGCCATGTGCATAAGAAAACCTCCCATTTCTCATGCCAAAGAAATGGGAGGCGATTCAAACCAAGAGTGCGGCGCCTTTCGTTATGCGCCTATGTCAAAACCTAGGTAAAAGCAGCAAGAGGGTACGCTACTTCATCAACTTACAGACGGCCTGGCTGTAGGCCACGGGGTCGGCCAGAGGCAGACCCTCCACCAAGAGCGCATTGTTGTACAAAATCTGGGTATAGGCTTCCAGCTTTTCGGTATCGCCCGATTCGTTGGCGCCCTGCAGCACCTTGAAGATCTCATGCTGAGGATTTAGCTCCAACACGCGATCGGCATGGATGTCCTCGGCGCCAGGTTGCATATAGAAGGCCTTCTCCATTTCCAGGGAAACGGGACCCTCGGCCGTGACGCAAGCTGCGGCGTCGGTCAGGCGAGAAGAAACGGCAACCTTAGTCACTTCGTCGCCCAAGACGTTCTTCATTGCGTCAAACAGGCCCTCGTTCTGCTTGGCGATGGCCTCGGCTGCTTCCTTTTCGTCCTGGGTCTCCAGGCCAAGGTCACCACCAGCAACGTTCTTGAACTCAAGCGTCTTGGCTTCCTGGCCTTCCTCGACCACCGGCGTGTAGTCATGCATGGTGCCCAGGCAGAACTCGTCGAGGTCCTCCGTGCACAGCAGCACGTCGTAGCCCTTGGCAAGAACGGTGGAAACGATGGGCATCTTGGCCAGACGCTCGGTGGATTCGCCCACGGCGTAATAGATGGAGTGCTGGTCTTCGGGCATAGCTGCCACATATTCCTCAAGCGTGACCATCTTCTTCTGGTCGGCAGAATAGAAGAGCAGCAGGTCCTGGAGCTTTTCCTTCTCCATGCCATAGGTGGAATAGATGCCGAACTTAAAGCCGCGGCCAAAATCCTTGAAGAAGCCCTCGTACTTTTCGCGATCCTTGTCGCGCATCTTCACGAGCTCCTGCTTGACCTTCTTCTCCACACGGCGGGCGATGGCCTTCAGCTGATTGTTGTGCTGCAGGGTTTCGCGGCTGATGTTGAGCGTGAGATCCTGAGAATCAACGACGCCGCGGACGAAGTTGAAGTAGTCAGGCAGCAGCTCTTCGCACTTCTCCTGGATCAGCACGTTGGAGCTATACAGTGCCAAGCCCTTCTTGTAGTCCTTGCTGTACAGGTCGAAGGGAGCATGAGCAGGAATGAACAGCAGCGCATCGTAGCTCAGCGAACCCTCGGCATGCACGCTGATGGTTGCCAGGGGATCTTCCCAGTCGTGGAAGTCGGTCTTGTAGAACTCGTGATACTCTTCATCGGAAACGTCGGACTTGCGGCGCTTCCAAATGGGAATCATGGAGTTGATGGTCTCAAGCTCCTGCACGGTTTCGTACTCGGGCTTGTAGTCGTCGCCAGCGTCTTCGGGCTTGGGCTTGGCAACGGTCTTGTTGCACATCATCTGGATGGGATAGCGCACATAGTTGCTGTAGCGCTTGATAAGCTGCTTGAGCGTTGCCTCGGACAGGTACTCGCCGTAGTTGATGTCCTCGGTGGAGTCCTTCAGGTGCAGGATGATGTCGGTACCGTGCGTTTCCTTTTCGGCGGGCTCGATGGTGTAGCCCTCGATGCCATCGCTGACCCAGCGGTTCGCCTCATCGGAGCCATAGGCGCGAGAGATGACCTCGACTTCCTTTGCCACCATGAAGGCCGCATAAAAGCCCACGCCGAACTGACCAATAATGTCCACGTCGCCACCCTGGGCATCGGCATTTTCGGTCTTGAAGTCAAGAGAGCCAGAATGAGCGATGGTGCCCAGATTCTCTGCCAGCTCGTCAGCGGTCATGCCGATACCGGTGTCGCTAATGGTGATGGTGCGCGCATCAAAGTCGAAGCCAACGCGGATGGAAAGGTCGCTCTGGTCGACCTTCACGGAATCGTCGGTGAGGCTTTTGAAGTAAAGCTTGTCTACGGCGTCGGATGCGTTAGAGATCAACTCACGCAGGAAGATCTCGCGGTTGGTGTAGATCGAGTTGATCACCAGGTCCAGGATCTTCTTGCTTTCGGTTTGGAACTGCTGCACGTTAACGTTCCTTTCATTTGAGGCCATTACGTTTTCGCCGAGGTGTGCTCCCTCGGTGCACGATTGTCACTCGCTGCGATGCGCCCACCCCAAGGTCCGAGCTACAAAAAAGCGGCTCAGATAGGGAGCTGGCCCGCCCTGTGGGGACCTGCGCCTCGCTGTGTTTTAGCACTCTCATGCCTCGAGTGCTAATTAGTGATTCTAGTCATGCCGCAAGCAAGGTCAACAACCTGCCTTCCCAAGCTCAAAGAGTCTTCACACGAAGAAGGCCGCCCCGAATGGAGCGGCCTTCTCTGCTGCGGCAGGAAGCTGTCGACTAGGGCGGCAGCGACGGGACACGCAAACAGGATGGCAAGGCTGTGACACGTTGCATTCATCGCGGCACCACGATGGGTTGCGCCCCCTTCACCTTGCGCCACCAGAC
>JAUNOE010000006.1:2500-36998 GCA_030537255.1 Coriobacteriia bacterium
GCCCCAAGCAGTAACACTACTTGCGCCCAAAAGGCTCCCTGGCCGCTTCCTGGGCAATACTGGCCGCTTCCATGGCAGCGCGCTTGGCTGCCAAGCGTCCCCCTTTTCGCTTGCCGGGAATGGTCGCCGCTGCAGCTTCCTCTGCCTTCCGATACGCCTCTTCCGGATCGACGCCATGCGCAACGGCCACGGCAGCCGCCAGATCGGCTGCAGCCTTGGCCGCCTGCGCCCGTTCGGTCCGCTGCGCACGGGCAGCCTCACGCGCTGCCTTCTTGGCGCGCTTTGCATCTTCGTAGGCCAGGTCCTCTATTTCCTCACGATAGCTTGGACACACATAGCGACCATTTGCCTCGGTGTGTCCCTTCACGTCAATCGCCGAATCAGGACAGCGATGGATGCAGGCGTAGCAGCTGATGCAGTCGGGGCCAAATTCGATGCCATCCTCCGTCATCTTGATGTCGCCAACGGGACAAAACAGCTCGCAGCGACCACAACGCGAACACTTGTTGCTAACCACGAAATGCTTACTACCAGCTTCATACAGGCGGAACGAGCGATGCATGGCACCTGACTTCAAAACTGCCCGCACGCCGGAAGACTCAAAGGCCAGTTCTCCCTGGTTCCTGATTGCCTCAGCAATTTGGGGAATATGCTCGCGCGCCGCCGCCCGAATCTCCCGCGCACGAGAAGCCGATGGCATCTTCTTCACCTTGGAGTAAGAACAGGGCATAAGCACCCCTGCAAAACCGCCAAAACGCAAACCTGCCTTTTCGGCCATCTGGGCGCAATAGAACCCCGCGTTTGCTTGATCATCACCATAGGTGGCCACCACGTACAGCAAGTCAGAACCGATGAAGTTCGCACACTCGATGACGCCGCCCACGGATTCCGGAATGCGCCACCCATAGACGGGACACACCAAAACGAAAGGCTCGCCATCATCGGAGACGAAGGTGGCGCCCGACCTGGAGCCCGACCCCTCCGCCGAGAATCGCTTGTTCATCGAAGGGTAGGCGCCCCATTCGGCAACGAAATCAGAAACCGCCGGAGCCAAATCAAGGACCATGTCGCCAAGCGACTCGGCGAGCACGTCGGCCACATAACGCGAATTCCCCGTTCCGCTGAAGCAAAGAATCATGAGCTAACCCCTCTGCGAATACCGCCAAGCACTAGCTTCGAACGGAGGCGCGTGCACCCGCCCAGAAGCCCTCACGACAAGTATCCCACAGGCTCCCTGCTGGCTTTTGGCTACCGTTGGCAAAAGGGCAAAAGGTAAATGTCACCATGTCAGTATCATTTAAGCACTTGAAGCATCGTGGCAACCGGCATGAAACCACCAGCCCCGATGCTAAAGGGGCAGGCTCAAAGAAGAGCCTGGTCGCAGCGGTGCTGCGACTCAAAGACATACCTCGGATGACGACACCGGGAGAGACCCTCAAGGGCGCCGAAGGGGAGGCAGAAACTCTCAGGCAAAAGGACCGGTGTTTGACGAAACCCTGGAAAGCCCCGCCTTGGGCGGGCGCCGAAGATGCAATTCGCAAGCTTGCGGAGAATCTCTCAGGTCACCAGACAGGGGCACGGGCGTTGGTACGTCTGTGCCCCTGTTTCGCTTTAGGCCTGAAAGGAGAACCATGAGCGAGCTGAAAACACCCCTTTACGACATCCACGTGGAAGAGGGCGGCAAGATCGTCCCCTTCGCCGGCTACCTGCTGCCCGTGCAATATGCGACCGGCGTGGTCAAAGAGCACCTAGCCGTACGCACGGCGGCAGGCCTCTTCGACGTGTCCCACATGGGCGAATTCGTGGTCAGCGGACCCGGAGCCCTGGCCACCCTCAACCACATGCTGACAAACGACTTCACCAACATGACCGAAGGCCGCGTCCGCTATTCGGTCTCTTGCTACGAAGACGGCGGCTGCGTAGATGACCTCATCGTGTACAAGTTTGGCGAGGAATCCTATTTGCTGGTAGTCAACGCCGCCAATCGCCACAAGGACTTCGAGCACCTGTCTCGCTACATCCTTGATGACACCACCTTCGAGGACATCTCCGACACGGTTGCCCAGATCGCCCTACAGGGTCCCAAGGCACCCGAAATCATCGCCAAGCTACTGCCTGAAGAGCAGATTCCCCAAAAGTACTACACCGCCGTCAAGTCTGCCCAGATCGAAGGCATCGAATGCATGATTTCGCGCACGGGCTACACCGGCGAACTGGGCTATGAAATCTACTGCGCCGCAGATAACAGCACCAAGCTCTGGAAGGCGCTGCGCGCAGCCGGCGAAGAATTCGGCTGCATCCCCTGCGGCCTAGGCGCCCGTGACACCCTGCGCCTCGAAGCCGGCATGCCCCTGTACGGCCACGAAATGGACGAAACCGTCTCGCCCCTGGAGACCGACCTCGACTTCGGAGTGAAGCTGAGCAAACCAGAGTTCGTAGGCAAGCAAGCCCTGGTCGACGCCGGAACCCCCGCTCGCAAGCGCATCGGCCTGGAAGCCACCGGACGCGGAATCATCCGCGAGCACATGCCCGTGTTCAAGGGCGACGAGCAAGTTGGCACCACCACCTCAGGCACCAAATGCCCTTTCATCAACAAGGCCGTCGCCATGGCCCTGGTGAAGAATGGCTCGCTTGAAATGGGTGACGAAGTGGAAGTGGAAGTCCGTGGCCGTCGCGTGAGCGCACAGGTCATCCCCCTGCCTTTCTACAAGCGTAGCTAGCAGACAGACGAATCCAAACAACGAACGAAGCGGCAACATGCCCGCTTTAACAGGAAAGCCTCACCCCCCTGAGGCGCACAAGAAAGGAATTTGACCATGGCAAACATCCCCGCAGACCTCAAGTACGCAGCTTCCCACGAGTGGGTCAAGGAAGAAGATGGCCTTACCGTCATCGGACTAACCGACTTTGCCCAGGATGCCCTGGGCGACCTCGTGTTCGTCAACCTTCCCGAAGAAGGCGACGAAGTGACCGCCGGCGAATCCTTTGCGGACGTCGAATCGGTCAAGGCAGTCTCCGACGTCTTTTCCCCCGTCAGCGGCACCGTTGCAGCCATCAACGAAGAGCTCCTGGATGCTCCCGAGTCCATCAACGAAGACCCCTACGGCGCCTGGTTCATCAAGGTCGAAGGCGTCACCGAGACCGAAGACCTGCTCGACGCAGCCGCCTACGAGGCAGCCTGCGCCGCCGAAGCCGAGTAAGCCCCTACCGCAAGGATTGACACATGGGTAGCTACATTCCTGCAACCCAGGCCGAACGCGAGGACTTGATGCGCGCATGCGGTCTCAACTCCCTCGAGGACCTATATGCCATCGTGCCCCCTGAGGCACGCGTGTCCGAGCTCGACCTGGAACCCGGCCTCTCTGAAATGGAGGTCGCTGACAAGGTGGGCGCCATCGCCGACAAGAACGTCCGCTTCAAGAGCATCTTCCGTGGTGCCGGCGCCTACCACCACTACATCCCTTCCATCGTAAAGACGATTACCTCCAAAGAGGAATTCGTCACCGCCTACACGCCCTACCAGGCAGAGATCAGCCAGGGCGTACTTCAGAGCATTTTCGAATACCAAACCCAGATATGCGAACTGACCGGAATGGACGTGAGCAACGCTTCCGTCTACGACGGCGCAACAGCAGCAGCCGAGGCCGTGATCATGCTCGAGGAGCGCAAGCGCTCTGGCGTGGTCATCTGCGGCGGAGTCGACCCGCAAACGCAACAAGTGGTCAAAACCTACTGCGCCAGCCGTAACATACCCACCACCACGATCGAGGGCGGCCTTACCACCCAGCCGGCTGAGCTCGCCCGCGTCCTTGAAGGCACAACCAACGCATCCGTCCTGGTTCAAAGCCCCAACTTCTTCGGCTCCTTGGAAGACGTGGCGGGTCTTGCCGAAGCAGCACACGCAGCCAAAGCCAAGCTCATCATGAGCGCCAACCCCATCAGTCTTGGCATCTTGAAGACCCCTGCCGAATTGGGGGCCGACGTGGCCGTCGGCGAAGGCCAGCCCCTGGGCATGCCGCTTGCCTTTGGCGGCCCCTACCTGGGCTACATGGCAACCACCCAGAAGAACATGCGTAAGCTGCCTGGCCGCATCGTGGGTCAGACAGCCGATGACGAAGGCAGGCGCGCCTTCGTACTGACCCTGCAGGCACGCGAACAACACATCCGCCGCGAAAAGGCGTCAAGCAACATTTGCTCGAACCAGGCCCTGTGCGCCATGACCGCCTCCGTGTACCTGGCGGCGGTAGGTCCTGATGGCCTGGCCCGCGTCGCTAGCAACTCTGCAGCACACGCCCACTACCTGGCCGGCGAACTGGCAGGTCTGGGCTTTAAGACCCTCAACGAAGGCACCTTCTTCAACGAATTTGTCACCAGCTGCCCCATCGATGCCACCGTCCTTATGAAGGCGCTCGAGACAAAGGGCATCCTAGGCGGTTTGCCCATCGAGCAGGGCATCCTTTGGTGCTGCACGGAACTCAACACCAAAGAACGAATCGACGAACTTGTCTCGGCACTCAAGGAGGTGCTCTAAATGCAGCTGCTGTTTGAACGGAGCAAGCCCGGCCGCAGGCTGAGCCTCATCGCCGAATGCGACGTGCCCGCTGTTGACTTTGGCGACGCCACCCGCGCGCAGGCACCGCGTCTGCCTCAGATTTCCGAGGTCGACCTAGGGCGCCACTACACCGAACTGGCCAAGCAGACCCACGGCGTGAACGACGGCTTCTACCCGCTGGGTTCGTGCACCATGAAGTACAACCCCCGCATCAACGAAGAGCTTTCGCAGCTGCCCGGGTTCACGGGCATCCATCCCCTGCAACCCGCTGAAAGCGCCCAGGGCTGCCTTGAAGTCATCGCACGAACGGGCGAAATGCTTGCCGAGATCACGGGCATGGACGAAATGACGCTTCAGCCCGCAGCAGGCGCCCATGGCGAATTCACGGGCCTGCAGCTGATTCGTGCCTACCACTTGGACCGCGGCGATGCCAAGCGCACCAAGATCATCGTGCCCGACTCCGCACATGGCACCAATCCCGCCTCCGCGGTCATGGTTGGCTTTGACGTCGTGGCCGTTCCCTCCAACGCACAGGGCGGCGTCGATCTCGAGGCCCTGAAGGCAGCCGTTGGCGAAGACACTGCTGGCCTGATGCTGACCAACCCCAACACCTTGGGCCTGTTCGACCCCAACATCCTGGAAATCACCCGCATCATTCACGAAGCAGGCGGCCTGTGCTACTACGACGGCGCCAACCTGAATGCAGTCATGGGCCATGCCCGACCCGGCGACATGGGCTTCGACTGCGTACATGTGAACCTGCACAAGACCTTCAGCACGCCTCACGGCGGCGGCGGACCCGGCTCCGGCCCCGTTGGCTGCAAGGACTTCCTAGCCAAGTTCCTGCCTGGTCCTTTGGTCAAAAAGGGCGAAGAAGGCTACGAGTTCTTCACGCCTGAGGCATCCATGGGCCGCGTGCGTAGCTTCTACGGCAACTTCCTCGTGGTGGTGCGCGCCCTGGCCTACATCTTGACCTTGGGCAAGGAAGGCATTCCCGAAGCCTCCGCAAATGCAGTACTGAACGCCAACTACCTGCTTCACCGCCTGTGCGACGAGTTCTCCATTCCCTATGGCGACTCCTGCATGCACGAATTCGTCATCGACGTGGAGCCTCTGAAGCACGAAACCGGCGCCTCGGCCATGGACGTGGCCAAGCGCA
The DNA here is from genome assembly GCA_030537255.1 of Coriobacteriia bacterium. Classification (GTDB taxonomy): domain Bacteria; phylum Actinomycetota; class Coriobacteriia; order Coriobacteriales; family Eggerthellaceae; genus Anaerotardibacter. The sequence goes on from JAUNOE010000006.1 coordinate 8,212, forward strand.
TGCTCGACTTTGGCGTGCATCCCCCCACGATGTACTTCCCGCTCATCGTGCACGAGGCGCTCATGGTGGAGCCCACCGAGACCGAATCGCCCGAGACACTTGATGCCTTCGTCGAGATTCTTCGTAGCATCTACGACGAAGCACAGACAGACGGGGAGCTGCTCCACCAGGCACCCTTCACGCGTTTCATCGGGCGCCCCGACGAAGTGACGGCCGCGCGCAAGCCTCTCCTTCGTTACCAATTCGACGGAGAGTAGCCACCATGATTGATTCCCTGCTGCTGATAAGCTCCGATGCCTTTGACCCGTATCGCAACCTTGCGCTTGAGGAATACCTTTTGGGCAAGCTCGTTCCCGGGACGTGCATCCTGTATCTCTGGCAGAACGAAAACACGGTAGTCATCGGACGCAACCAAAGCGCACTTGAGGAATGCAATCTGCAGGCGCTCGCCAAGGACGGCGGGCGCCTGGCGCGGCGCCTTTCGGGCGGGGGTGCGGTGTATCACGACCTGGGCAACCAGAACTTCACCTTCCTCATGCCCAGCAAAGACTTCGACAAGGCTCGCCAAACCGAAGTCATCTGCACGGCCATGCGCCTATTGGAGCTTGACGCCCAAGTTAGCGGACGTAACGACCTCACCATTGAAGATCGCAAGTTCAGCGGCCATGCGTACTACCATTCGCGCACGAAGCTCGGTGCCAAAGGCGACATCACCTGCAGCTACCACCACGGTACCGTCATGGTCTCCGTCGATGGCAACGCGCTGGGGCGCTATCTCAACGTAAACCCCTTGAAGTTGCAGGCCAAAGGCGTCAAGTCGGTCAAGTCGCGCGTTGCGAACCTGGTAGACTTCCGCCCCGAAACCAAGTGTGCCGAAGTACGTGATGTCCTGGCTCAAGCCTTTGGGTCGGTCTACGGACTCCCCGTGACGCCTCTGGTCCTAAGCGACGACGACCGGGCGGCCGTCGACCAGCTTGCCGCCCACTACGCAAGCAAGGAATGGCTGCTTCGTGACGAAGAGCCCCTGGACTCGAGCGCACAAGGACGCTTTGCCTGGGGAACGAGCCGTCTTGACTGGAGCTGCACCGATGGCTGCATCGCCAAGGCGGCGCTCTGGTCGGACGGCCTTGACGCCGACCTGCTAGAAGAGCTTCCCCGCAAGCTCGAAGGCATTGCAGTGACGGGCCCAGGTCTTGGCCAGCGCCTTTGCGAAGCGGGCATCCCTGGCGAAATCGCTGCTGACCTTGCCTCCCTTCTTCAGGAATAAGCAGCCAACTACATCCCGGTCTAGGCACGTTTCAACCCAGGCATAGTTCAACCTAGGCTCATCCCGATCTGGATATATTTCAACCTAAACACACCCCAACCACCACAAAGGAGGCCCCATGAAATTTGACATTGCGGTCATTGGCTCTGGGCCTGGCGGATACATCTGCGCCGACGCAGCGGCCAAAGCCGGCAAATCCGTTGTTCTGTTCGAGGAGCGCGAGCTTGGCGGCACCTGCCTGAACCGCGGATGCATTCCCACCAAAGCGCTCATTCACGCCGCCGAGGTCTACGAAGAGGCACGCTCAAGCGCACACCTTGGCATTTCTGCAAAGCAGGTGAGCTTCGACGTCGCCACCATGCACGAACGCAAGAAGGAGGTCATCGCCCAACTGCGCGGAAGCATCGCAAAGATGATAAAGGCCGACAAGGTCACCGTCGTCGAGGGTCACGCCACCATAACCAACAAGCAGGAAGTCACCTGCAACGGCGAGGTCTACCAGGCCGAAGACATCGTGATTGCCGCGGGATCCGTCCCCAATCTGGTACCCATCCCCGGCATCGACGCTCCCGGCGTCTACACGTCTGACGACCTACTTGAGGACAATCCTCCCCAACTGGAGTCAATCGTCATCATCGGCGGTGGCGTCATCGGCATGGAAATTGCCAACATCTATGCCACTTTGGGCCGTGAGGTCCGTGTGCTTGAAGCAGCCGAGCGCATTCTTCCCACCATGGACAAGGAAATCTCCCAACGCGTGGCTCTGCTGGGCAAAAAGAACGGCATCTCGATCGAAGCCGGTGTTTCTATCCATGCCATCGAGGGCACGCCTGGAAACATGAGCATTTCCTACCAGGACAAAAAGGGTGCCGAAAAGACCCTTGTCGCTCAGGGCGTACTTGCGGCAACAGGACGCAAAGCCAAGCTTGACGGCCTCTTCGACGATGCTTGCACCTGGAAACCCGAGGTCAATCGCGGCATCGTAGCCGACGAAAAGGGCGCCACCAGCCTTGAGCATCTTTGGGTCATTGGCGATGCCAAGGCATGCAACATTCAGCTTGCCCACGTTGCCAGCGCGCAGGGCCGCAACGTGATTGCCGCCATCTGCGGCGAAGAGCCGCCGGTCGACATGGGCACCGTACCAAGCTGCGTCTACATCAAGCCTGGCGTTGCCAGCGTTGGAATGACCGAAGCCGAGGCGAAGGAAGCTGGCTACGAAGTGCGCTGCGGCAAGCGACCTACGGGATCGAGCGGCAAGTGCCTCATCGAAGATTCGCCTTCAGGCTACGCCAAGATTGTCACCGATGCCGCAACTGGCACGATTCTTGGAGCCCAGCTGGTATTCCCCCGCGCAACCGACCTCATTGCCGAGCTTGCCTTGGCAGTCCAGCTCAAACTCACGGTGAAGCAGCTGGCCCGCGTAATTCATCCGCATCCAACCTTCTGCGAAATCATCGGCGACATTGCAGGAGACTTGAGCAACTAGCCGAGCCCTTCCAACAACCGACCACAGCCCCAAGCCCGGAACGACCCTTCGTTCCGGGCTTTATTGTTAGCTCACCCTACAGGGACCTCACTATCGGCGTCTTCTTTGCCTAACGGCCATAGATAGAGGCCCAAGATCGAGCTGCCGGCCTGGTCGTCGCAGCCTGGCACCCGGAAATCCCCCGCCGTAGCCCACCCAGAGTAAAGCGATTCGACCATTTGTGGACAAAAAGCGAGGCTATGGACGATTCGATCGCCCACAAAAGACAAACCTAGTTCGGGCTCTCATCAAAATGCCTGGTCAGAAGACTGCCATATCTCGGCATCTGCACCAGCGCAAGAAGGCAATCGTCCATAGCCTCGAATTTCGGCCAATTCCAAGAATTTGCCTTACTCTGACCCCAGTGAAGACCCGGCGACAACCCTGCAAGCACAAAGAAGGGCGGCGAGCCCGAGAGAGGAACCCTAACTCTCTCAAAGCTCGCCGCCCGAATAGCAGCGGTCGTGCTGATTATCTACTTTGCCTCAAGAGGCGTGTCGACCGTGCCTACCGTGGGGATCTCAGTATCGTCCTCTTCCTCGAGACGTCCCTCGTGCACCCAGTACTTGGTTTCCTTTGCGATAACCGCGGACAGACCCAGGACTGCGATGCAGTTAGGAACGGCCATCAGGGCGTTCGAGATGTCGGAGCAGTTCCAGACCAGGTCGCCGCCGCCGATGCAGCCCCAGAACACGAAGACCAGGAACAGGATCTGATAGGGGCGGATGCCCTTGGTGCCGAACAGGTAAGTGACGGCGCGGTCACCGTACTGGCTCCAGCCGAGCATGGTGGAATAGGTGAAGGTCAGAAGGCCAACAGCGAGAACCAGAGGACCAAAGAAGGGAATGGACTCGAAGCAAGCCGTTGCCAAAGCAGCGCCACCAGAGAAGACGCCAAGCGTGCTGTCGTAGCTCATGTCGTTGTTAAAGAGCATGGTGTTGTTGTAGATGTTGGCAAGATCGGGATTGCCCAAAATGGAGGTGACCAGCATCAGGCCAGTAATGGCGCAGATGATAACGGTGTCCCAGAACGTACCAGACATGGAAACCAGTGCCTGACGTGCGGGGTTCTTGGAGATGGCGCTTGCAGCAACCAGGGGAGCAGAACCCAGGCCAGATTCGTTGGAGAACAGGCCACGCTTGAAGCCGTATTGCAGAGCCAGCATGATGCCAGAACCAACTGCGCCACCGAAAGCGGCCTGACCAGTGAAGGCGCAGGTGACGATGGTCATGATGGCCTCGCCAAGGTACTGGCCGTTCATACCGATGATGACCAAGCAGCAAACCACGTAGAAGATGGCCATGACGGGGACGAGCCTCTCGCAGACCTTGGAGACGCTCTTCAGGCCGCCCACGATGACAATCGCGACCAGAGCGGTGACCACCAGGCCGATTCCCCACGTGGGGATGTCAGCGGCACCAGGGACGAGAGTGGTGCTGGTGATTGCGCCAGCCAGGGAGTTGGACTGGACGGATGCGCCAATGCCAAAGGAAGCGATAGCGGTGAACAGAGCGAACAGAACTGCTAGAACCTTGCCCAAGCCCTTGTGCTTGAAGCCACGCTCGAGCGCATACATTGCACCACCAATCATGCGGCCATTAGCGTCCTTGACGCGGTACTTCATGGAGATGTAGGTCTCGGAGTACTTGGTCGCGATGCCGAAAACGCCAGTGATCCACATCCAGAAGATTGCGCCTGGACCACCACAAAGAAGACCGGTCGCAACACCGACGATGTTACCGGTACCGATGGTGGCCGCAAGGGCCGTGGTCAATGCGCCAAACTGAGAGATGTCGCCTTCGGCGTAGGGGTCGTTCTTGGAGACCGACAGCTTGATGGCAGTGGGAATCTTCCTCTGAATGAAGCCCGTCCTGATGGTCATGAACAGGTGGGTGCCCAGCAAAAGCCAGATCAGAGCCCAGCCCCACACGAAGCTGTCTACCGCGTCGACACCCGCGGAGAAGCTTTCGATGAATGCTTCCATTTTGCTTCCTTTCCGTCGTAATTGGGGGGGGCAAAGCAACGCGATTCTCTTTGAACCTTGTTCCACCTCGTGGCCACTTTGGTGGGATTCCAAGGGATTCGCACTTCGGATGGGCCCGTCGGTCCTCTAAAACAAATCCCCGGAAATCGTCTTGCTTCACATCGTTGGGGAACGATGAAGGCATTATGCCTTGGTTCGCATTGCCCACGTGTTACACGACGGGCACCATCAGATGAAACGATTCAAAATGGGGGTGTGAACGGTTTCTAAGTCCATCTTTAAGCGTTACTTAAAACCTTTCACACACGACGAGCGGCGCTGAACCGCATCGAGTTTCGCTAAGAATCAGAGTCAAAGCTGGGGTCGAAACCAAAGCCAGGATCAAAGCCTGAATCTGAGCCAGAGCAAAAATCAAACTCGAAGCCAGAATCGAAAGCTAAAGAAGTTGCCTTATTGGCTTCGACGGCGAAACACTAGGGGTGGCAACGGTAAGTAGAGTCAACAAATTTGGGCATTCCTGGACAGAAATTGAGGCTGTGGACGATTCGAAGTTCTCACCAACGCTTGTTCAAGACGACTCTCCAGCAAAAGCCCAGGTCAGATTTCTAACCAGCTCAAGAGTTGGGGGCCAACCTTCAAGCAAAGCGTCCATAGCCTCGATTTTTGGCCATAATTCAAGAATCCGTTTACTCCGACCCACGAAATGCGACCAAGCCCGAGCAAAACCAGCACTAAATCAGCGTCGAAGCCCAGACGGAGCCAGAGCCAAAACCCACCCCACGCCAATACACCCCAAGCTGACTCGTCCAAGCCAAAGAAAGGCATCGCAAAAAGCGCCCCGTAGGGCACTGGAAATCAGATATTCGGTTCGGGGAAGCCCGTCGCTCCCGCCCGAGGCGAATTGCTGGGTAAAAAATTGTTAGGCGAATTGCTACAGAAGACCAAAGGGAGCCAAGTCGTCCCCTTCAAGCCACTGGCGGACGCTGTAGCCTTGCTTCTTCAAATCCGAGCACAGATAGTCCATGCGAACCGGACGCACGCAAATCAAATTAAGCGTGATGGGCAGCGCCTTGACCTCTTCTGGGTCGAGGCCCCTGTGCTTAAGGGCTCGCATATAAGTCATGCTCCAAGGCTCCACCACGGAAGCCAGGCCCATCACCTGCAGGCCGGCAAGTGCATCAAAGCTTGGATCCTGGTCGAAAACGGCAAAGCCGACATTCAGGTTCTCCGCCAGACCGCGGAACTTCAGGCCGCCCTCGGAAAACATCCAAAAGGCTCCCTGGAAGCACTCGTACTGAATGGGAGTGTTGCGCACAAACCCATCCGGAAGAGAGGTTGCCAGACATCCCACCTGGTGAGCGTCAACAAAGCGGCGAATCTCGACGCAGAGCTCCTGTGCGGGCATGCGATTTGTGGTGCATTCCTGGTCGGTCCAGTACGTAGCTGCCTTTTCGTAATCAACCATCTCTGACTTCCCTGTCGGATTACTCATGTCCGCAAATCATAGCCCCAAAGCACGCCCTTTGCACCCCCTTGCGATACGCCCGGCTCGAACGGTTCCCTGTTGGTCGGCAAAGGCTCAGGAGCCTAGCGGCAAGCCTTTCTGCCACAACATTTTCTACCAATAGACCACGCTGTCTTTTGTCGACAAATCACCTGGTCATTGCAAAATATGCGCCTCGGAATCCTCTACCGCCCAGTGTAAGGCGCATCTCCAACCAAAACCATCATGAGCAGAAGAATAGCTCCGTCAAACCAAGGACAATACACTCAAGTGGGCAGCCCGCAGGCCCCCACTCCTCCGAGGTGCCCTCTTCGGGGCCGAATACCGCTGAGGGCGGCACTGTCGCCATTCGTCTCTGGCGGCCTACTCTTCTGAGGCGTCCTCTTCGGGATTGAATACCCTCAGCTTGATGCCTGACTCGCGCAGCAAGTCCATAGCAAGCTCATCGGGATAGGGATTCTTGTAAATGATCTCGGTAATGCCCGCATTGATGAGCATCTTGGCGCACACCGCACAGGGCTGAGTGGTCACGTAGATGCTAGCCCCCTGAATGTTGATGCCATGCTTTGCTGCCTGAATGATGGCGTTCTGCTCGGCGTGCAGACCGCGACAAATCTCATGGCGCTGTCCGCTGGGAATGTTCATCTGCTGACGAAGGCATCCCGTCTCGATGCAATGCCTCAGGCCGCTAGGGACGCCGTTGTAACCCGTGGCAAGAATGCGTCGGTCCTTGACGATGACCGAGCCCACAGGACGCCTCAGGCAGGTAGTGCGCGTCTCCACCTGCTCGGCAAGCTTCATGAAATACTCGTCCCAGCTAGGTCGGTGGTCCCCTTTCCGGGGCTCCTTCTGCTTATCGTCGGCCATGCCTGGCTCCCTTCATAGCGCTTGTATGCGCGGGTATTCGTTCCTTTGCAGTCTAGCCGTTTGAGAAAGCACGGTCGATGAACCTTGCCCCCGAACAGCTATCAAACATATCCCTATGCGAAACGAGGGCTGCGTCCGCATGGACACAGCCCTCGATGCTATCGATTACTTACGCGCAAATCGCACGTAGCCCCTACAGCTCGGGATACAGGGGATGAGCAGCCAGCAGAGCGTCAACCTCGGAACGGACCTCGGCAAGAACTGCCTCGTCTTCGATGTTGAAGACGGTCTTGGCAATCAGGGCACCGATCTTCTTGAAGTCAGACTCATCGAAGCCACGGGTGGTGCCAGCGGCGGTACCTACGCGGATGCCAGAGGTAACGAAAGGAGAACGGGTCTCGTTGGGGATGGTGTTCTTGTTGACGGTCAGGCCAACCTGGTCAAGCACGCGCTCGGCGTCCTTGCCGGTAACGTCTGCGGGGGTCAGGTCAACAAGCACCAGATGGTTGTCAGTGCCGCCGGAGACCAGGCGCAAACCGCCTTCGGTCATGCCCTCGCCCATAGCTGCGCAATTCTTGACCACGTTTTCGATGTAGGTCTTGAACTCGGGCTTCAGAGCCTCGCCAAAGGCAACAGCCTTGCCAGCGATGACGTGCTCCAGAGGACCGCCCTGGGTGCCGGGGAACACGGCAGAATTGATCTTCTTTGCGATGGCTTCATCGTTGGACAGAATCAGGCCGCCGCGAGGACCACGCAGGGTCTTGTGCGTCGTAGTGGTGACCACATGTGCATAAGGAATAGGAGAGGGATGCAGACCGACGGCAACCAGGCCAGCAATGTGGGCCATGTCCACCATGAGGTAAGCGCCCACCTTGTCAGCGATCTGGCGCATGCGGGCAAAATCAATGACGCGAGGGTAGGCAGAAGCGCCACCGACGATCAGCTGGGGCTTGCACTCGACGGCAATGCGCTCCATCTCGTCGTAGTTGATGACTTCGGTCTCGGGGTCAACTCCGTAGGCAACAAAGTTGTACAGCTTGCCAGAGAAGTTAACGGGGGAGCCGTGGGTCAGGTGTCCACCGTGATCGAGGCTCATGCCCAAAACGGTGTCGCCGGGCTTGATGAGCGCCTGGTATGCAGCCAGGTTGGCATTGGCACCAGAGTGAGGCTGAACGTTAGCGAAGTTGGCGCCGAAGATCTCCTTGGCGCGCTCGATGGCCAGGTTCTCGACGATGTCGACCTGCTGGCAGCCACCGTAGTAGCGCTTTCCGGGATAGCCCTCAGCGTACTTGTTGGTAAGAACTGAGCCCATGGCCTCCATGACAGCGGGTGAAACGATGTTCTCAGAAGCAATCAGCTCAATCTGGTTGCGCTGACGGTTGAGCTCACCGTCGATCGCGGCAGCAACCTCAGGATCGGTCGCGGAAACATAGGTCAGAGGCATCGAAGCTCTCCTTTCAAGACGTACGACCCCAGGCGGGACCGGCCGCCTGTGGGGCATCCCCGGGAGCCGACACGCATGCGCCCCTCCCGAGCTGTTAGACATTCGAACTGTACACCCCCAGGCAATAACAACCGGCTGGCTTTTTGCGGATGTAGCGCAATCGAAACCCAAAAGGCGGGCCAATCAAGAAAAGGCAGCCCCTCCTCTTGGACAGACATCCCCAAAAGCCCAAATCGGGGCTTGACGGAGCGTAGGTCCAAGCAGACGAAGCTGCCCAGCTCAACAAAAAAACGAAAGACTACTCGTGATCGAGCGCGTTAAGCTTTGCCACGCGGTCGGCATGGCGTCCACCTGCGAATTCGGTGGTCAAGAAGGTATCCAGGATTGCCTTATTTTCATCCAAGGAGACGAAACGACCAGACAGCGTGATGACGTTGGCATCGTTGTGCTCGCGGCACAGTTCGGCAAACTGGGCGTTGATGATGTTGGCCGCACGTACGCCGGGAATCTTGCAGGCGGCAAGCGCCATGCCAATACCCGTGCCACACACCAAAACGCCGCGCTCGGCGCGACCCTCGGCAACGTCCTTGCCTACCAGGGCGGCAAAATCGGGGTAGTCGACGCGGTCATCGCTCTGAGGACCTTCATCGATAACCTGATGGCCCGCCTCTTCCAGATAGGCAACCAGCTGCTGCTTCTGCTCAAAGCCTGCGTGGTCCGAACCAACCGAAATAATCATGAGAGTCCCTTTCCTCCCTCAAAGCAGGTCTCGAGCATCGAAGGCCCAAACCCCCGCGAAAACATGTGAACATGAGCATCGTACCAAACTCCCGCACCCAAACGGACTCCCTAGCGCAGAGCCAGCAAAGCACCTTTGCTCCTCAACCCTCGCCAACAAAAATAAGGGGGTCCGCATCAGCAGACCCCCTAAACGCTAGAAGTTCTTGTCGAGGAATTTGTCCACGGTATTCCAGTAAAGCTCCGGATCGACCTGGGCGGACCGGGCATGTGCAGCCCCTTCCACCACGAGCTTCTGCTTGACCTTGCTTGCGCAGGCGTCAAAGTTCTGGTCAAGCATGCTGTAAGGAACGAAAGTGTCCGCATCACCATGGATGAAGAGCATGGGCACTTCCGCCTTCTTCAGCTGCTCAAGGGAGCTTGCGGCGTGGAAGTCATATCCCGCACGCAGGTTGCATACCACGTTGGCAACGTCGAGCAAAGGGAAGCTTGGCAGTCCGAAGACATCGGCGAGCTGGACGGAAAATTCATCCCACACGCTCGTGTAGCCACAATCCTCGATGATGCACTTGACCTGGCTGGGCAGCTCTTCACCAGCCACGTTCATTGCGGTGGCAGCACCCATGGACTCGCCGAACACCAGAATGCGTGCCTCGGGGTCGCGCGAAACGATGGCCTCGATCCACTTGACCACGTCAAGACGCTCGGGCCAGCCCATACCAATGTAGTCGCCGCCGGAACCAGCATGCGCACGCGCCGCCGGCGCAAGCACGGTCATGCCACGATCGTAAAAACGCTTGACGTAGAGCGCCATGCTCTGCGGATCATTGGTGTAGCCATGCAGGCAGATGGCATATTCATGCTGGGAACCGCGTTCACCCGCCGTGTCCTGTCCCGACGCATTTTGGACGTCCATCTGGGATGCAACTCCTGATTGCCCCTTTTGGGCAAAGTAGTAGCCTGCAAGCGGCGTTCCGTCATCGGCGGTCATGCTGCACGGTACGCCCTTCTTCTCAAACCAAGAAAGGGCAGCGTCCTCTTCGGCATACGTCTGCTGGGGTTCGTCTTCGGCCTCGGAATCCTGCATCTGCTTCATGGTGTAGGACGCATGGGGGTTAAGGGCAAAGTCGAACAAGAAGTTGCCCAGGCCACCCAAGGCCAGAACGACAAGGACACCTATGATGACCAGGGAAATCTTAAGCTTGCGATGACGTTTGGGCGCCTGGTCGCCCTGAGGGAGATGGGACACGAATGCTCCTCGAAAATAGTTTGATTATCTAACTAATTACCGAGGGCATTATTGGCCAAACAAACAGAGGCCGTCAACTCTAAATGGACTCGGAGGTCCTGGTTCGACGCACCGCATCAGCCCATCCAGCCAGCAGTTCTTCGCGGCGGGACTTTGGCAAGGTGGGTTCAAACAGGTGGTCGACCCTTCGCATAGAGCGAATCTCGTCCGTGCTCGACCAAAAGCCCGAAGCAAGGCCCGCCAGATATGCTGCGCCCAGGGCCGTCGTCTCAACATTTCCGGGACGAACGATCGAGGCATCAATGGCATCTGCGCAGAACGAACACAGAAAATCGTTCCGGCAGGCACCGCCATCAACGGCAAGAGAGGTGAGCTTGACCCCGGCATCTTTCTGCATGGCAACAAGTACGTCGTTCACCTGATAGCCCTGAGCTTCCAGGCAAGCCCTCACCAGATGCGCCCGTTGGGCGCCACGCGTCAGGCCAAAAATGGCGCCCCGCGCATCGGCATCCCAGTAGGGAGCGCCCAACCCCGTAAAGGCAGGCACCACGTACACGCCAGCGGAATCCTCCACGCTTTGAGCCACCCGCTCCGAGTCGGCGACGTCCTCAATAAGGCCGAGACCATCACGCAACCACTGCATCAGGGCTCCCGCCATAAACACGCTACCCTCGAGGGCATATTCCAGATGATCCGTGCCAGGAGCCGACGCTGCCACCGTGGTAACCAGACCATGCTCCGACGAGCAGGGCTCGGCCCCGGTATGCATCAAAAGGAAGCAGCCCGTGCCAAAGGTGGCCTTTGCGCCACCAGGCGCGAAGCAGCACTGACCGAACAAGGCCGACTGCTGGTCGCCCGCAACACCCCGGATGGGGATGCCGCCCTTGATGACGGGATGGTCGATCACACCAAAATCCCCCGATGAAGGACGTACCTCGGGAAGAAGAGATTCCGGAATGCCAAACAACTCACACAGATAAGAACTCCATTTGCCCGTGCGAATGTCGAAGAGCATGGTGCGGCTCGCGTTGGTTGGGTCAGTGGCATGGACCGCACCACGAGTCAGGTTCCAGATCAACCACGTATCAACCGTGCCAAACAGCAGCTCGCCTGCCTCGGCACGCTCCCTGACGCCCGGAACGTTTTCCAAGATCCACGCAAGCTTGCTCGCCGAATAGTAGGCATCGGGAATGAGGCCCGTGAGCTCGGTGACGCGCTGGCGAATTTCGGCCGTGCAGCAAATCCGCTCGACCAGCTCCGCGGTCCGACGGCACTGCCACACGATGGCGTTATATACGGGCTCTCCCGTTGCACGGTCCCACACGATGGTGGTCTCACGCTGATTGGTGATGCCAACACTGTCCAAGTCGGCAACCGTAATGCCCCGTTCCACCAGAACTTCGGTCAACACCTTGAGCTGGCTGGCCAAGATCTCCTTGGGATCATGCTCCACCCAACCCGGACGGGGGAAATGCTGCGGGAAGACACTTTGAGCCACGCCGGCAACCTCGCCCGTACGGTCAATCAAAACAGCGCGCGACGAAGTAGTGCCCTGATCAAGAGCAACGACGTAGCGACCCATCAGGCGTCTTCCTTACGGCGGGCATGCTTGCCGGCGTGTGCGGGAGTGCGAAGCTGAGCAGAATCAGGCAGATGCTCCTCGATCCAGGAAAGAATGTCAGCTTCCACCTGGGCATGCTCGTATTCGTTCAGGATCTCATGACGTAGACCGGGATATAGGCGCATCCGGCAATCCAGGACGCCCGCATTGCGATAGAGTTCGCAAGCCTCCAGCACGCCCTTGCCAAAATCGCCCACTGGGTCCATTGTCCCCGAAACGAAAAACAGAGGCAGCCCATGAGGCACCTTCAAGGCATGGTCACGCGTTGCAACCTCAGCCGTGAGCATGGTCAGGGACGCATAGGCACCCACGCTGAAGACTTCGCCGCACAGAGGGTCCTCGCGATACCGCTCAACGTTTTCGGGGTTCACGCTGAGCCAGTCCAGCTTGCCCGTGGCACCCTCGATGCGCTTGGAGTAGCCACCCGCACCCAAGGCGTCAATCTTGTACGAACGATGACGCTCGCCCTTCCTCCTGGCAACCGCCTTGCACAGCGCATTCGCCGCCAAGGAAACCGGCAAGGGAACCGAACCCGTACCGCAAAGGATGGCGCCTGCAAGCTCGCTGCCGAATTCCTCGCAACAACGGCGTGCGATAAAGCTGCCCATGGAATGACCAAACAAGAAGAAGGGGAGCTCAGGATAGGCGCCACGGTACAGCAAGCACAGGCGGCGCACGTCGTTAACCATGATATCGGCTCCCTCGATGGGCATGTGACCCAGATCAGCAGAGCCAACGACGCTCTTGCCATGACCGACGTGATCGTCGCCCACCACAATAAAGCCAGCACCCGCGAGCACCTGCGCAAAGCCTTCGTAGCGGCCGACATGCTCTGACATGCCATGAACCACTTGAACGATGCCCCTCAGTTCGCCCTCAAGGGGAATCCAGGTCAACGTGCGAATCCGAGATCTCCCATCCGAAGAAGGGAAGGAGTCCTCGAAGCGGCCCACGCCAGGGGCCGAAATCTCAATGTCCATGTTTTCCTCCTTGCATCGGGCGCCCAGGCAGAAAGCGAGCACCACTCGTCAGGCCAAGCGCTAGGAACGGGCCTGGATATCCTCTATCGAAATCGAGCCCTCGCGCACCAGGACAGGATGGCCCTGGGAGCAATCGATGATGGTCGAGGCGATGCCGCTCTTTTCATCTGGGTCAACCAGCACGGCCGCCACCTGCTCGCACAGGGCGGGGTCAAGCTCGTCAGCTCGCTTGGGGGGCCGCCTCCCCGAAAGGTTTGCCGAAGTGGTGGCAATGGGGCTGCCCAGCTCGCGAATAAGGCGCAAGGCCGTCTCGCCCTTGGGGCAGCGCAGACCGATGGTGCCCAACGACGAACGGAAGGGCTCGGGCACGGCAGCGCTTGCCTTGACGATGATGGTCAGGGGACCAGGCCAGAACGTGCGCGCCAGGGCAAACACGAAATCAGGGACGTCCAAACCGTATTGCGCCAAGTCATCGACCCCCGAGACCAGCCAGGCGACAGGCTTTCCCGATGGACGCTGCTTCAAGTCAAAGAGCACCGAAGGATCCCCGGCATCACGAATCGAAACTCCCAAACCATACAAGGTGTCTGTAGGAAACACGACAGGCTCGCCTGCCTTAAGGGCAGACAGAGCCGCAGAAAAGTCAGTGAATTCGGATGCAGGCTCCAAGACACATCACCTACCAAAAGGTCATCGAACACAGGGGTTGTCGCATCGATTCTATCACCCCAGCAAAAGCACCCGCCTGCCTGAAAGTCGCCGTCGCAAGGCCTCCATCTCTTTATTATTCCTCACGATATCTTTGTCGCGTGTGGGTCCTCCGCACGGAAGACGGAAGAACACGACCCGGCATGCGACAAACAGGAATTCAAGGAGTAAGTACATGTTCCAAGCCACTATCGACCCCGTAGGAGGAAGCCTCGCAGCCTCGGCAGCCGTCGCATGCCTGCCCCTGCTCTCCTTCTTCATTTGCCTGGTGGGCCTCAAGCTGAAGGCTCACATTTCGGCAATCATTTCCCTGGGCATCTCCATCGCCGTTGCCATCTTCGGCTTCAACATGCCCGCAGACCTCACCTTCCTGTCTGCAACCCAGGGTGCTGCCTACGGCGTCTTCCCCGTCTGTTTCATCATCATTGCAGCCGTCTGGTTCTATGAGGTCACCGTTCTTTCGGGCCGCTCCGAGGACCTGCGCAAGCTGTTCGACTCCATCGGTGGCGGCGACGTCCGCATCCAGGCCGTCCTGATCGCCTTCTGCTTTGGCGCTCTGCTCGAGTCCCTGGCGGGCTTTGGCGCACCCATTGCCATCACCGCAACCATGGTTCTGGCCCTGGGCATTCCTCCCCTGCGCGCAGCCATGGCTGTCCTGATCGCCAACACCGCACCCGTCGCCTTCGGCGCCGTTGCCATCCCCATCACCACGGCTGGCAACATGGCCCCCGGCGCCGAAGGTGCCGCAGCAACCGCCGTGCACGTTGCCCAGCTGGTTGGCTATATCTCCCCCCTGTTTGCACTCGTTGTCCCCTGCCTGGTCCTGGTCATCCTTGACGGCAAGAAGGGCCTGAAGGACTGCTGGGTTCCCGGCCTGGTCATCGGCCTTTCCTTCGGCATTGTTCAGTGGGCCGTCTCCAACCACTTCGCCTACGAGCTCACCGACGTCGTTGCCGCCCTGGTCTCCTTCGGTGTCACCGTCGTGTTCCTGCGCTTCTGGAAGCTCCGCGGCGTCGACGAATGCCGCGAGCGCTTCGGCCTTGCCCCCCGTGACGAAGCTGCCGAACATGAGCTCACCCCTGTCCGTACCTGGATGTGCCTGATGCCCTACGCCGTCATCGTTGCGCTGTTCGCCCTGGCAAAGACCGTGCTTGCCGCACCCTTGGCACTCACTGACATCAAGATTCCCTGGCCTGGTCTGACCACCGTCGGCGCCGACGGAGCCGCTCAGTCCCTGGTCCTCAACTACCTGGGCGTCAACCCTGGTACCACCTTCACCTTCAACTGGCTGTCCAACTGCGGCTCCATCCTGGTCATCGGCGGCATCATCGTTGCCGTGCTCTACGCCATCTTCGACGGCAAGGGTCAGTTCAAGCTGGGCTTCGGCACCGCCATCCTTGAACTCTTCAAGACCGTCGTAAAGATGAAGTTCACCATTCTTACCATCGCCTGCGTTCTGGCTTTGGCCTACGTCATGAACTTCTCCGGCCAGACCATCTCTATCGGCCAGTTCCTTGCCGGCACCGGCCCCCTGTTTGCCCTCCTCTCCCCCATCCTGGGCTGGATCGGCACGGCTGTCACTGGTTCCGACACCTCCGCAAACGCTCTGTTCTCGAGTCTTCAGGCGGAGGCAGCAAAGGCGAACGCATCCCTTGCTCACTGCGACCCCGAGCTGTTCCTGGCATCCAACACCATGGGCGGCGTCATGGGCAAGATGATTTCTCCCCAGTCGCTGGCCATCGCTGCCGTTGCCACTGGCGAAACGGAATCCACGCTGTTCAAGAAGCTGCTGCCCTGGTCGCTCTGCATGCTGGGCGTCCTGTGCGTCATCATCTACCTGTACAGCTCGATTCTTGGCTTCGTTCTTCCCACTGCCTAAGAGCTCGCTTCTCGGCGGAAGCCTTACCGCCGAGAGCCTCTGAATGAAAATGGCCGGCACCTCTTTTGGTGTCGGCCATTTTTTATGCCCCGCCAGACCAAGACGCCCGCTTGAGCAGACGCCGAACGAGCCCGGCACACCGCTTTCCACGCGTCAACCCCTGCAGTCTTCCCATGCATCAGCCCCATGCGGTGCTTCCCTATGTCGGCCCCTACGTTCTTTCCCTGCATCACCCCATGCGTTGCCGCAAATTAGGCTACCTATGAGCACATCGATACAAGGCCGGAATGAACGCAGCATCGAGCCGAGGCAAGGATGAAGTGAGGTTGACAAGGGTCGAAGCAGACCTGACGCAAGCTCAATGCAAGGCTGATGTTAGAGGATGGCGCAAGCTTGGTACTAGGCCGAGGCAAACCTGACGCAAGGCAGAAGCGAACTTGGCCGACAAGCTTCTCCGTGGCGCTACAAATCGGAAACTGTGCGATCGTCTCCTGGAAACGGGCTCTTGTGTACGTTTTCACGGCGCGAAAAACAACCGTTTCGAGCATAGCTGACAAAAAGAAGCGAAAACAGGCCCACTATCGCGACAGAATCCTCTTAACAGGGACTTTTCGTCACGAAAATCGTTCACAAAGGACAGTTTGTAGAAGCAGTTAGCACGAAAGCCAAAAAGTAGCACGAAAGAGCTGACGAAGGCACGCAGAGAGCGACCGCCAGCAAAAACGACGAGAGCATGGACAACGACAACACAAACATACCTGGCCGCAGGATGCCCTCTGAAATACCGACCCCCCGTTGGACCTCTCGCCTTCTTCCCAAGTTCCAACGGGACACCTGGATCAAATTAGATCTGACCAAACTCTTTTACGTCATCGCTCGAAGAAGCCCCCTCTTTGCCTTTTCTCGTAACCCCCCCCTCCGCTGCAAGGAAAAGGCCCCATAAAAACCCCTCGCTGCAGCCAGACAGACCTATGCCCCGCCAGACCAAGACGCCCGCTTGAGCAGACGCCGAACGAGCCAAACGTCATGCCAGAGCCCGGCAGCCCACCGAATCTCAAGTGTTACGCCGAAAGAAAATTCCAACCGAATCCCGATTTGTAGTGCCATTCCGCAAACATGAAAAACTGCGCTCTCTATCATCATGCCTTGGTGCGGAAAAGCGAATCCTTCCAAGATTCGTGGCGAAATCAGCAGTTCCCAAAGTCTCCTTGGAGGACCTAGGGCTCGCCCGATAAAGCCTTACCAAAACCACGGACCAAGCACGTCGGTTTCACAAGGAGACCCAATGACTACTTACAACCAGGTCACCGAAGAGATTGCTCAGCAAATTGCCGGCATCGTCGGTGGCGAACACTGTGCCTTCGCAGACGCCGTCAACGAAGACTACTCTCACGACGAAATGCCCATCTACGGCACCAAGATGCCCGAACTCGTAGTTCATCCCGGCTGCACCGAGGAAGTCTCGGCAATCATGAAGCTGTGCTACGAAAACGACATCCCCGTCACCGTTCGTGGCGCAGGCACCGGTCTTGCCGGCGGCTCCACCCCCCTGTTCGGCGGCGTAGTCCTGTGCACCATGCGCATGAACAAGATCCTTGCCTACGACATGAAGAACTTCAACGTGCGCATCCAGCCTGGTGTCCGTCTGTGCGAACTGGCCGCTGACGCACTTGAGCACAACCTGATGTATCCCCCCGATCCCGGCGAAAAGACTGGCTCGGTTGGCGGCAACGTCAGCACCAACGCTGGCGGCATGAAGGCCGTTAAGTACGGCACCACCCGCGACTACGTCCTGGCTCTCACCGTGGTTCTCCCCAACGGCGAAATCCTGGAAATCGACAAGGCCGTCACCAAGACCAGCTCTGGCTACAGCCTGCTCCACTTGATCGTGGGCTCCGAGGGCACGCTTGCCGTCATCACCGAGCTCACCATGAAGCTGATTCCCAACCCCTCCGAGGACATCAGCTTCCTGCTTCCCTTCGACAACATCGATGCCGCCATCACGTCCGTACCCGCCATCAAGCATGCCGGCCTGGACCCCCGCTCCATCGAGTTCATGGAACGCGACATCGTTGACTCTTCTGCCGACTTCACCGGCAGCCACTTCATTCCCACCGTCGTTGACGGTCAGGAAGTGGGTGCCTACATCCTGGTAACGCTCGACGGCAACGAAGAGGACGAAATCATGTCACGCGCCGAAAAGCTCATGGAAGTTGCCGACGAACATGGTGCCTTCGACGTTCTGGTCATGAAGGACTCCGACGACAAGGCCGCTATCTGGGCAGCTCGCAGCGCTTTCCTTACCTGCATCGAGGCAGATACCAAATACCTCGACGAGATGGATGTCGTTGTTCCCGTCGACAAGATTGCCGAGTTCCTTGAGTACGTCCACGAAGTGGGTACCGAAAAGGGCATGCGTATCCGCTCCTTCGGCCACGCAGGCGACGGCAACTTGCACATTTACTGCTCCTCCAACAACAAGACCGAAGAGCAATTCAAGACGCTTTCCGCCGAAGTCATGCAAGCAAGCTACGACAAGTGCGCCGAGCTCAATGGCGCCGTCTCCGGCGAACACGGCATCGGTCATGCCAAGAAGACCTACCTGAAGGAATCTGTCGGCGAAACCGCCTTCGGTCTGATGGCTGCCATCAAGAAGGTGTTTGACCCCAAGGGCATCCTGAATCCCGGCAAGGTCTGCGACGAACGCTAAACCCTCCTTGACGTGACAAGCTTTTCGACTTGCGACCAGCAACAGAGCAACAAAGAAGCGGCCCCGGAAATCCGGAGCCGCTTCTTTCGTTTTAGGCTGAGCCTGCGCACACGTGGCAACAGACCCAACCTGAATAATCCGTGATAAACCGCGTCTAGTCCTCGATCATGACGACAGCAGTGTGGACGGGGCCATGGACGCCGACCACACGAACCAGCTCGATGTCGGCGGTCGCAGAAGGACCACTGATCACGCTGATGTTGGAAGGCATCGACTGCGCACCATAAGAATCACGCAGGTCATCAAGGAGCTGCCCCATGCGAGCAAACACCTTGGAACGACGCACCACTGCCACGTGGCAAGGAGGAATGGTGTAGATCGAGCGACCCGTGCCCTCGCTGGAGCACTGCACAACAGAGCCCGTTTCGGCAATAGCTCCATAAGCAAAGGTGACGCCCACATCCAGGGAGGAAGCCTCGTGAATGGCGTCACGGCCATGGCTGGCATCCCAAGCGATGGCCTCAAGGCCAGCTTCGGCAAGAGCTTCAGCCAAGCCGCAGGAAGCGGCCTCGTCCTCATTGGCATACAGGACGGTCTTGTTCGCAGGGTCCAAGCGACGGACTTCCTCGATGACAGCCTGAGCAACCTCACCGGGAGCGCAGGCCTTGACCAGAACGCCGATCTTTTCGGCTTCGGTCACGAAGGTCTGGACGACCTGTTCGGGAGACGTGGCCTTGGCAACGATGAACTGAACCGAATTCTCGACGTCGATGCCTTCAATGTCAGCAGGAACGTCGGTGCGTCCCAGGGCCTCAGAAAAGGGCTTCAGGAACTCTTCCATGCTTACCGTGCTCATGCGCGAGCACCTCCTTCCTGAGAAGCCTTGCGGGCCTCTTCTGCCCTATCGGCAACGGAGCGACCCTGCTCGTCAAGCTCGGGGGCCACGGCATCGTGCTTGCGGAACCAATCGCGGAAGCGGACGTCAGCAAGCAGGTCCATGTCACGCGAGCTAGTCCAGCCGCGCAGAACGGGAATCCAGGCCGTTGATGCACCCAGAGCACCATAGGAGCCGCCAAGAATCTTCAGGCCCAAAGCGCCCGATCCCGTGGCAAGATCGTACAGACGACGGTTGCCCAAAACCTTGCCTGCCATGTCAAAGGCTGCACGCTCGGGAACTCCGGGGTGGTTTTCCTCGACCAGGTTGATCTTGTGCTGGTGGATAAGCTCATGCAGAGGCACGCGCACGGGGCACATGTCGTCGCAGGCACCGCACAGAGAACAAGCGTAGGGCAGCTTGTCGGTGTTTTCGTAGCCTTCCAGCAAAGGAGTCAGGACCACGCCCATGGGGCCAGGGTAAATGGAACCGTAGCCATGGCCCGTGATATGACGGTAGACCGGACAGTTGTTCATGCAGGCACCACAGCGGATGCAGCGCAACATGTCGCGGAATTCACCAGCAAGGATGTCTGAGCGGCCATTGTTGACCATGATGATGTGCACGTTCTTGGGACCGTCGGCTTCGCCGTCCTTAGCTGCACCCGTATTCACCTGGAACGAAGAGGTGATCTTCGAGCCAACGGCGCTCGGAACCAGCAGGGTGACCAGCGTATCGAGCGAACGCAAGTCGGGAACGATGCGTTCGGCGCCCATGACCACGATCTGGGTCTCGGGAACGGTGACGGCCATGCGGGCATTGCCCTCGTTGGTTACCAGGGTGCAAGAACCCGTCTCGGCAACGCCAAAGTTGCAGCCTGTAACGCCAACCTTGGCAGCGAGGAACTCCTCACGCAGATTGGAGCGCAGGAACTTGGTAATCTCCTCGGGAGAGTTGCTGCCGGCGTAGCCCTTCTTTTCGCGATAAAGATCACGAATGGAATCGCGGTTGAAGTGCAGAGCGGGAACAACGATATGGGAAGGCTTGGAGCCAGCCGTCTGCAGGATGTTCTCTGCGCAGTCGGTCTCGATCGCATGAACGCCATGCTCTTCGAGATACTCGTTCAAGCCGATTTCCTCGGTGACCATGGACTTCGACTTGACGCAAGACGTGGCCTTGACCTCTTCGAAGATGTCAAGCGCGCACTCTACAGCGTCTTCGGCCGTAGGCGCAAAGTGCACCTGGGCACCAGCGGCCTGCGCATTCGTGGCAAATTCGCGAATGTAGTAATCCAGGTTCTCAAGCACGTGATTACGAATATAGGCGGCCTCCCAACGAAGGTCCTCCCACAAAGGATCGGCTGCGGCACACTTGTTACGGTTGCCCACGATAGTGTCCTGAGCCGTCTTGATGGCATTGTGCTTGAAGTCATCAGCAAGCGCGTTCTTCACGCGATCTCGCAGAGGCGCGTCGTCATAGATGACATGAGACGTGGTCATGGCGCTTATGCCTCCTTCCCAGAGTCAAGGACTTCGGCAATGTGCATGACCTTCATGGGATGAGGAAGGACTCCCTCGGCCTCCATGCGGTCAAGGCATCCCTTGATGTTCATCAGGCAAGCCTGGTCGCAGCCAACCAGATAATCGGCACCGGTGGCAAGAGCCAGCTCAGCCTTTTCACGCACCATCTGCTCAGAGATTTCGGGTTCCTTGACGGAGAAGACGCCGCCGAAGCCGCAGCACCTGTCGGCGGCCTCCATCTCGACGTATTCCAGGCCCTCGACATTTTCCAGAAGCTGCAGAGGGGGCTCTTTCACGCCCAGAAGACGCGTCATGTGACAGCTCTTGTGCAAGGTGACCTTGCCATCAAGCTTTGCGCCCACGTTGGTGACGCCCAGGTAGTCAACGATGAATTCGGTGAACTCGTAGATCTTGCCTGCGAGCTCCTTGATCTTCGGACCGTATTCGGGATCGGCACCCAGATACTTTTCGTAGTCGCACTTAATCGCATAGGCACACGAACCACTGGGCGTGACCACGACGTCATACGGCGCATAAGCATCAACTATCGACCTGATGGCGGGCAGGGCCTCTTCGACATAGCCTGCATTCATCAGGGGCTGGCCGCAGCATACCTGGTTCTTGGGGACGATGAGCTCACATCCCAGACGCTCCAGTACGCGTACAGCCGCTTCGCCAACTTCGGGGTAGAACATGTCAATCATGCACTGCGGGAAGAAGGCAATCTTCATGACTGGTCCTTTCGCTTCGGAAGGCTTCTTTCGTTCTAGCGCAGACGATGCCCACGCCACGCAGAAAGCAGCCCTCCCACCTCGCCGCGTGCCTCAGTCTGGCAGCAGCGGCACGCCCATTCGTGCCTAGAGCGTACCTTCCTAGTTTAACGGCTTGGAAACAACGCGCCCAGTACCTACGCGGACGCACAAGGGAACGGGGCATCGTGACGGTAAACGGCGAACGGAGCGCACCCCATCGCAAGCGGTCGCGATGGGGCAAAAATGTGACGAAATTGGTAGCAATTTGCCAATTTCGTCACCAAAAAGCCCTCTGGAGACCTATTTCACGAAGGGGGCTGCGACGGCCTGGGCAACACGAAGACCGTCCACCGCCGCAGACATGATGCCACCCGCATAGCCAGGACCCTCACCACAGGGATATAGACCCGTGGTGATGGCGAACGTAGGCTCGGCAGGAGCCGCAGCCTCATCGGCACCACAGGCTTCGCATCCCTTGGCAGGGACGTCGGCGGCACTGGCAGCGTCGGTTACGGCATTGCCCGCCACAGCCGAAGCACTGTTCTCGGATTCGTCTCGCATGACATCCAAAGGGAAGAAGGCCTGCAGGCCAGCATCACGCTTGATGCGTACCGGAGAAGACGAGCGGGTTTCGGGGGCTGTCATGATGGCGTTGCGATCGTCAAAGCCCTTGAGCTTCTTTCCCAGCAGGGGCAGTGCTTCGAACAGGGACTCCACCACAAAACCGGGCAGACAGGAATCCAGGGGGACGCTCACCACACCACGCCCGTAGGTGGGCTTCATTTCCTTTGAGCCGATGGGCTTGGGACCCTTTGGGGCATTCTTGTGCGCAGGGCCCTGACCAGGCTTTACCACCTTGGCATGATTGCCCCTGCCGCCACGAATGCCACCCTTGGGGGCGTTTTGACGATTGCGCTCTCGGCGCTCCTTTTCGCGCTGATCATGCAGCACCAGCACTTCGTGCTCACGGCGAGCATGAATCAGCTCCACGTCGGGGCGATCGGTGGTACCTTGAGCCTTGCGTTCCTCACGTTTCTTTTCACGCATATGAGACATGAACTCGCCCACCGTCTGACTGGGCGCCTGATAGGGTTCGCCCCCAGCTTCAACGACTGCCTGATAAGCGGCCCGCTCAATCGAGCGCTGCAGCTCCACACCGGCCAACACGCCTTCGCCAGGGAAGTCCGTCGGGTCCACATTGACCAAGAGAGCAGCGTTGGCGTTGTAGCCATCACGGGCAAAATTGCTCATGCCGTTAGTGACCACGCCGCCTTCCTCGCTGGCGGCTGCCACCACTTCGCCACCCGGACACATACAAAAGGTATAGACACTGCGTCCAGAAGGAAGGTGCTCCACCAGCTTGTATTCGGCTGCGCCCAAGGCGGGATGGACTGTCGCCTTGCCCCACTGGGACTGATTGATCATGCGCTGGGGATGCTCGATGCGCACACCTACGCTGAATGGCTTGCGCTCCAGGGCAAAGCCTTCGTCCCTGACCACCTCAAAGGTGTCACGAGCCGAATGCCCACACGCAAGGACCACCTGAGCGGCAGGGCGCACCGATTCTTCACCCGAGGCAAGATCCTTGAGCGTAACCGCAGAAACGGCGCCGTCCTTCAGTTCGAGAGACGTCAACAAGGTGCCAAAGAGAACCTCGCCGCCACGCTCGATGACTTCCTCACGCATGGTACGCACGATGCCGGGCAGATTGTCCGAGCCCAAATGAGGATGCGCCTGCCAAAGGATCTCGCTGGGAGCACCTGCGTCGACAAACCACTGCAACACGTGAGGCGTCAGAGCGTTCTTGAGATTGGTGGTCAGCTTGCCATCGGAAAAGGTGCCAGCGCCGCCTTCGCCAAACTGAATATTCGAATTGGGGTCGAGTTCCGCCAGCACGACGAATTCCTCGACGTCCTCGGCGCGGCGGTCAACATCATGGCCGCGCTCCACGACAACGGGGCGCAAACCGCAACGAGCGAGATAAAGCGCACAGAACAGGCCCGCAGGACCAGCACCTACCACGATGGGAGGAAGGGCAGTTGTGTCACATTCGGGAATGGGCAGCGGTTCATAGCCGCCTTCGACCTGCTTCACATGCAGGCCCGCAGGAGCGCCCTCGAGCAAACGCTGCTCATGGTCACCCGCAAGCTCCAAACGCACGGTCACCACGGCATGAATGTCCTTCTTGCGGCGAGCGTCGATGCTCCGCTTCACCACGGAAACCGAAACAAAGTCGCCCTGCGGCACCGAAAGGGCCTTTGCACAAGCGCGCTTCACGCCATCGGGCTTCTCGGGCAAAAACGCATCGAGTGACATGTTCATATTGGAAACTTCGATCACGAAAACCGCCTGGCCTTCCTTACCTCAACGTGCGGGCAATCGCTTTTCCCGCCAAGATTCCGCAGGTCCAAGCCCAGTCAAGGTTGTACCCGCCACAAGGGCCATCCACGTCAAGGGCTTCGCCCAGAACGAAGAGGCCGTCTGTCAGCTTCGACTCAAGAGTCGAAGGGTTAACTTCGCCTACGTCACAGCCGCCACGGCTCACCTGGGGAACACCGTCCTCGTAAACGCCGTCCACTGCAAGAGAAAAGCACTTGATGGCCGAAGCCAGCTTGATGATGGCCTCCTCATCGGGCTTCGCCGCCGAAAGCTGAGCCTTGCCAATGATGCAGTTCGCAAATTCAGGAACAAACATGCCACCAAGCAGCTCGTCTGCCGAAGTGGCCTCCAGCGAATGCGCAAGGAACATCAGCAGATCGATAAGACTATGCAAGTCGTAGTCGGGCGCCAAATCCAGCTCCAGAACGCGACGCATTGAACGACACGATGCCGCTGACGCCGTAATCACGGAAGAGGACCTCGCCTTCTTCCTCGAACAGGAGCCGCCCGTCACGCATAAGTCTTGCCCGGACATGGGCGCGAACACCAGATAGACCACGGATGGCTTCCATCTCGGTTGCCAAGGGAGCCAAGACGCCGGAAAGGGGGTGCACAACGTGACCAGGAACCAGGTCCTTTGCCACGCTTCCTCCCACCGCAACGACGACCTTGCCCGCCTTGAACTCAGCGGGCTCCCAGATAAGCGTGCGCTTGATTCGACCGCGCGCCGTCTTTGTTCGCTCCTGCTCGATGCCGCGTTCGCCCTGGATGGAAAATCCCGTGCCAATGCGCACCACTGCCTGCGCCCTGAACTCCGGAACCACCGTGACGCCCCAGCGCTTGCATGCGGCAAGAAGAACGTCCAAAACCGACGAGGCCTTGTTGCTGTAGGGATAGAGCAAGCCCGAATCGTCCGCAGCACGCCAGACCAGGCCAAGCGACCGAAACCAGGACAAGACCCCCGCGGAAGAGTCCCGCAGGGCCTTCGTGCTTTGCTCGACAAAAGAAGCGTTGTGATACATGCGACGGTCGGACGATGAAGCCAGCTGCTGATTGCTAAAGTTGCAACGTCCGTTACCGCTGGCCAAAATCGAACGACCTGGTTTAGAAGAAGACTCCAGCACGAAAATGTGGGCATCATGCCTGCCCTCAGAGCGCAAGGTTCTGGCGCACTCCAAGGCGCACGCCAAACCGGAGGCACCCGCGCCAATGACGGCCACGTCGCACGTGGTACTGGAATGCTGAACGACCCTAGACATGGGCGTCGTCCTTTTGGAGGGGGTCGCACGCAGGTCCTTCTTGCGGGAGCTTCTTCTTGGCCGCATACACAAGCAGGCAGACGCCCGCCACCATGAGCGGGAGCGACAAGACCTGGCCCATGGTCAGCCAACCGCCCCAGAGGTAGCCAATCTGAACATCGGGCTGGCGGACAAATTCCACAAGGAAGCGCGAAACGCCATAGCCCAGCATGAACACGCCGGAAAAGGTACCGCGCGGCCGTGCGGGAATCTTGCGCGAAAGGGCAAACAAGATGAGTCCCAGAACAAAGCCTTCGAGACAGGCCTCGTAGAGCTGACTTGGGTGACGGGCCACTTCTCCTGCGGCGCCACCGAATACCACGCCCCAGGGAAGGTCGGTAGGAGCGCCCCACAACTCGCCATTGATGAAGTTGGCGCAGCGCCCGAAGAAAAGACCTACCGGAACGCCAATAACGGCAATGTCTACCAGGCTCAGATAGGGCATCTTCAAGATACGGGCGGCAACAAGCCCTGCAAGCAAGGCTCCCACGAAACCACCATGGAAGCTCATACCTCCGTGTGAGAAATTAAGGATTTCCAGGGGGTTTGCCGCATAGTAACCAAAGTTGTACACCAGCACATAGCCAAGACGCGCGCCCACGATGACGCCCAGCATGGCACAGATGAGCACAATGCTCAGATGGTCGACAGTGAACCGCAGCTTCCAGCGCTTACCTACCAGGTAGATGATGCCCATGGCGGCAAGGAAGCCCACGACATAGGCAATACCATACCAACGAGCCGCGAAGGGCCCGACCGAAAAAGCTATAGGGTCAATGCTTTGATACAGCTCGTTGAGCATGTGCCGCCTTTGCTAACTAGAAGTCCTTGAGATCAGTAATTTGATAGCTTTCCGCCAAGAAGTCCGTCGAACCAACTTTGCGCTCGCGGGCAGCCCTGCGCATTTCGTGAGGCTGCGCCTTGATTTCTTCCTGGCGTTCCTTACTCAGAACCGGACCATAGGTCAGGAAGAACTCGCAGAACTCACAGGCGTTCTTCTTAATGACCGACCGGTCCAGATCGGTACGGAACAACAGGTCAATATCACTGGTCACCTTATGGGTAGGACGCTCGCAATTCGCCATGTGACAGTCCGCAGGACAGCGGCAGCCTTCTTCGTTATGAGGGCAACGGTTCAGAAGCTCCTTGTCTTCGAAGCAACCGCGCAGCTCCCAGCACTTTGCCATGTCAACCTCCAGATAATGGCCTAAAGCTCTCCCCTAAACATAATGCGCCGCCGCTTGACGCGACGGCGCAAAAGAAATCTATGCCTGAATGGCTACTTTGCGGGGACGACGCGGGTAACGCCGGGGACGCGGGACTTCAAAATGCGCTCGACGCCGTTTGCCAGAGTCATCTGGGACATGGGGCAACCCTTGCAAGCGCCCTGAAGCTCGACGGCGACGACGCCCTCTTCGTCGACGGAAACAAACTCGACGTCGCCACCATCAGCCTGGAGGGAGGGACGAATGAGCTCGAGGACTGCCTTGACATCGTTCTCGTTAACCATGGGAACTCCTTATTCGGGGTCTGAAGCGAAGGCCGCAGCCGTTGCCGGGGCCTCACCGTTCTCAGCAATCTGTTTGCTTTGCTGTTCGGCGGCAATTCTATCACGCACGTATTGACCGATACGGTCGAAGTCGGAAAACAGCACATCGCGCTTCGAACGGTCATAGATGGCGGCCGCTGGGTGGAAAATCGGAAAGACGACAAACTTGCCCGCTGTCTGCCAGGTGCCGCGCAGGCGCGTAATGCCAACGCCCGTGCGCAAGATGAACTGCGTGGCAAAGTTGCCCATCGTCACGATGATGTCGGGGTTGATGGAGCGAGTCTGCATGCGCAGGTAAGGAGCGCATGCCTCAATCTCGTCCGAGCGAGGGTTGCGATTCGAAGGAGGGCGGCACTTCAACACGTTGGCGATGAACACCTCTTCGCGCGCAAGCCCTGCATGAGCCAGCAGCTCATCAAGGAACTTGCCCGCTGCACCCACAAAGGGACGACCCTTGAGGTCCTCATTCTTGCCTGGCGCCTCGCCGATGATGAGCACGCGCGCATGAGGGTCGCCTTCGCCAAACACCACGTTCGTGCGGCCCTCGCACAGCTCGCAGCGCCTGCAGTCGGTCACCTGGGCGCGGATCTGCTCAAGGCTGAGCTTTTCTACCTTCATTGCAGCCCCTTACTTATAGATGCGCGGCATGCGATGCGAGAAGCCGATAGTGATTTCGTGCTCGATGGTGGAAGCGCGGCGTGCCATGGTCTCAATGGAGCAGTCGACACTGGGGTGGGGACCGGCGATGAGCACTTCGTCGCCCACCTGCGGATCCAGCGTGCGATGGCCGGCACGGGTGCGCAGATCGACCTCGAACATACATTGGTCCATGCAGATGTTGCCCACCTGATGGACCGCACGATCCTGGTAGGCAAAGTCGATCTTGCCCGAAAGCAAACGGGTCAGGCCGTCGCAGTAGCCCAGGGGTACCGTGCAGATCTTCACGCTGCCAGGGCTGCGATAGTTCATGCCATAGCTGACGCCTTCGCTCATAGGAACCGCCATAACGTTGGTAATGCGTGCATGGACGCTCATGGCGGGCCTGAGCTCGACAAAGCGATGCGTATCAGGCGCGGGCTGGTAGCCGTAAAGGGCAATGCCCAGACGAACCATGTCAAAGTGGGTCTTGGGATAGCGGTAGATGGAAGCGGAGTTGTCACAGTGAACGATTCCCGGGTTCATGCCAGCCTGTTCGATAGCGGCCATGGCATCCCAAAAACGATGCATCTGGCGTTCCCAGTCGAGGGTTTCCATGCTGTCGGCCGTCGCAAAATGCGTGAAGCAGCCCTCCAACTTCAGAGCGCGATGGAAGCTGACCTGGCGGAGGAACTCGACCACGCGATCATGACGCACGCCGATGCGGTTCATTCCCGTGTTGACGGCCAGATGATAGGGAGCCTTCAGGCCGTGGGAATCTGCGCATTCGGCATAGGCGATAGCAAATTCATGCGTATAGATTGCAGGCATGATCTGGTAGAACAGCAGCAGAGGCACGGCTTCTTCAGGAGGCTGAGACAACATGAGGATAGGCTGATTGAGGCCAGCCTTGCGCAGCTGAATGCCTTCGTCCACAGTGGCGACACCCAGAAAAGTGGCGCCAGAAGCGGTTGCCGCACGAGCCACCTCAACGGCACCGTGACCATAGGCATCCGCCTTGACCACGGCCATCAGGCGGGTTCCCGGCTTGAGCAGACGCTTGGTGGACATCACATTGAACTGGATGGCGGAACGGTCGACCTCCACCCATGACCAACGGCGATCCTTCACGCCGATCGATTCCAGCTGCTCTTCGTCGAAGGGCGTTTCTTCGGCAGGCACTTCGTCTTCGCTGGCATGGGAAAACTCCACATTGGGGTTGTTCTGCACCGAACGGTTGAAACCAGTAAAGCCATTGATAATCTCTGCCATGAGCATGCCCTTCCTATTCGTAGCTAGAAAG
>JAUNOE010000056.1:0-3632 GCA_030537255.1 Coriobacteriia bacterium
CACGGAGTTCAAGATGGCAAGAGCTGCAGTGCCGTCAGCTGCGAACTGTGAACCGCCATTGAATCCAAACCAACCGAACCAGAGAAGGGTAGCGCCCAGAACCACGAAGGGAACATTGTGAGGACGAGTACCAACCTTGCCGAACTCCTTGCGCTTTCCAACGATAAGCGCAAGAACCAGACCAGTCAGGCCGGAAGAGATGTGGACAACGTCGCCGCCTGCGAAGTCAAGAGCACCGATCTTGTCGCCGATGAGCGAACCGTCGCCACCCCAAACCATATGCGCCAAGGGAGCATAGATGACAGCAACCCAAATGGCGACGAACACCAGGAAGGGTCCGAACTTCATACGTCCTGCAAGAGCGCCCGGGATAATTGCGCAGGTGATCATGCAGAATGCCAGCTGGAAGCAGATGTCGATGACGGCAGGATAACCGGAACCATCACCCTTCTCGTTAAGCATCTCCTGCGTCGTGCTAGTAAGACCAAGCTGGTCAAATCCGCCAAAGAAGGGAATTGAGCCATCTCCGCCATAAGCGAAGCTCCAACCAACCAACACCCAGACGACAGCGACGACACCCAGCATCACGAACGACATAAACATGGTGTTCACGACATTCTTGCGGCGGGAAAGACCACCATAGAAGAACGCGACGCCAGGAGTCATGAGAAGGACCAGCATGGTGCAGATCATCATGAAGGCCGTAGACCCTGTGTCAAACATGTGCATACCTCCTAGACAAACTCGGACATGTATTTGACAAGAAGAGCATCAACCCTAATAACGAGTTCATTTTTGAGAATGACTACTGTTAACGACACTCGAACGAACGAGAAACACTCGAGACAAGGCAAGGACACCAAGCATTAACACGAAAAATGCACGCAACAAGGAGGTAAAACAAACGAATTGTTCCCATTTCCAGACAACGAATCTCCTATAGCGGCCCCTTAGGGAAACTCGTCGAGAAATGAAAGGATGCAATGACGGGTATGGCATCAGGGCCAATTCGGCGCATAAGAAAAACCCGTCGCTCCAGGGGAGCGACGGGCCATAAATACAATCAGACAAGATTATCGAAGAGCGTTCTGGATGCTGTGCGCCACACCTTCTGCGTCAAGCCCGAGTTCCTCGAATAGCTTAGAAACGCTCCCCTGTTCAACGAAGCCATCAGGAAGGCCCAAGACAAGAGTATCGACATGAACGCAATGGTCGGACAGGGCAGAAACAACACCTTGACCGGCGCCACCAGAAACAACGTTGTCCTCCAGTGTGACCACGAGGCCGCATTCCGCGGCGGATAGAACAGCGTCTTCGTCAAGAGGCTTAACCCAACGCATATCCACAACACGACAACCAATGTTCTTCTGCGCCAACAACTCGGCAGCCTCTTGCGCAATAGCAACCATGCGACCAAAAGCAAGGATGGCGCAGTCAGAGCCCTCACGTACCAGGCGCGAAACGCCCGGCTCGAGCTCTTGGGGATGCAGGGGAATGGCAGCACCTGGAGCCTCGCCGCGTGGATAGCGCAAAGCGCAGGGACCTTTCAGTGACAATGCCGTATGAAGAGCATGCGCCAATTCGGCTTCGTCCGAAGGAGCAAGCACCTGCATACCCGGAATCATGCGCAAATAGGACAGATCGAACATGCCATGGTGCGTAGGTCCGTCATCACCCACCAGACCTGCTCGGTCGATGGCAAACACGACATCCGCCTGTGGGAGGGCGTTGTTGATGATCATCTGATCAATCGCTCGCTGAGCAAAAGTTGAATACAAGGCAACAACAGGCTTCATCCCACCAAAGGCAAGACCGCTTGCCATACCTACGGCATGTTCCTCGGCAATGCCCACATCAAAGCAGCGTTTGGGGAAACGGTCAGCAAAGGGACGAAGGCCCGTACCGTCAATCATGGCGGCCGTGATGGCTACGATACGACTGTCCTTTTCCGCTTCCTGGATCAGAGCTTTGGAAAAAGCCTGTGTGAAAGTAAGGTTGTTAACGTCCTTCTTAAGGGGCTTGCCTGTTGCCACGTCATAGGGTCCCGTACCGTGAAAGCGAGAAGGTTCATGCTCAGCAGGAGCATAACCATAGCCCTTGCGGGTGACCACATGTACGAGTACGGGACATTGTGCCTGTAGCGCTGCGCTAATAGCGCGCTTGAGTTCGGGGATATTGTGACCATCGACCGGAGGCGTGCACACGATGCCAAGCTGCTCGAACATCATTGCGTCAGGAATAACGAACTGCTTCAGGGACTCCTTTGCGTTGCGACCCAAATCGACCAAGGCCTTACCAGGGCGCCCCAAGGAGCGCTCGATAAAGTCCTGCATGTCATCTCGACCCTGACGATACTGCTTCTTGGTGCGAACCATGCCCAAGTGCTTTGCTAAAGCACCTACGGGACGCGAGATGGACATTTCGTTATCGTTCAAGATGATGACGAGCGGAGTCCGCGCCTGGCCGATGTCGTTGAGCGCCTCAAGCGCCATGCCACCAGCCAACGACGCATCGCCAATCAGCGCAACGATTTTTTCATGAGAGCCACGCAAGTCACGGGCATGAGCTAAGCCACATGCCACCGAAAGTGAATCCGAAGCATGACCAGAAGGATGCACGTCGTGGGCATTCTTGTCAGGCTTGGGGAAACCCGAAAGACCATGGAACTGACGAAGCGTCGAAAACTCTTTAAGACGCCCGGTGACAAGCATGTGGGCGTACGACTGATGCCCAACGTCAAATAAGAAACGGTCTTCGGGGCTGTCGATAAGGGAATGCACCGCAAGGATGGTTTCCACCGCACCCAAGCTTGATGCGACATGACCGCCGGTACGAGACGTCACGTCAATAATTTCATGTCGAATTTCATCTGCAAGTATTGCAAGGTCATCATCGGAAAGAACCTTTAGGTTCACCGGCGAATCGATGCAGTCCAAGATGCGCTTTTCCATGGTGCCCCCTTCCGCGGCTTTTACGGCGATGCCGCCCAGATCGGACGGCATCGCAAACACGGTCATTATGATGGCTGGCCGGAATCTTCCGAGTCGCTTTGTTTGATTTTTCAGTCCTCGAGAACCCCCTGCTCGAGGAGCGAGGTAGCCCTTGCGCCAAGCGCAATAGCCTCTTCGTAAAGGTCAAGGGCCGAATCCAACGAAAGCGAGTCATCACCAACCGCCTCGACAATCTCGTCGAGGCGAGCTTTGATGCCCTCGAAGGTCTGAGCTTCTTCAGTCATGGAGCCCCTTAGCCCTCGACGTCATCGTCGTTCGTTGCGATGGCCTCCAGAATAGCTGCAACTGCCTCTTCCTCAGTAGGCTGGACAAGTTCGTCAGCCGTGGTGTGAACGACGGGCTCAGAAGCGCTTTCAGCAGACTTGGGTGCATTGGCGATTTTACCCAGAATGCCATTGACGAAACGAGGAGAGTCATCGCCGCCGAAGCTCTTAGCAAGATTGACTGCTTCATTGATGGCGACGGAAACGGGAATTTCATCCATGAACAGGACTTCATATGCGGCAAGACGCAGAATCGACTTATCCACTGCGGGCATACGATCGATGGACCAGTTGCTGCTGGCATGCGAGATGCGCTGATCGAGGAAATCTTTCTTTTCAGTGATGCCAGCAAGCAGCG
>JAUNOE010000056.1:3642-5596 GCA_030537255.1 Coriobacteriia bacterium
CCATAATCACCCAGCATGCGGGTGTTCTGAGCCAAAAGACCCGCGTCTACCAGCTCCAGAGGATCACGTTCGACCATTTCCGCCTGATAAAGAACCTGTACGACATAGGAACGTTGCGCAATGCGCTCTTCGTAATGACGACCCATGGACTAATCCTTGAAAATGACACCGTCAACGGTGACATCGACGCGAGAGACAGAGATTCCAACCTGGGTAAGAACGGCATCGCTGACGGCAGTACGTACCTGGTCGGCAAGCTCCTCGAGGTTGCGGCCGTAAAGTACGGTGATGTTCAGACCCACTTCCAGGGTGCCATCTTCCATGGGGTTCAGTTCAACGCCCGCCACTTCGGCCTTGTTCTGGAACAGGCCCAGAATGCCCGTAGTGGGATGACCGACACTCACGACGCCATCGACGTCACGTACGGCCAGGGAGATGATGGTTTCGACCACGCCAGGAGCAATGGCCATTCCTTCTTTAGAGATATTCGTCATAGGATAGGACCCCCATTCCGATGTCAACGAACGGTTTAAGCAGGTGACTTGGATGAATCGAACAATGACGACATCCAATCCAAGTGATGCTGCAGTTTAGAAAGTATACAGCAAAGGGGCACCGAAGCGCCCCTTTGCTCGAAGTATCACAGTACGTACTAGAGACGCTTCACAAAACGGCCGTCACGGGAGTCGATCTGCAGGACCTCGCCGACCTCGATGTACATGGGAACCTGAACCACTGCGCCGGTCTCCAGCGTAGCAGGCTTGGTGGAACCCTGAACGGTGTCGCCCTTGAAGCCAGGCTCGGTCTCGGTGACCTCGAGCTCGACAAACATCTGAGGCTCGATGCCGATAAGCTCGTCGCCTGCATAAACAAGCGTAGCCTCATCGTTTTCCTTGAGCCACTTTGCGGTCTCACCGACGGTCTCGGCGGAAACAGCAATCTGCTCATAGGTATTGTTGTCCATGAAGTAGAAGTCCATGCCATCGTTGTAAAGATACTGCATGGAAGTACGCTCCATACGGAAGGACTCGAACTTCACACCAGAGTTGAAGGTGTAGTCAACGACTCGGCCGTTGCGGATGTCGCGAAGCTTGGTGCGGACGAAGGCGCCGCCCTTGCCAGGCTTAACATGCTGAGACTCAACGATGATCCACATCTTGTTGTTGTACTCAATGCCCATACCATTACGGAAGTCTGCGGTGGAAACAGTAACCACGTTTTAGCTCCTTTGGTCTCATGCCCCACCCTCGGTAGGGCTGGACACTCGGTTATTCACAATCGCCTATTATAACCATCTCATGAGTGGATTGGGTTAAAACATCGAAGCCGTCATCGGTGACAACCCCAAAATCCTCGAGACGCATGCCAAACTTCCCAGCAAGATAGATGCCTGGTTCGACCGTTACCACGACGCCAGCAGCCAAGGGAGCTTTGTTGCGGGGGGACAAGGCTGGCGACTCATGAATGTCGAGCCCCAAGCTGTGCCCCAGGCCATGACCCATCTTGCCAGCATAACCATCTTGAGCCAGAACCTCTTCGGCATGAGCATGAATGCTCGATGCAGGCACTCCTGCACGCACCAGGGCCTCACATTCCTCGTTGGCACGACGAAGGGCCGTCCAAGCTTGACGGAGCTCTTCGCAAGGCATGCCCATAAACACGGTACGAGTCATGTCCGAACAGTAGCCGCATACTCGGGCGCCAAAATCCATAACCACGGCATCCCCGCGTTTGATAACGGTGTCGCCGGGTTGCGCGTGTGGAGACGCACCGTGAGCACCCGTAGCAACGATCGTGGGGAATGCCAGACCATCTGCCCCCAAATCTAGCATGAAACGATCGAGCTCTCGCTGAACCTGACGTTCGGTCATGCCTTCTTTTATATATGAGCAGATATGCGCGAAGCCAGCATCGGTGACGGCCTGAGCCTTACGCCTATAGCCAATCTCAACAG
>JAUNOE010000056.1:5606-9588 GCA_030537255.1 Coriobacteriia bacterium
CGTCGTCTCCACAAGCGCCAAAGGAACGGACTCTTTAGCAAGACGCGCCTCCATGGCACGAAACTCCCTGAGCTCGCAGGTGTCCTCGATACCCAACCTAAAACCAGAACCCCAAGTACCCAGAGCCTCAAGAGCATACTCAAGATGAGAAACACGCCTATCGGAAACCACCACTTCCGTTTCCTCTGCCGCATTGGCAAAAGCGACAGAGTAACGAGAATCAGTGTGCAAGAAGACCTGAGTAGGCGTAACAAGGAGCAGGTGTGCCTTCTCTTCGTCGAACACCCCATCGAAACCTGTTGCCCAGGCAAGGTTAGTCGTACCCCTCAGATAGAGGGCATCAAGCCCCAAATCGCCCATCTTTTGACGAATCTTAGCAATCCTGAGCTGGGTTGTATTTTCGAATTTCATGAGATCACCTTGGTAATTCGACCTACAAATCGAGTCAAAAAAACGCATGCGAAAGTCAAGCCTAGGGCCTACCCTGCCAGGCTCGCAGATGATCGAGAACCACCTCGGGAGGCAAGGCCTTGACCACCCACTTGCCCACATCGCAGGGAAGGACAAAGCGCAATCGACCGTTCCTGACCTTCTTGTCGCCCCTCATGAGTTCCAAAAGATGTTCGGGGCTAGCCTTGAAGTCCAGTTCGACAAGACCAAGGGAATCGAGAAGTTCGTCCTGCGATTTAACGAAATCAATAGACGTACCCATGGTCGCAGCACCCAAGCGCGCCGCAAAGCGCATGCCCTGCGCAACTGCCGCACCATGAGAAAACACACCATACCCCGCTGCGTTTTCAATCGCATGGGCAAGGGTATGACCGTAATTGAGGGATTCGCGAACACCCAGGGTCTCCCGCTTGTCCTGAACCACCACACGAGCCTTGAAAGCAATTGAGCGCTTTACGGCTTCCTCGACCACTTCGACGTCACGCTTGCGAAGTAGCTCGGCATGATCGCAGAGCCAGAAATAGAAATCATCGGAATCGATCACGGCTGACTTGGCAATCTCACCACAGCCGCAAAGCCATTCACGTTCAGGAAGCGTGGAAAGGACCGAGATGTCGGCGCAGACATGCCGAGGCTGGCAAAAGGTACCAACCAGATTCTTGCCCGCATTCAAATTAATGGCGGTCTTTCCGCCCACCGAGGAATCAACCATGGAAAGCAGGGTAGTTGGAACTTGCACGATTCTCAGACCTCGCATGAAGGTAGAGCCGACGAAGCCAGCAAGGTCACCAACAACTCCACCGCCCAAGGCCATCACCAAAGCATCTCGATCAAGGTGCATGCCTGCAAAGGCATCCCAAAGCTCTCCGGCGCAGGAAAGAGACTTGGCGGATTCGCCCGAGGGAACCTTGAGCACGTGCACGTGATATTTTGCCAACTCAAGCGAAGACTTCACGCGATCGAGGTAAAGGGGAGCAACGGCGGTATCCGTCACGACAACAATCTTGTCATTGCTGGCATCAAACCTACGCAGACGCTCGCCCACTGAATCAATGAGCCCTTGGGCAAGGTTAACCTCGTAGGGTGACTCCCCAGGAATGTCCACGATGATCTTAGTCATGCTAGTCCTCCTCTTTCTTGACCATCACACCCTGCTCCAAAAGAATAGCGGCAACTTCCTGAGCAATATCAGGAACAGAGCGGCCCTCAGTCTGGATGGCGACATCGGCAGCAGCTTCATACTGTGGCGCGCGCTCGACAATGGTCCTACGTGCGGTCTCGAGGTTCTTGAACATGGGGCGAGAATCTGTGTTTGGAATACGCTTAGAAGCACCATCGGCGGTCACCATCAAGTAGATGACGAAACCGCTTTCCTTCATGATGCGAGCGTTTTCGGGACGTTTGGTGACCACGCCACCACCACAACCGATTAGACGCGGCGAACGAGCGGCGAGATCCTTAAGGACATCAGTCTCCAGGTCACGGAAGTAGTCCTCGCCATCTTCCGCAAAGATGTCGGCAATGATGCGATTTTCGCGAAGTTCGAGATATTCGTCTGCGTCAATGGAGGCAAGGCCATAGGTGACGGCCAGCTGTTGCGAGACACTGGTCTTTCCAGCGCCCATGAATCCAATGAAGAAGACGGGGCATGTAAGCTCATAATGTATGGCATTTGGTTGAGACATAGGAGCTCCTTAAGAAAAAGCCACCCTGACCTACTCTCATCCATGAGCCAAGGCGACGGATGGGAATAACTAGCGAGACATGGTTTTGAGACGCTGCTTATAGGAATCCAAGTTGCGGCGAATGTCGGTCATGTTGTCGCAACCAAACTTCTTCAGATAAGCACGCGCCAGGACGAACGCAACCTCGCCTTCAGCGACGACACCCGCAGCAGGGACAGCACAGACGTCACTACGCTCCTTGGAGGCTAAAGCCGGCTCCAAGGTGTCAAGATTTATCGTGCTCAAGGGGGTGTTCATCGTAGGAATAGGTTTCATGGCAACCGTCATGACCAAGGGCATACCGTTGGTCATGCCACCCTCCAATCCACCAGCATTATTCGTCTTACGCGTGAAACCCTTGGTGGCATCGAGCTCAATTTCATCATGAACCTGATTACCCGGACGATAGGCCGACTCAAAGCCCAAACCGAATTCAACACCCTTCATGGCCTGAATGCCAAATAGAGCCGCAGCAAGCTGAGAGGTCAGGCGTTCGGGCCCAGATTCGAAGCCGCCAAGACCTGGAACAAGGCCCGTGACCACCACCCTGAACGTGCCACCCAGGCTCAAGCCCTCCCGCTTGGCAGCATCAATGGCCGACTTCATGCGTATCGAGGCATCAGGATCGGGGCAGCGCACCTCGGAAAGCTCGATGTCCAAAGGAGAATGATGGATGCAATCCATCATTGGATTCTCCTCCACGAATTCCGCATCACCAATGGAGGTCACATATGAAAAGATGCCAACGCCCAGCTCAGCCAGGAATTCCCTTGCAA
Source organism: Coriobacteriia bacterium (assembly GCA_030537255.1). Classification (GTDB taxonomy): domain Bacteria; phylum Actinomycetota; class Coriobacteriia; order Coriobacteriales; family Eggerthellaceae; genus Anaerotardibacter. The sequence continues at coordinate 8,557 of JAUNOE010000056.1, forward strand.
TTCCAGCACAGGCGACACGAATGGCGGTCTCGCGGGCGCTTGAACGCTCCAAGATGTTGCGGCAATCATCCATGTCATTTTTCAGAACACCCACCAAGTCGGCATGACCCGGACGAGGGGTGACCTCACGCACCAGATTGGCAGGAGGCTCGCCTTCGACCGCCATGCGCTCAGTCCAGTTGTGCCAATCGCGGTTGGCAACCTGAAGCGCAATAGGGGTACCCAAGGTGGTACCGAACCTAACGCCGGACAGGATCTGGACTTGATCCCTTTCGATCTTCTGCCGACCTCCACGGCCATAACCGCTCTGCCGACGCGCCAAATCAGCATTGATGCTTTCAATGCTGACGGAAAGCCCTGCGGGAACGCCACTCACGATGCCCGTGAGCACAGGACCATGGCTCTCCCCTGCTGTTACATATTCCATACTGGCACCTTACTATCACAAATTGTGTGATGATTATAACGGATTAGACAATCCAACATCACATCAATCTGCCTGCGGCATCTTCGTCTTTCCCTTGCCGCATTCCACCGTCATTCCCGAGACAAAAACTTGCTCAGCCCTTCTGACATAACGCGTGTGCTTGAGATCGACCTTTGCGAGCGGCATGACCAAATAGGCACGGATGCCAACAAGATGAGCACCCCAGATGTCGGTGGATAACTGATCTCCAACCATAAGAGTGGTCTTCGCGTTTGAACCCATTTGATACATAGCCCGGACAAAGGCGAAGGGAAAGGGTTTGCAAGCCTTTGCGATCACCGGAATATCCAGTTCATTGCCGAGGTCATACACGTTGCCATGCCAATTATTGGACAAAAGGCAGGGTTGAATACCTGCTTCCTTCAACAAGACAAGCCAGTGCAGGACGTCAGGGGGAACCATCCCATCCGCACGACTCCGAAGGGTATTGTCGACATCGAGAAGAACTACCTCAATGCCCTCGTCTATGACATCACGCGTAACATCGATACTTGAGACCCTGTCAAAATAGCGATCGGGCCTGAAAGGAAGCTTGGCAACCATAG
>JAUNOE010000057.1 GCA_030537255.1 Coriobacteriia bacterium
GTGGCACAACGCCGCCTGAAACAATTTGGAATCCGTACTCTTCGTGACCTAGCAGCAGCCGACGAAGCAGCACTCCAGGGTGTGTTTGGGAAGAACGCCCAGCTCATGCGTGATCGAGCACGCGGGATCGACTCCGCCGTGTGCGCTGAGCACGAACCGGCAAAATCCGTCAGCAACGAAATCAGTGTCTCGGAAAGCGTGTCCACCCGTCGCGACGTCGAAGCCCTTATGACCACCATGGCCCACAAGGTCGGCAGACGCTTGCGACGAAAGAACATTGAGGGCAGCACCTTGCACCTGAAGGTTCGCTACGAAAACCTGAAGATCCGTACCTGCCAACGCCATGTGCCTGACCTGGGAACCAACGAGCTCACCTGGCTACCTACCTTGAGCGAAATGCTGGACGAACTATGGCATGAAGGCGTGTCCTTGCGCCTGGTCGGTGTGGGAGTATCCGGCTTCGACGAGGACGCCCCTCTTCAGTCGGTGCTTTTCGAGCTACCGCCCACCGCTAAAAATCAAGCAAACGCGGTCAACCAGAACCTGAAGGCACGGGCAAAGCAATCCGAAGCGCTCCTCAAAGCAGGAGACGCCATCGCTCAAAAGTTTGGGGAGAATGCGGTGCGCTTTGGTCACGAGCTCCGCAGCTATGACAACACAACAGGTTCAAGCGCGAAGAACCCCGCCGATTACAAGAATTAGAACGAACGAAGCCTGGGTGTCCCGGCCCCGAGCCCCGCACAAGCCAGCTACCTAGCGTCCCATGTGAGTGTTGCCGGTTATCAGGCGCAAAACCAACGCCAAAATGCTGCCCACCAGGGCAAAGCCGGCGGCAACCATGAACACGCAGGTCAGACCATAAGCATCGCCAATGCTGCCCATCACGGGGCTCAGCATGCCACCAACAGCAACAGCCACACCGTAGGTCAGACCAGAAGCAGTGCCCAGATGCCCTGGCACAAAACCCTGCGCAAGCGCCACGGTGGAAGGATACAAAGCGTTCAGCAACACCGCAGAACAGCCCACCAGCAAGCACGTGACAACCAGGGAATCGCACAACACGAAACCCACCAAAATACAGGTCAGGCCAACCATGCACACCAGCAATAGACGCTGAGCACCCGTGCGGGCCGAGATGCGTCCGCTAAAGAAGGTGGCCACCGCACCGAAGATCGAATACAGGGTGATGACCAGCGAGCCAAAGGCCTCGGTTTGCCCAAAGGCGCTCACCAGGAGCAGGGGCACAAAGGTGAGCAGCGTGTTGAACAGCACCGACCTGAACGAAAGTACAGCCATCACCGCACCAAACAGATCCCACCTATCACGACCGGCGAGTTTCACACTTGCCGCATCGCGCAGGCCAAAACTGCGGAACTTCGCGCCGAAGCGCAGCAACAACAGAGCACACAAGGTGGAATGGATCAGAAACACCGCAGTTCCCGCCATACCCCAAGCAGAAAGCGCTGCTGCCGTCATGGCAGGGCCGATCATGAAGCCCAAATTGCCGCCAACGGCAAAGATGCTCATGCCGTTGCCCTTCTGCTTGCCAGCACACAGATTGGCCAGACGACCACCCTCGGGATGGAACATGGCAACACCAATGCCCGACACCATGGCACTCGCCACGATAAGTGGATAGCTATGCAGCAAACCAACACCCGCCATGCCCAAGCCTGCCAGGAAAATGCCCAGACTCATGACCCAAGGACAGGATCGCACGTCGCCAAGACGGCCAAACACCGGCTGAACGATGGCGGAAATCACGTTCGACGCAAACACCAGAATGGCCACGTCGGTATAGGAAAAGCCAGCATGCAGAACCAAAAAGGGCATGCATGCCAACAAGGCTCCCTGATTGATGTCAGAAGACAAGTGCCCCAGCATCAGCAGATAGCTGTACTTGGAATTTTCAGTTGAGGTCATAGGACCAGATGCTCCATCACGTTTCGTTATACGTTATACGTGCAACGTCTTAAATGCGTCACTTACGGTGGACTGTCCAAAGACAAGCCGCAACCGAATCAGCACAAAGAATCAGGCCAAAATCAGACTTGGGCGAACACCAAGACCAGCAAATGCCAAAACGCTTCTCTGGCAAGACTTCGGCAAAGTCGTCCCAAGGACAACGCCTTAGTTGAACTTGAAAATTTTCTGAGCCAGCTTGTAACCACCCAAGCCCAGTGCGCGACCAACGGGCGTAGGCAAGTTGACGCCGCCACCCAGGAAGCTGCGACGGACACGCTTGCACAGCTTGGGGTCCTTCTTCCACAGATAGGCCCAAATGCCCGCACGCTTTGCCTCGTTTTCAGGATTGACCTCCATACGCAGAAACACCGAGCAGATGGTCATCATCATGGTGAGGTACTTACGCATGTACTTGCGGAGCTTTTCGTTTTCCACGGTATCCAGGTCGACAGCATCGATCATCTCGCGCGTCACACGCAGCTGCTGATCGATGCGCGAAAGCATGATGCTTTCGTTGACGGACTGATCCTCACGGCCAATGAAGTAGCGGTAAGTGTCCACGTCGAAATAGATAGCAGACTTGACCTGAGGCAAGGGCACGTAAACGAAGATGTTGTCAACGTAGAAGCAATGCTCGGGCAGCTTCAGGCCCGTGTCCTTGAGCATCTGCGTGCGATAGATCACCGAGTGCATCAGCAGGTACTGCGAACTGTGGAAGTGACCAATTTCATCCCAGGTGAACTCACGGCCAACAGGAAAGACGTTGGTGTAACGTATGGGCGTGCTGGTGCCTTCGTGCACCTTTTCATACACGTAATTGGAAATCACCAGGTCGGTAGGATAGCTTTTGTCCATCTGGGAACGAAGATAGCCCATGATGGTGTCCATGGAATCCTTGTCCAGCCAATCGTCGGAATCGACCACCTTGAAGTACAGACCCGTGGCGTTTTCCAGACCCGTGTTGACAGCGCCGCCATGACCCTTGTTCTCCTGGTGAATAGCCCTGACGATGCCAGGGTGCTCTGCCTCGAGGCGACGCGCAATTTCTAGCGTGTTGTCCTTGGCGGAGCCGTCATCTACCAGAAGGATCTCGATGTCTTCGCCACAAGGAAGAAGCGAATCAACGCACTTTTCCATATAGTCCGCCGAGTTATAGCAGGGAACAGCAAACGAAATCGTCTTCATTTCCAGGTGCTTCCTTTCAAGCCCCGAAGGGCCAACAATCGTATAAGCAACGGCATCCGCACGAGCCCAACAGCATATGCCGACCCTCGGCGGGAAGCCCCGCGGGACGACCCACCAGACCACAAGCTGCGAATCAACGCAAGCCGCCACGAGACCAAACAAGCCATCACAATTCGTCACGAACCGCAACAAGCCGTAAAGATCCACGAGCCCCAAGCCGTCACGAGCCGCAACAAGCCACGAATCATAAACGAGCAAATGCCAACAGCCCATAGCTCCCCACAAGTCGAAAAACCTGTGGACGCGAATCTTGCAAGCTAATAGGAATTACCACCCATCCGCCCTACGTGTCAATCCGTTCCGACCTATTTTAGCCATATCGCCCTTTCTGTACGACTATTATCGAAAGATGCTCAATTGCAGCCCCGCTACGGGCCCATCCCAAGCCTAAGGAGGAACCCCATGAGCCACTTCATGGATGAATTCATCGCACGAGCCAAAACAGACAAGAAGACTATCGTCCTGCCAGAAGGCAATGACGAACGCATTCTGATTGCCGCAGAAGAAGTCCTCCGCCAGGGCATCGCCGATGTGGTGATCCTGGGCAACCCCGAAGAGATCAAGGCAAGCGGTCACGACCTGACGGGCGCCACCATCATCGACCCCGAGACCGACCCCAAGAATGACGAATACGCTGCCCTTCTGTATGAGTTGCGCAAGAAGAAGGGCATGACCGAAGAGGAAGCCGCGGCCCTCGTGCGCGAGCGCATCTACCACGCCATCATGATGGTGAAGACGGGCGCAGTCGACGGCATGGTCGGTGGCGCAAACTGCGCAACCACCAAGATCCTCTCCCCCGCCCTGCGCGTCATCAAGACCGCTCCTGGCGCTCCCATGGTTTCTTCCTACTTCATCATGGACGTGCCCGACTGCGAGCTGGGCGACAACGGCCTGTTCCTGTTTGCGGACTGCGCACTCGAGGTTCAGCCCACTTCCGAAAAGCTTGCCCACATCGCCAACATGACCGGAGCCTCCTACACCAAGGTGTTCAAGCAGGAGCCCCGCATCGCGCTGCTTTCCCACAGCTCCTACGGCTCTGCCAAAAACGACGACGCAAACAAGGTCGTCGAGGCCATGAACTACATCCGCGAGAACTATCCCAGCCTCAATGCCGACGGCGAGCTACAGCTTGACGCCGCCATCGTCCCCGAAATCGGCGCGCAAAAGGCTCCCGAGTCCGCCATCGCCGGCAAGGCCAACGTACTCATCTTCCCCGACATTGACGCTGCCAACATCGGTTACAAGCTGGTCCAGCGCCTGGGCAAGGCAAAGGCCTACGGTCCCGTCCTGCAGGGCCTGGCCGCTCCCGTGAATGACCTGTCCCGTGGCTGCTCGCCCGAAGACATCGTGGGCGTCGTCGCCATTACCTGTGTACAAGCCCAAACGATGTAAGAAGCAGCCATGTTCACCAGCACTATCATCGTCGAATTCGTCGTTGGCACCGCCTGCCTGGTTGCTGCCATCCTGCTCTTCAATAACGGCAAGCACTCCCGTACCGTTCAGGCACAAATCGAAGGACCAGGCGAGCGTCCTGGTGCCTACTTCGTGGTGTTCGAGCGCGATGGAAAACATTTCCGCGCCAACTACAAGAGCAAAAAACCGCTCGAAGCGGGCGACCAAATCACGCTGACCATCAATGACAAGCACGTCATGCCGAATAACTGGAAGATTGGCGCCGGCCTGTGCCTAGGTCTTGCAGTCTTCGATTACGCCATGGCGATCTTCGGCATCGTCAGCTAAGCGGAACTCCAGTGCATGACTGCCTTGCACTATCGAAGAGAGCAGAGATGAGCCAAGCAGATACAAGCGACACCTTCTCTGTCAGTTCAATGTCATTTACATGACATTGAACCCAAGGGGCTTATCCGTCACCAAGCTCACACCAACAGCGCAGCAACCAGCTACGCACGGACCCATGATCAGCCCGAAGCAAAACATAACGAAAGGGAGGGAAGGCATTGCGCCTTCCCTCCCTTTTTCATGCCCTCAAGAACTCTTCTAAACCCCTTCAGACAAAATCACGTTTCGCCAAAAAGCCTAGTTCTTGTAGTCGATGTAGCAGATGTGCGTGTCGGTGTATTCATCGAGGCCATGCTCACCGTCGTCGCCACCGATACCGGACTGACGTACGCCCTGATGGAAGCCCTGGAAAGCCTCGAAATGCTCACGGTTGACGTAGGTCTCGCCGAACTTGATTTCGTTCATGGCGCGCATCACCGTGTCGTAGCTGGTGGTGTAGATGGACGAAGTCAGACCGTAGATGCAATCGTTGGCCTTCTCGATTGCCTCGTCGAGGGTCTTGAACTTGGTGATGGGCAGGACGGGACCAAAGATCTCTTCGCGCATGATGGTCATGTCATGCGTGCAGTCGGCAATGACAGTAGGCTCGTAGAAGCAGCCCTTGCCATCTACCGTTGCCTTGTGACCGCCACACTTGATGGTAGCGCCCTCGGCAATTGCGCTCTGAACCAGGGCATCCACGCTTTCCTGCTGGCCCTTGTTGACCAGAGGGCCCATATCGAAGTCACCAGCAAGGCCAGGGCCGTACGTTGCGCTGCCGATGCGGGCAGTGATCTTTTCGACGAATTCGTCGTAGATTTCCTCCTGGACATAGACGCGCTCGGCGCAATTGCAAGCCTGACCCGTGTTGATGATACGAGAGTTGTAGACGTGCTCGATGGTGTCGTCCAGGTCACAGTCGGCCATGACAATGACGGGCGCCTTGCCACCCAGCTCCAGCGAAACCTTTGTCACGTTTTCGGCGGCGGAGCGCATGATTGCCTTACCAGCATTGGTGGAACCAGTCAGGGAAACCATGGCAACCTTGGGGTTGGTGGCAAGAGCGGTGCCGGTGGTGGAACCGGCGCCGGTAATCACGTTGATGACGCCCTTGGGCAGGCTGGACTGATCGACCAGCTTGGCGAACTCGTAGGCGCCATTGGGGCAGTCGGAGGAAGCCTTCAGAACAACCGTGTTGCCGGCAACCAGGGCGGGAGCCACCTTGCGGCCAATCAGGAACAGGGGGAAGTTCCAAGGCATGACACCTGCGCACACGCCCAGAGGCATGCGATAGAGCAGGATGTTTTCGTTGGGACGGTCGGAGGGAATGATTTCGCCCTTGATGTGACGTGCGCAGGCAGCGTAGTACTGCAGATAGTCAGCAAGCCAACCAGCCTCGTCCATGGACTGCGCCAGAGGCTTGCCCATTTCTTCGGTGTTGGTGCGAGCGAAAAGCTCCTGGTTTTCGCGGACCAGGGCAACCAGCTCCATGAGGTAGTTGGCTCGCTCGATGGGAGGAATCTTCTCCCAAGACTTCTGGGCTTCGTACGCAGCGTCGACGGCAGCTTCAACGTCGGCATCGGTTGCCATGGGGAAACGGGAAATGACTTCCTCGGTGGCGGGGTTCACGTTGTCACGCATCTCACGCGTGCCGTTGTCGATGAACTCGCCGTTAATGTAGAGCTTTGTTTCCTTCATAGGGGGCCTCCTTAAGACCAATCCTCCATAGCGACCTACGAAGACTCCGCAAACCATGCAGACGGGGCCTGGGCAGGCCGAATAAGCTACCCCCACCATAACATTTGTGGAACACGTTCATTTGGCGTTTGCCCAAATCGTTGACGCCGTCTGGTCGATTATTTGCGCAATCGGAACACGTTTCCAACAGACCTTACAAATTGACGGTAATGCCTGGTCAAACACCGTCAAACAAACTAATGGTGCCTGTCGCAACATAACAAAGGCCCCAGGGCACATCCCCCAAAAAGAGGGAGACCCTGGGACTCCAAGAGCGTAAGCGCAAAACCCGTTGAAACAGAAGTAACCACAAGCAAGAAGGATTCAGGCGCGTGAAATGACCCCAAAGGGACGCCCGTGCACAAAAGCAAAGGACGAAACTCTCGACAAAACGAAAACGAAATGCGTCAGGGCCTTCAATGCACGCAGACCCCAGCGCGTCCCAGTAAGCCTAGACCCGAGTACGACCAGCAAGCACGTCCTGATAATCAGCATAGTTCTTGCGCAGAAGGGCCGGAATCTCCAAGCCATAGGGGCACTTCTTCATGCAGGCGCCGCACTCGCTGCACTCATTCACCTTTGCCATCTCCGCCTGCCAACGTTCGTTGAGCCAGGCCTGGGAAGGCGCACGACGAATCATCAAGGACATGCGCGCACACTGGTTGATAGTGATTCCGTGAGGGCAGGGCATGCAATAGCCGCAGCCACGGCAGAAATCACCCATGAGCTCCGCCTGCTCTTGCTTGATAAAGGCAAGCGTCTCGGGGTCAAGCATGGGCGTATCGTCCATATAGGACAACCATTCTTCGAGTTCAGATTCGCGCTGGATACCCCAGATGGGCATGACATTATCGAATTGCGACATAAAGGCCATGATGGCGCGAGAATTGGAAAGCAGGCCGCCGGCAAGGCCTTTCATGGCGATGAAGCCCACGTTGCGCTTGCGACAGAACTCGACCAACTCGAGTTCACGAGGACTAGCCAGATAGCTCAAGGGATACTGCAGGGTTTCGTACAAGCCAGATTCGACCAAATCAAATGCAAGCTCTAGCTTATGCGCCGTGACGCCAATATGACGAATCTTGCCCTGACGCCTTGCCTCGAGCATGCATTCATACATGCCAGACCCATCACCGGGGCGCCAAACCTGGTTCACGCAATGAAACTGATAGATATCCACGCAGTCGGTACGCAGGTTGCGCAAAGACGTCTCAAGCTGCTCCCAGAATTCCTTAGGAGTAGTGGCCGTAGTTTTAGTGGCGATAAAGATCTGGTCACGCAGGTCCTCCAGGGCCACACCCATCTTTTCCTCGGAATCGCTGTAGGCACGAGCCGTGTCGAAGAAGCGCATGCCTCCCTCAAAGGCGCGGCGCAAGAGTTTGGTGGATTCTTCGACGGAAATGCGCTGAATTGGCAAGGCACCAAAGGCGTTCTGGACGGTAGTGATGCCCGTCGTTCCCAAGGTCACCTGATTCATGGATGTCACTCCTCTTCAGGTTCCTCGTGGGGAACCAGGACAATCTGGCTCGCAGCGTGGACCAACTCGTAGGTGTCCTTCGCAATCATGTATTCCTCGTCAGTGGGAATAACGATGATGGGCACACGGGAACGCTCATGCGAAATGATGCGTTCAAAACCGCGCTGCTTGTTCTTTTCCTGATCAAGAATGATGCCCATGGGCTGCATGCCCGCAAAGATCAAACGACGCATCTTCTGGCAGTTTTCACCAACGCCAGCGGAAAGCACGATGGCATCGACACCTGCCATGAGCATGATGAACTGACCGATGACCTTCTTGACTCGGTCGGCGTACATCTCATAGGCCAGGATGGCGCGTTCGTTGCCCTTTTCGGATGCGTCACGCACGGCGCGCAGGTCGTTGCAAACGCCAGAGACACCCAGCAGGCCGGACTGCTTGTTCATGAGCTGGTTGATTTCCTCAGGACCCATGCCTTCATGCTCCATGAGGAAGGGAACAATGGCGGGGTCGATGGAGCCACAGCGAGTACCCATCATCAAGCCGTCAAGCGGGGTAAAGCCCATGGTGGTGTCGATGGGCACACCGTGGTCAATGGCGGTAATTGAGGCACCATTGCCCAAGTGGCAAGTAATGATGCGCAGGTCACGCATGTCTTCCTCGAGGATGGCAGCAGTGCGCTGGGCAAGGTAGCGATGAGAAGTGCCATGGAAGCCGTACTTACGGATGCCATACTTTTCGTAGAACTCGTAAGGCAGGGGGTACATGTAGGCCTTGGGGGGCATGGTCTGGAAGAAGGCAGTGTCGAACACGGCAACCATGGGCGTCGCGGGCATGAGCTTTTGACAAGCGCGAATACCATCGACGGCAGGACCATTGTGCAAGGGGGCAAGCTCCTTGAGCTTTTCGATCTTAGCAACAACCTCTTCGTCGATCATGACGGAACGATCAAAGTACTCACCGCCATGCACGATGCGATGACCGACAGCCGCGATGCCGTCGAAGTCCGTAACGGCGTCATCGCCTTCGGTCAGGGTCTCGAGGACCAGGTTCATGGCTGCAACGTGGTCAGGAAGTGGCTGATGATGGACGACCTCGTTGTCGTCGATGCCATGCTTGTGGGTAGACTCTTCGGAACCCACCTGTTCGCACAGGCCCTTGGCGATAACCTTGCCGGTGACAACGTCAACCAGCTGATACTTCAGCGAGGACGAGCCTGCATTGATGACGAGGATGTTCAATCCCACTCCCTTCTAATAAACCCGAACC
>JAUNOE010000058.1 GCA_030537255.1 Coriobacteriia bacterium
CAGGAGCCTACAGCCGAGAATCCACAACCAGGAGCCTACAGCTGAGGAGCCACCCTATCCAGGAGGACCTGGGCAAGCTGGGCCTTCGTTCCGCTAACGGGCTCGCTTGCTCCCCCTGCCTCGACGAACATGATTTCGTTGTCGTTCTGACCAAAGGCGCGACCGCCACCCACCTGATTGGCAACGATGAGATTGGCGTTCTTGCGCTTGAGCTTCTTGGTGGCGTTTTCCACCACGTGGTCGGTCTCTGCAGCAAAACCCACAACGAACTGCTGGTCCTTGGCAGTGGCGAGCGTCTTCAAAATATCAGGGTTTTCAACCAGCTCGATGGCGGCCAGAGCTGCGTCGTCGGTACCCTTCTTCATCTTGCGATTGAAGGGATTGGCAGGGCGCACGTCGGCAACGGCAGCTGCAAAAATGGCCAGGTCTGCATCGGCAAAGGCCTTGCCCGCAGCTTCAAGCATCTCGCAAGCGGTGGTCACGCGCACTACGTTGACGCCTGCAGGGGCGTCCAGCGACACAGGACCCGACACCAGGGTGACCTCGGCGCCACGTTCGGCAGCAGCAGCCGCGATGGCGTACCCGAACTTACCGGAGGAATGGTTACTGATGTAACGCACGGGATCGATGGGCTCCACCGTGGGGCCCGCCGTGACCATGACCTTCTTGCCTTCCAAGTCGCGCACCGACGCAGAAAGGGCACCATCCTCATCCTGTCCCAGAACAGCGGGAGTGCCATTCAGGTCCTGCCCCTTTGCAGTGGAGGCACCTTCCAGCTGCTCCATCACGTAGTCCACGATGAGTTCGGGGTCAGCCATGCGACCACGGCCCTGATAGCCACAAGCCAGATAACCCTCCCCTGCCTCGACGAACTTGAAGCCAAAGTCGTGCAGCGCGTTCATGTTGCGCTGCGTGATGGGGTTTTCGTACATATGCACGTTGGCGGCAGGAGCCAACACCACGGGAGCCGTCACAGCCAGAGCCGTGGTGGTCAGCAGGTCGTCGCCGATGCCCGCAGCAAGCTTTGCCATCACGTTGGCGGTGCAAGGAGCAATCAGGAACAGGTCCGCTTCGTCAGCCAGACTGATGTGGTGGATAGGGTCCGTGGGATCATCGAACAGGTCCACGGCAACCTTTTCGTGCGTGAGCGAGCGGAAGGTCAGCGGGTCAACGAAATGCGTGGCGTGTTCGGTCATGACAACCTTCACGCGGACGCCGCGCTTCTGCAAGCCACGCAGAATCTCACACGCCTTGTAGGCGCCAATACAACCCGTGACGCCCAGAAGGACGGTCTTAATGGTTTCGGGTGCAGCAATTTCGGATGTGGTAGTCATCGCGTTTTCCTTCTTCTACAGCAGGCTGAACGACTGGGTGGGTTCCTGGTTGCCCAAGACTTCGTCCATCACTCCAAGCACTTCCCAACCGTGATCGGTGAGGCCAATGCGGCGATCGGAGAGCTTGGCGATGGTTGCCTGGAGGTCTTCAGGCAGGGGCGCACGGAAGCTCATAAGCTCATCAGTGCGGGGATGCTCGAAGTCAAGGCTCCAGGAATGAAGGAACTGACGCGTCAGGTCCAGATTGTCGGCGCGGCCAGGATTGCCGTACATGGGGTCACCTACGCACCAGTGCTTGATGTACTCCATGTGCACGCGGATCTGATGGGTGCGACCACTGAACAGCTTGCATTCGATCAGCGTGAAGCCTTCGTCCTTCAAGCCAGCCTCAAATCGCTCGAGTACCTTGAAGGTGGTCACGCTGGAGCGAGCTTGAGGCTTGTTGGAAACCTGCATGCGCGTACGGACCTTTTCGCTGCGGAAGATGGGCGCATCGATCATGCCCGTGTCGCTAGCGATGTTGCCATGCACCAGACACAGATACTTGCGGTCCACGTTACGGGAGCGGATTTCGTCCTGCAGCAAAAGGCCCATGTCGTCATTCTTGGCGCACAGCATAAGACCGCTGGTATCGCCATCCAGGCGATGAACGATGCCAGGACGGTCGTCACCCTGGATATGTGCCAGGTTTTCACGGCCATAGCGGAAGATGAGGGCATTGGACAGCGTGCCGTCGGGATGTCCGGGGCTGGGATGGCAGATCAGGCCGTGCTGCTTGTTCAGCACCAGCATTTCGTCGTCTTCCCAAACCACGTTCAGTGGGATGTCCTGAGGCTCAAGGAACTCGCGCTGCTCTTCTTCGAAGGCTTCGTACACCACGAAGTTGCCAGCTTCGACCAAGGTCTTCTTGTTGGGAGTGGCTCCGCCCAGGAAAACCTTGCCCTGCTCGATGAACTTCACGGCCTTGCTGCGGGTGGGATAGCAGCCGGATTCGTACAGAAACGAGTCGATACGCATGCCGTCGTAGCGCGGCTCGACCGTGATGGAAAGATTACGCGTCACGTGAATCCTCCTTTTGCGATGGTTTGATTTGGGCAGGGACGTCTGCAATGCAAGCATTCGCAGCAGACGAAGAAAGAGGCTGGGCGCCGAGGGCAGCTTCGTTGCTGGCAGACTTGGCGGCTACTTCGTTGTTGGCGGCCCCGGCGTCGGCTACGCAGCAGCCGAGGTCGGTGGCAGTGCCGCTGGCGACACCTTCTTCATGGGAAAGCTGGCGCGCTTTGACGACCAGACAGATCAGCAGCAGAGCGATTCCGCAGGTCACGCCAATGTCAGCAACGTTAAACGTGGGAAAGTCGATGAACAGCGGGGCAATCATGTCCACCACGTAGCCACGCACGATGCGGTCAAGCATGTTGCCGATGCCACCTGCGAACACCAGAGCCAAGGCAAGCATTTCGGGTAGCGTTGCCTGAGGTGCCTCGTACACCGCATAAGTCAAAAGCACCACGCAGATGACCAGGGCAACCACGACCAAGGGAATCACGTTGCCCTCAAACATGCTCCAGGCGGCACCGTAGTTGTGAACCACGCGAATGCAGAGCACGTCCGGGATGCAAGCCAGAAGGGAACCGAGCCCCTGGGCCTCGCAGTAGATCTTGGTGATTGCATCTATCAGCAACCAAGCGAGCGCGCAACCCGCAAAGAACAGCAGGTTGCGCGCTCGGGTGCCATGCTTCTTGAAAGCGGCCAAGAGGGTTTACTCCTCGGTAAAGCCGATTTCGTCAAGGGCAGCGGCGCACCTCTCGCACACGTCGGCATGATTTGCGTTACCACCGATCTTGGTGATGTTCCAGCAGCGAGGACACTTGTCGCCTTCGGCAACAGAGACCTGGGCGGCAAGCTCGGTGCCTTCGTGGAAGCTGACGGAAGCCACGATGAAGAGCTCCTGGAAAACCGCCTCGTCGAAGGCGTCCAGCACGGCCAGGGCGGCAGCGGGAACGCTAACCTCGAGGGCAGCCTCCTGGCTCTTCTTAATGGTCTTGGCGGCGCGCGCCTCCTCCAGAGCCTTGGTCACCACGTCGCGGACCTCCATGATGCAGGTCCACTGATCGGCCAGAGCGGTGGTGTCAGCGGGCAGCGCGGGAACGAAGCTGTCGCGGGAAGGCCAGCTGGTGAGCTGGACGGATTCCTCGCGACCAGCGCGGTTGCGAATGGCCTCGGGGTAATGCTGCCATACTTCTTCGGTGGTGAAGGTCAGAATAGGTGCCAGCACGCGGACCATGACTTCAAGGATATTCATGATGACGGTCTGTGCGGCGCGGCGACGCTTGCTGGAAGGTGCCTCGGAGTACAGGCGATCCTTGGCAACGTCCATGTAGACGTTGGACAGGTCGTTCACGAAGTCATAGGCGGCACGGTAGACGTGATGGAAGCGATACTCGTCGTATGCCTTGGTGACCGTATCCAACATATTGGCCGTCTTGACCATCATGTACTGGTCGATGGGCTCTAGTTCGTCCCAGGCAACGCAGTCGCGAGAGTCGTCAAAGTCAGAAAGGTTGCCCAGCAAGAAGCGGAAGCTGTTGCGGAACTTGCGGTAGGTGTCGGACGTACGCTGCAGGATTTCGTCACCAATGGAAACATCCTGGCTGTAGTCGACAGAGCTGGTCCACATACGAAGGACATCAGCGCCCAGCGTCTTGTTCACGTCGTTGGGGTCGACGGTGTTGCCCAGGGACTTGGACATCTTCTTGCCGTCCTTGTCCATGGTGAAGCCGCAGCTGATGACATTCTTGTAAGGAGGAATGCCGTAGGCGGCCACGCTGGTCAAGAGCGAGGACTGGAACCAGCCACGATGCTGGTCGGAGCCCTCCAGATACACATCGGCAGGGCGACGGAGGTTTTCGCGGGCCTCGCAGACGGAGGTATGGCTGACGCCGGACTCCCACCAAACGTCCAGGACGTCGGTGCAAGACTCCAGATGATCAACGCCGGCGCCGCACTTGGGACAGTAAGTATCGGCGGGCAGGAAGTCCGCGGGAGTGTGGGTATACCAGGCATCGGCGCCCTTGGTCTTGAAGAGCTCGATCACAGCGTCGAAGGTTGCCTCAGTTGCCACCGTTTCACCGCAGGAATCGCAGGTGAACACGGGAATGGGCACGCCCCAGTAACGCTGGCGGGAAATGCACCAGTCGGGACGATCGGCCACCATGGCGCCAATGCGATTGGAAGCCCATGCGGGGTACCAGGTGACGTCATTCTTGATGGCTTCCTCGGATGCCTTGCGGATGCCCGTGTCGTCCATGGAGACGAACCACTGGGTGGTTGCGCGGAAGATGACAGGCTCATGGCAGCGCCAGCAATGGGGATAGCTGTGATTGATGTCGACGTGAGCCACCAGGGAGCCCTGCTCGCGCAGCCATTCGATAATGGCGGGATTGGCCTCGTCGGTGGTCATGCCCTCCCACAGGCAGGAGCCGGCGTAGAAGCGACCTTCGTCATCAATGGGCATCTTGATGTCCTTGATGCCGGCGGCCTGGCATGCGTTGTAGTCATCGACGCCGTGACCAGGAGCGGTGTGGACACAGCCCGTACCGCTTTCCATGGTGACGTGGGTGCCAGTGAGGACCACGCCGGTTTCGTCAGCGTGGATAGGATGTGCATAGGTGGTGCCAGCAAGCGCGGAACCAGGGAAAAGCAGCTTTTCGCCATCCTTCTCAAGGAAGGAAACGTCTTCCCAGCCAGCGGTTTCGATGAGGGCCGCGGAGAGCTCTTCGGCCATGACCATGAGCTGGCCGTCAACGATAGCGACCACGTATTCGGCGTCGGGGGAAACGCAGACGGCCTGGTTGGCGGGCAAGGTCCAGGGGGTGGTGGTCCAGATGACCACGCCGGACTTTGCGTCGCCCATGCCAGCAGCCTGAGCAGCTTCCTTGAAAGCCTCGGGCATCTCGGTGAAGAAGAACTTCACGTAGATGGAAGGGCTCACTTCGTCGCCGTATTCGATTTCTGCCTCAGCCAAAGCGGTATGGCAGTGGCTGCACCAATGAATGGGCTTGCGGCCACGATAGACGCTGCCGTCCAGGTAGAGCTTCTTGAAGATTTCGATGTTGCCAGCCTCGTATTCGGGCAGGTAGGTAAGGTAGGGGTTGTCCCATTCGCCACGGACGCCGAGGCGCTTGAAGCCCTCACGCTGGCCGTCAAGCTGCTTGGTGGCGTACTCGCGGCAGATCTTGCGGAAGGTAGCCGTGTCGATCTTGCTCATCTTTTCCTTGCCGAGCTGCTCTTCGACCTTGTTTTCGATGGGCAGACCGTGGCAGTCCCAGCCGGGGACATAGGGAGCATAGTAGCCGCGCATGGACTTGTACTTGACGATGAAGTCCTTGAGCACCTTGTTGAACGCATGGCCGATATGGATGGGGCCATTGGCATACGGAGGGCCATCATGCAGGATGAAAGGCTCGTTGTCCTTGTTCTTCTCAAGGACCTTTCCGTAAATGTCAATGTCGTTCCAGAACTCAAGACGCTTGGGCTCGTTCTGAGGCAGGTTGCCGCGCATCGGGAAGTCCGTCTGGGGCAAGTTCATGGACTGTTTGTAGCTGTTTGCCAAGACTTCGACCTTTCTTGTTCAACGTATAAGCCCATAAATGATAGCACTCGCACCCAAAAGCTGAGGGCACGAGTATGAGCAGGAAAGGAAGAAAATGGAGGCACCGACGTCGCGGGCGTGGCCGGTGGCAGGGTGCGGCAGGCATTGGCGGGACTGCGGGACCCGGCGGGTATGCAGGATGCGGCTGACGACAGGGCTCGACGGGAGGGCATGACACTACTGGCTGCGGGACTGCAAGACTGCGGGGTGCGGCTGGCGGAGGAGCGCGGAGCGCGACAGATCACCCGCAAGCAAAATGTCTGACCAGATAAGACCCGACCAGACAAGACGCAGCACACTCAAAACCAAATACCCTAGGCACAACGAATGCCCTCGCCAAACCAGGCGATCAGCAACGACCCGAACAAGCGAACGGAACGGGTCCAACGTGACTAGTCGAACATAGCTTCCTTAAGAGCAGCGAGGAACGCGACATTCTCTTCGTGACTACGCACAGCGACCAAAAAGCTACGCGAGCCCTCAACGCCAGGCGTTCCCGTAAGATCGCGAATCGAGTAGCCAGCCTTCTGCAGACGCAGTACCAGGGTTGCAGCGTCAGACAAGCCAAAATCGCGCGCGGCACGTTCTTCAAGCGTGCACATAACGAAGTTTGCCTCGGAGGGATGAACTTTTACGCCTACCACCAGGGACAACATGCATTGCATCCAAGGAATCTCCGAGTCAAGGAGTTCCTGGGTGCGCTGTTCGTAATCAAACAGACGAGGCAGCTGACGAGCGACTACCTCGTGGAACAGGCCCAGCTCTCCCCCATCACTGAAATGACGCAGGTGAGCGATGGTTTCTGGGTTGCCCACGATGTAGCCCAAAGGAATGCCCGGCATGCCCAGATCAATGGAAATGCTGCGCAACACAA
Organism: Coriobacteriia bacterium; assembly: GCA_030537255.1. Lineage (GTDB taxonomy): Bacteria > Actinomycetota > Coriobacteriia > Coriobacteriales > Eggerthellaceae > Anaerotardibacter. Next base: position 6,860 of record JAUNOE010000058.1, read on the forward strand.
ACAGGTTGGGGTGGTTGGCCACCAGGCCGACGAACGAATCGCCGCCCAGAGTAAGGTTGATGTTGCTCTCGTCGACGATGACCCAGTCGCATTCGTCAAGATACTTCAGCAGGATGTCCTCGGAGAGCAAGCGGCCGGACGGATAGCTGGGGTTGGCCAGAACAGCTGCGGAAAAGCGCAGGTCATGAGCGTGCGCCATACTGGGATCCATGGCCGAGAGGCTGAAGGGGTTGGACAGCTTGATCACGTTGTGACCGGCGTTGCCCAGTGCCACCAGGTAGTCAGCGGGAGCCGGCAGCGTCACGGCAACATCACAAGTGCGGAAAGCCTGGGCCACCTGGCGAATCATGGAGGCGGTACTCGTGCCTGCAAGAAAGCAGCCTTCCGAGCTTTCATAATAGCGGCCCAACATAGCGGCCAGATGCGAGCCCTGGGCATCGGGGACGAAGGACAGATCGCCCTCGGCGATGGCAGACCCAATGGCCTGACGTACGCGCGCAGGTACACCAAGAGGATTGGCAGTGCAAGAGAAATCGATCCAGTCGATTTCGGCGCGAATGTCGTAGGGCATGGTGGGTGCCGTCCGGCACTGGGCAACGGACGAATCCAAGGTATGGGTCAGCTCGCTCAATGGCTGCATGGTTAGCTACCCCCAGGGTTGTATGGCTGCATTTAAGTAGTGCGTTTTGGTGACCGAGGGTCGGGCGAATCGATGGGTCGGTAAGTGACGGACACGGAGTCGGCGCGGTGGTCGACGGGGTTGTCGGCTGACGGTCAGCGGCGCCAACAGTCGGCGACTGCGGCATCAGCTACCGATGACCGAGATGCCGACGGTCAGCGGCTGCAGTATTAGCTGCTGGAGACCGCGATGCAAGCGGTCAGCGGCACCGATCATCGTCCCATCCGAGAGCGCTCCAAACACTTCGGCTCACCCAAATTAGCACAGTTGGAGCATGCGGATTCGGGTCTTTTTCCAAGTGTTTCGAAGCTAGCACCATTTCCTGAAATGCACCACTACATATGGGGTTCGTCGCTAAGTTTCGACATAACATTTTTTTATGTTGTGGTGCCTTTGTTGACGATGCGTTGTGGCTCTACCGTTGACGACGGACCCTCCCCGCAAAAGCCAAAGGCCCGTCTTTTGGGCGGCGCGCTCGAGCCTTCGTACATGCGGGGGATGGCGCGCTAGGAGCCCTGTGCGTGACCGAACGGTAAAATGGCGCCGGCCTGGCGCGCTGGGCTCCGAATTCATGGCCGTACGGGGCTTTCGGGAGCACCAGCCACGCATCGAGGCCATTCCGCGCCACTTTCGAGCTGTCGGGCACGCACACGCGTCTTCCCGCGCCATCGCAGGTGGGTCGAGCAAGAGATATCGCGCACGGGAGCCTTTTCGCACCATCGCAGGCTGTTCAAGCGGAAAACAATCACGCGCCGCATCCTCCCACACCAACATGGGATAGACAGCGGGGTCCACACGCACGAAAACCGCACACGCCATCCCCCTGGCTCACAGATCCACCCTTCAAGGCAATGTGCCCCGGCAGCAGAAGCTAGCCCACCCCCGCGAAGCTCCAAGCAAGACAACCAGCCTCAAAGCGGAAGCAGTTAGCAACAGCGCAAATCGAAAGCAACAAGCAACAGCCCAAAACGGACAATAGTTAGTCCTCCAGGTGTTTCAAGGCGTAATCGGCTTCAGACTTGGTGAATCCCTCGCCGTAGCTCGAAGTAAGCTGCCTGCGAACTGCGCTCTTCGACATGCTCATGTCGTTGTAGTACGTCTTTGCCTTAGCTAGCGCATTTTCCTTCCAATTTGCCTCAACGTGCTTCATTGCGTAATCGGCTGCCTTCTTGGAAAAACCCTCACCATACTGGGAGGTCAGCTGCTTGCAGACTGCGCTTTTTGACATGTCCATGGTGTTTGCGTACACGTCAGCCTTCTTGAGTGCATTCCTGTATTCACGGGGAACCTCGGACTCTGCCTTCTTCTCCTCGATAGCCTTGGTCACCTTTTCCTTTGCATCGGAAGCCTTTTCCTTGAGGGTATCCACCTTGGACTGAGATTCGTCACCGCCCTTGTCGCTCTTGTCGCCG
>JAUNOE010000059.1 GCA_030537255.1 Coriobacteriia bacterium
TGCACAGAGGTAGTCAGGCTTTCAGTTTGGCAAGCGCAGAGAGCCGCAAAGGTATGGATGCCATATAGGGGCTAGGCAGCTAAGTCGGTAGATCGGCGGGCGCATAGGGTTGAACTCATAACGAAGGGTATTTGCCATGGCAAAGGGAGACTGGAAATACAAGCTTATGCGCTTCATGCAAGGCCGTTATGGTGTTGATGAATTCAGCCAGGCCCTCATGATTGGCTCCATGCTGTGCTTGCTTGTGGACATGTTTGCCGGAACGGGCATTTTGTACGCATTGGGCACCTTCGGCATGCTCTATGCGTTGTTCCGCATGTATTCCCGCAATATCGAGGCACGTCGTCGTGAGCTCAACTGGTATGGCCTGAAGTCACGCAAGCCCAAGGCTTGGTATAAGCTCACGAAGAAGCGAATTCAGAATCGCAAGACCACCAAGTACTTCAAATGCAAGAAGTGTGGTCAGCTGATGAGCGTGCCCCGCGGCGTGGGAACCATCAAGGTCACCTGCCCTAAATGCAAAGACGTCACGCAGCATAAGGCATAGCTTGGAGGACTCATGACTGACAAGGACCTACGAACAAACGCCGAAGAAGTTGCCGATGCGCTCGATTTCGTTGACGAGCCCAACCTTGATTTGGGTGCACTGATGGAAGACGGCATCCTGGGGGAGCTGTCCGAATCTGACGTGCAGGAAGAACTGCATGAACCCGGCGAGGACATCGTTCCCATTCACCGGGAAGAAGTTGGCTATGTCCCTCAGGTGGGAGTCGTGCCCGTGAAACGTCACGAAGGAAAGGTCACCTATTTGGTGCCTTCGCGCGATGACGCTGTGCTGAACAGGGATGTCTTCCGCCTCGTGCGCGATCTTAAGCTTGCTTTGGACAAGCTTTCTGTTCCCGTATGCAAGGAATGGGGCGTTACGCATGGCCAGTACGAGGCCATGAAAGAGCTCGACCTTGATCCAGGCTTGTCTGCAACTGAGCTGGCTCGTCGATTGAACCTTCAGCGGTCAAACGTTGCCTCGCTCTGCAAAAGGCTTGCCGAAAAGGGCTATCTAGTAATCTCCCCTAACAGGGAGGACAGACGCGGCATCACCCTTACGCTGACCGAGGAGGGGCGCGACATCGTGGCTGGCGTTGAAGGGGACCTGATGGCCGCTTTCGACATGAGCCTTTCAGCAAGTCGACGTGAGACCTTCGAGAAGATCATTGTGGGAATGACCGCAGCACGAGAATTGCTCGCCGAAATGAAGACGGTTCGCTTGTAGTTGCCCTGGGCTCTCTGTGCCCTTTGTCTGCTCTTCCTCTACCTTGGGCAGGTAGCGGCGGGCTTCCCAGGCACTGAGGGCAACGGCGCTGCCGCTGCTCATGGCCACGCTTACGTGTGCCGCGGAAAGGGCGGGGGAGTAGTTTGCGCCATCGCCGACCATGCACACGCGACGTCCTTCGGCCTGCAGCTTCTCCACATAGGCGTGCTTGTCTTCGGGCAGCATCTCGGCTATGAACTCGGTGATGCCGGCTTCTTCGGCGATCAGGCGCGCGGTGTTCGTGTTGTCGCCGGCCAGTAGACGATGTGCTTGAAACCCTGGTCACGCAGTCCCTGAACCACTTCTTTCGAGCGCCTTGTTGACTACGGCGCGTGCCACGGGATGGGGGAAGTGTTCCTCCAGGCAGGCGGAAAGGCGCAGGACCCCGACTTCGTCGTATCCGTCGTAGGCGCGAATAGCGCTTACGGCAGGGGCGGCCTGGGTCAGCGTGCCCGTCTTGTCAAAGACGATGGTGTTGGCCTCGGCCATGTGATCGAAGTAACGTGAGCCTTTCACCGTGAAGCCACGCTGGGCGCTTTCTCGTTGAGCTGACTTTGAGGCTTTTCTGGCCGTCCTTGCGCTCTACGGGGCTGGTCGGGGTGGTAGGCTGTAGGCATGTTCTCCACCGTTCCACATATCAGACGCAAGCAGGTCTTCTCCTTCTTTAAGGACAACGCCGTATGTCTGATTTCGGGCGTGGTGGCTGCGGTCACGGTCGTCTTTGTGCCGCCTTCGTTGGAGTATCTGAGCTATATCAATTGGAATACCTTGGGGTGCATCTTTTGCATCCTTGCCGTTGTGACGGCTGCAAAGCGCGAGGGCCTGTTTGATGTTCTGGCGCGTGGAATCGTCAGGCATTTTTCCAAGGCACGTTCTACCGTATGCGCTTTGGTGGCCATCACTTTGGTGGGAAGCATGTTCGTGACGAACGACATGGCGCTCATCATGTTTTTGCCTTTGTCTGCCATGGTTCTGTTCCGTGCGGGTGAGGCTCGGCTGGTGCCGTTCTGCTTTGTGATGCAGTCGGTGGCGGCCAACCTTGGCGGCATGATTGTGCCTTTTGGCAGCCCACACAATCTGTTCCTCTTTTCCCATTACGGCATCAGCATGGGAGACTTCGTGCGCACCATGCTGCCTCCGTTTGTTTTGTCGGTGGTGCTGATTGCCCTTGCCTGCCTGGTCTTTGTCCATGGGCATGCTATCGAGGTCAAGGCCGAGGGTTCTGACAAGGTCGACCGCAAGCGTGCTGCCACGTATGCGGTGCTGTTTGCCTTTACTTTGCTGGGCGTTTTTCGTGTGATTCCCATAGGGGTTGCGGTTGCTATCGTGGCTGTGGTGCTTCTGGCGATCGACCGCAAAGCCTTGGCTGAGGTGGACTATGGCCTGTTGCTCACCTTCGTCTTTTTCTTCGTGTTTTCTGGAAATATGGCGCGTATTCCCGCCGTCGGGGAGTTCTTTGGTCAGCTGCTGAGCCAGAACGCTCTTTTGTGCGCGGCACTGGCAAGCCAGGTTTTGAGCAATGTCCCTATTGCGGTTTTGTTCTCCCAATTCACCAGTGATTGGGCCGGCCTGCTGATTGGCGTTAACGTTGGCGGCGTGGGAACGTTGGTTGCTTCCTTGGCAAGCATCATCGCGCTGGATCAGTTCCGAGCTATTCAGAAGCATGGTTTGTCGAAGGAGCCTGAGGTGGCTCGCAAGTTCACCATGGGCTATTACCTGGGTCTGTTCACCGCTGTCAACTTTGCCTTCTTGGTGGTTTTGCTGGGCGCTTGTCTGTTTATAGGTTATTAGCGGGCTGCTGGTGGGCTGCTGGCAAGCTCTTGGTAATTTGGCGCCGGCGTTGCTATCGGGTGTCGGCTCGGCGTTTTTCGTAGAGTTTTGGCGTTAATTCGGCAAAGCGTGCAAATTGTCGAAATCTATATCGGCGTTTGGTCCGAATCAACCAAATCTATTACGGCATGCTCGTCACATCGCCTGTTTCTCTGAAGCATGGCCTTTCGTACTTTTGAACGAGAGAGATTTTCGGTGTTTTTTGCTGATGAGCTGCCGTCTTTCCCGTTTGTTGCCGCCTTGGTGCCGAAGGCGTCACGTGCCGCGTGGAACATGGGTCTCTCCTGGTTCGTCGGAAGGAGGGGCGTCGTGGCTCGCATCGCATACGATCAGAGTGATATTCGTGTCCAGCAGCGCCTCATCGATTCCTTCTGGCTTCTTCTGGAAACGCTGCCGTTCAGGAAAGTGACCATTTCGCGCTTGGTCGAGCTTGCTTCGTGCAACCGTGCGAGTTTCTATTATCACTATCAGGACACGGGTGACTTGCTGCAAAAGGCGCTTGAGCAGGAGCTTGTCGACGAGCTTGGCGTCATTTCCATCATGGCGGATTCTCTTGCGGGGTCAAAGGAGGCTCGTTGCGCGAGCCTGTCTTCGCACCCTCGTCTGCTGCTTGCGTTCCGCCAGGTGCAGCGCGAGCTCCTCTCTGAGCGCCTCCAGTTTTTCTTTCTTCGCTTGTGGACGGTCGTTCTTTGCTCCGAGGGCGAGGAACTTGTCCGTGATGCGCGAGAGCTCATAGCCTTCTTTGTTGATGGCTTGCTCGGAGCCCTTTTGTTGCCTTCGGTTCAAGGCGATTCGGGCCTGGGTTTGTCCGTGAGGAAGATGTCGGCAAGTTGCGTCGAGGAGCTAGGTTCCCTGTATGGCCTGGATGGGGGCGAAGTGGCTGCCCGTTTGCGCATGATTAATCGGGTATGGTCGTCATTGAACTAGGATCTGGAGCCGTACTGGCCTGGCTTGCCCGTTATACTCAGGTCCATGCCTTCTGCATCAGACATCTTCATTCCCGGAACGGGACCGCTGTATCGCGTAGACGCGCGGGTTAAGCTCGTGCTGCTGGTTGTCTTTTCGGTGGCGGTGTTCTTCGTGGAGGCTTGGGCGGGGCTTGGTTTGCTGCTGCTGTTCTTGCTGGTTGTGGCGCTTTTGGGACGCCTTCCTTTGGGGAGACTTGCTTCCATGGCTGTGCCTGTGTTGACGCTGCTTCTTTTCATCGTTGCCTGCAACAGTTTGGTGAACTGCGAAAACGGAACGGGGCTTGCGGCTTTTTCTGGGGTGTCAGCTGGTTTTGCGGAAGGCATGGCGCCGTTGCCGCTTTTTGGCCAGATGGCGTTCAGCCCCGAAGGTTGCATGCGGGGCCTGTTCTATCTGTCGCGTATTGTCTTGGTGGTCTGGGCGAGCTTCGTTCTGGTGTTTTCCACGCGGGCCACGCAGCTTACCGACGCTTTGACTTCCCTGCTTTCCCCTCTGCGCTTTATGCGCTTCCCTGTGAAGGACGCGGCCATGGTGTGTTCTCTGGTGCTCCGCTTCATCCCTCTGGCGGGGGAATCTTATGAGTCGATTCGTCGGGCGCAAGTGAGCCGTGCCGCCACCTACGATGCGGGCGGTCTATGGAGCAAGGTTCGTGCGTATGCGACTCTGTTTGTGCCCTTGATCGTTACTCTGTTTCGGCAGGCAGATCGTCTGGCTGACGCCATGGACGCTCGTTGCTACGGGAAGGGCGAACGCACACAGCTGAACCCCGTGAGCCTTGGGGCGAGTGATGTGGTGGTGCTGGTGTGTGGCTGCACCAGCCTAATTGCCCTCGCCTGGATGTTTTAGCTCGCTGGGCTGGGACGATGGCTTTGCTTCTTGCGGGGGGCAGACGTGCCAGCTGCCCATTGTGGTGACGAGGCCGAGAGCGGGTTTGCCCGCATTCGTCTTGTTCTGCGTGGTACCATATTGCTGTTTATATACCTATAACCAGGAGGTTACATTCCTATGGGCATCATCATCGATGTGTACGGTCGTGAGGTTCTTGACTCCCGCGGCAACCCCACCGTCGAGGTCGAGGTCACGCTGGACGACGGTTCTGTTGGCCGCGCAATGGTTCCTTCGGGTGCTTCCACTGGCGCATTTGAGGCTGTGGAGCTGCGCGATGGCGACTCCGAGCGTTATCTGGGCAAGGGCACGCTGAAGGCAGTTTCCCACGTCAACGAGGAAATCGCCGATGCACTGGTCGGTTTCGAGGCCGATGATCAGCGCGCTATCGACTACGAGATGATCGAAGCCGACGGCACCGACAACAAGGGCAAGTTTGGTGCCAACGCCATTCTGGGCGCTTCCCTCGCTGCTGCTCGTGCTGCTGCCGAGTCCGCCGAGCTTCCCCTGTACAAGTACGTTGGTGGCGTTAACGCCTACCAGCTGCCCACTCCCATGATGAACATCCTTAACGGTGGCGTTCACGCTGACAACAACGTGGACTTCCAGGAGTTCATGATCATGCCTGTTGGTGCTCCCACGTTTGCTGAGGCACTGCGCTGGTGTGCCGAGATCTATCACACCCTGAAGAAGGTTCTGCATGAGGCTGGCCTGGGTGGCGGCGTTGGCGACGAGGGTGGCTTCGCTCCCAACTTCACCACAAACAAGGAGCCCCTGGAGTACATTCAGAAGGCTTGCGAGGCTGCTGGCTACGTTCCTGGCAAGGACATCCTGTTCGCCATGGACCCCGCTTCCACCGAGTTCTACAACGCTGAGACTGGCAAGTACGTTCTGGCTGGCGAGGGTCGTGAGCTTACCAGCGATGAGATGGTCGATTACTGGGAGGCTCTGGTCAACGAGTTCCCCATCGTTTCCATCGAAGACGGCATGGCCGAGGAAGACTGGGATGGCTGGAAGGCCCTGACCGACCGCATCGGCAACAAGGTCCAGCTGGTTGGCGACGACCTGTTCGTTACCAATTCCAAGCGTCTTGCCAAGGGCATCGAGCTGGGCTGCGCTAACGCCATCCTGATCAAGGTGAACCAGATTGGCTCTCTGACCGAGACCCTCGAGGCAATCCAGATGGCAAAGCAGGCTGGCTATGCTTGTGTTATGTCCCACCGCTCCGGCGAGACCGAGGACACTACCATTGCCGACCTTTCCGTTGCCTGCAACACGGGTCAGATCAAGACCGGCGCACCTTGCCGTTCCGATCGTGTCGCCAAGTACAACCAGCTGCTCCGTATCGAGGAAGAGCTGGCAGAGGCTGGCTCCTACGCTGGCATGAAGGCTTTCTACAACATCGAGCGATAGGTTTCCTTCTGAGTTTGCTGTGCGAGTAGGCTTGACTTGCGCGGCTCCTGCAGGCCCTTGTCCCGATAAGGCAAACAGCACGTGCTTTGGATTTGTTTGGATCTGGCGAGCCGCGCGAACCCGTGCCCAACAGGGAAACCATTCACCCTCCTGCGCCATGTGGTGCGGGAGGGTTTTTGTTTGGGTGCAATGCACCAAGGTTTGGGAACTTGTGGATTTATGCGCCTTGTTCTGGGTTTGGGGCCTGGTGGTCTGGCTTGCGAGTCTGGGCGTTTTATTTACGGAGCCCTTCGAAACCAGCTCGAGGCTCGCTTGTGGCAATTTGCGGTTCAAATGTACGACCTTGTGGTCTTCTGATCGCAAGCAAGATGATGTAGCTGCAGTCAACGTTCGTCTGACCTGGGGATATGCATTTAATGTTCCGGCTTTGTTCGTTGTCTTTCCCAAAGGGTCGTACATTTGACGCTGAATTTGCCACTAGGCCCTTGTTTTCTGGTTTGAACAGCTTCCAGTCCCTAGTTCTTAGTCGTGAAATGGTTAGAGCGGTCCTATGACGGGAGCCGACTTCCCCCCCAGGGCGTTTCGGCAACGGCGGGTGCGTGAGCTGCACAACGGTTCAAGGCCGCTTCTTGTCGAGCAAGCTTGGCCTCGTGGCTCTGCCTGGTTCGCCAGCATCTTGTTGGTTTTTTTTGGGGGGGGGGTGGAACAAAGCCCTCATTTTCCGAGCAAGTGTTTGGTCTTGTGTTCCGCCAGGGTGTTTTGGCATATCGCCGGGGTTCTTGTGGAGTGTTGCCATGGTGTTCGGTGTGTCCCCGCCGGGATTTGGCATATCGCTGGGGCCTTATGCTGCGCTCGTGCAGTGTGCACCTTCTGCTGGGTTCTCTGTCGTCTTGTTGGGCTTTTGGAAGTTGGAGCAAGGCGCGCTCTGGCAATTGAATTTGGGCGTACTGTTCTAGCGGGAAAGGAGCTCTTTTCGGAGTTCCCATTGGCGTTGCCTGAAGTCGCTTCTGGTAATCCGGAGCCTCTTGTCGATATGACGCGCCGTTATGTTTGCGAGGTCCTCGAAAAGCATCATGTTGAAGACCTGCTTTTTGGTGACGGAAATGACGCGGTAGCCAGCCCTTTCCAGGTCTGCACGACGTTTCGAATCCGAATTGATCTTGTCTGATCCCGAATGGAAGCTATCGCTGTCGTATTCGAGAACGAATTTGAATTCTGGCCAGCATAGGTCGCAGCGAAGCTCCCGAAACAGTCCCAGGTAGTCATTTTCTATGATGCGAACTGGGTAGTTGAGCTGAGGGGAGGGGAGCGCAAATCCTCCCATTGAGCTGGGTAAAGTTAGCAGCATCGTTAAGGCTGTCTCCATGGGGGAAGCGGAATTCTCTGCAATGAAGCCAAGCGCCTTTTGGGCCTTGCTTACTCCGCGTTCCCCTTTGCATAGTCCCAAATAGTGCTCGAGTTTGCGGAGCGTGGTGCGCGGCTCAAGCTTGGTGAATGTCGAGTTGTCAGCGGCGCAGGAAGAATAGCTCCCCGTAAGTTCAAATCCAGTTTTTACGAGCGAGACAAGCGGCAGGTCTCTCGCTAATTGAAGGAAGCATGCCTCTGGTGTGCTCAGGTAGATCCCTTCGGAGACTTTCACGAAGGAACGTCGTGGCTTTTGCTCTGACCAAATGTGCGGCTTTATGGCCGAAGACGGTCTTCTGTCTTCTGGTCGTGCCACGAGGATTTCGAGGGGGCTGGCGGGGATGCCCATGCTCTGCGCTGCTTCAAGCTCCTGAGATGTTGGGGGCTTGGGCTGACTATGGCGTGGTCGGGCCTGGGAGCTTTCGAGTCCCTTTCGTTCGTGCGTCCTCCAGTATTCGAGGGCTGAGGTATGTCCGATGTAGCAGCTCATATACATAAGGTAACGATAAAAGCTGAAGCAAATCAGAAGACAGGCTTACCCGCTTGATGTAGGTGGACGGATTCTTCGATATGAGGGAGTGGAACCAGCGAAAGGGCGGCATTTGGCCGGTGTGAGGTGGGGCTGATCAGCGAAAAGGTGGTATCGAGCCAGCAGGAAGGCGGGGCTAACCACTGGGAGGGTGGCGTCCCGCCGGCAGAAGGGCACCGAGCAACCAACTGAAGGGCATTCACTAGCCAGCGGGGCTGGCGTCAAACCAGCAGAAGGGCGTCGTTTGGCAAAAGGGGGCACTAATGTACGGCTGTTCCTGCCGAACCCTCGCCAGGAATGGCTATCTTTCGAACTTGACACTCATGGGCAATGATCTGACCTGGGCTTTTGCCGTATAGCTGGGGCAGTAAAAGCAAGGAGGCAATTCGGATTCGTACATTAGGCTCCGAATCTGCCAAAGAGGCACCCATTTCTGGTTTTGACGTCCCTCTCGGGATTGCT
>JAUNOE010000007.1:0-16734 GCA_030537255.1 Coriobacteriia bacterium
TGATAAAAACCAAGGTGTTGCGGGTCGTTGAGTTCGCGGTAGTTCTCGATTCGATAAGGGGTCTCTTCGAGAAATGATTTGAGAAATTCGCTGTATTTTTCTTTGTCTCGTTCCGGACCAGCCATTATTGAGTATTTACCTGGTTGCATGGCTTCGACAATCGAGCATTCGTCGATAATGACAGCCTCTTTCGCAGTCCGCATGCATGATATAGCCACCTTTGTGCATGCTGGATACTGATCGCATTTCTTCAAACATGTTCTGAGGGTATCGGGCGCCGTCATTTCCAAGAGGCTAATCAAACACCTTGTAAGGTAACGCATCTGCATTTCAGCCGTGATTGCCGATTGATAAGGGTTGGTGTTTTCGTAGTCTTTTTTGACGGCATCCATGTAATCGAAGAGGGAAAAGCCTTGGGATTGGTTGGCGGGATCTCCTATTTCGGAAGGACCGCAAGTGATATTGACTTGTTCTGAGTGGATTGCTCCCCATAGTTCCAACGATTGACCCTTGAGCTTCTGCTGGATGACCTCATGTGGGTAAAAGTAGGATTCCATTGTTTGCGTGCCGGCTAAAGCTGCTGTGTTGAGGACGAAAACCCAGGCCAAATCGAACAGTAATATGCTTACCGCTTCGTCTATGTTGCTTACGTCTAGGTCCGGTCTGGTGGGTATGGGGAAATAGTCGACGTACGATTTTTTCGTTGGACTGTAGAACGGGTTTTCGGGGTCTGCCTGGGCAGGCAGGGAAGTGGTTGAAAGCCATTGTAGTTTATCCGTCATGATTGCCTGCCTCTTTGGTTGGGTTTGTGCGACTTGGTCTTTTTCTGGCAAGGGTTCCGTTATCTGGACCAATTATCGGAAGCCCGGTTCCCTTCCATTTGCCCTCATTGGGAAATGACGTTTTCTCTATGTTTGTAATATGGCTTTCAACAAAAGGATCACCGGCCTAGTTTTCCTTGGCTGTTTGGTTGGTTCGTTCGCTTATGTTGGTGTTTGAGTTGGTTGGAGGTCTGATGGGATTTTTCAGTTCCATTTTTGGAGGAAAGGAGCCGTTGTCGACAACGACGGCTAGGCAAATTACTGGGAGCCAACCGGATAATGAGGTCAATCTTGACCCTGTTCGTTCCTTGATTGAGCTGAAGACTATTTTTCTTAAGTCTGGACTCGCTGGTAAGTCAGATTTTTATCAAGGTTGGGGAGATCAGCCCGAAATTCAGGAATCGTTTCGTGCTGCACTAGATTACAAACGTCGCGGAGATCTGGTTAACGCCAATGAGCATTTTTTTGACTGCTTTCTGAGGGCTGAAACGCTCAACTCCGAATTTGTTTGGAGTTGGTGCAAGGTGATGATACTTGCAAAAAACTGGGAGTGTTTACGTGATTTGCTCGAATACCATTTTGACATGATGGTGGTTTGGAATCGGCTGATGAGACAAGATGACGACAGGCAATTTTTTGCCACGTACAGCGCATTCAATATGATTCCCCATTTCGAGTTTGACGAATTCCATGCTGGTGAGCACTTGCGGGATCAGGTCCACCATCCTCTGATGGATAGAAGCGAAAGCATCGATCGTCTTTGTCAGTTTGGGGGCAGCCCTTATTGGCAGGCCTGCTATGACATTTCCGAAAAAGAGTGGGAAGAGTTTCAGCGGATCTTCCCAATTCCAGAATTGTAGGTTTACGCATGGGTACTATTAGGTTTCAGGGCGCAGGCAATACGGATTGGAGAAGCGCGATTAGGCTTGGGCAATCGTCGGTGTCGCCTGAAGCGAAGGATGATTCTGGGACCACAAAAAAGTTCGGTTTTGATGAGACGGTTTCGGTTCGTGGCGTTGAGTATTGGCTTGGTCCAGAACGCGCAGCATGCGCTGCAGCTTTGAATATGCCTTCTTTTGTGGATATTGGTAGCTTCAGGATCGCAAATAACTTTGTTAGATTTTTCGATTATCACAAATCTCTTGCGACGAATGATGTAAGGGGGCGATTTCTTGACACGTTCCAGATAGCATCAACGGAATCATCGTTTAATGGATTTCAGCATATTAACTGGAAAAACTGCTGTACAAAATCCCTGGAAGATGTTAAGCGGGGTATGTATGACTATCTGGAGACATTTGTCTGGCCAGCAAAATGCAGCGAAATAGTCGACTGTATTGATTCGCATGTAAGAAGCGATGCTTATATCTCTGATCAGGAGTTGATTCTGAAAGACGTCATTATAGGCTATCAATTCTTTAACACGATTTTTTACGATACTTCATTACTAGTTGCTGATGCGATTTTAATGACGGATTTGATGGAGGCTATGTATCGTAGTATTCCTAACCCCAGCTCGACTCTTCTGAATCACACAAGGCCAGAGAATATGCTCATCACTCAATTTGATGAAGTGGAGCGCTATATTTTCAGGACAAATTTGGAGGATGGTTGCTTTTTGTGCGATTGGTCCTCGCGGCAAGAAAAACATTGGCGTTGTTCGCCTCAGGATCTCGGGAGCAGAATTCTTCCGCTCATTCAATTTATCTCAAATTGGAGTCTTGTCTTGGGGTCCTATCTTGCGGTTGCGTGATTCGGTTCTGTTGCTTTTACGATTGGCGAGTAGGATTTTTATTGGTTCTATTAGGCGGATGGCATATTCATTTTTCGTAGGGAGCGACTCGTGCATGGGGATGGGCGGTAGTCGACTTTTGGAGATGAACGGTTGGTGCATGCTCACTAGCGTAAGGGGTCTGGCGTTGCTGCCAGACCCCTTATCTGTGCATCGGATTAATAGAACTCACGGCCTGACCAGGTATGATCATATCCACAATTGTCGCAGTGGTAGTGGAATGCCGTTGTTAAATTGATGGTTTGCATTATCGGTGAGCATGCTGCAGTCCACAACACGCCTTTGGCCACCGATTTCACCTTGCTTTTTGCATCATTTTTTAGCCGATGCCATTCTGTTGTCGACCCGCAGCGAGGGCAGCCATTTTCCTGAATGGCATCGGCGATTCTTTTTCTAACCTTTGGGGAGCTTCCTGGCCCTCCCCAGACGCAACCGCCCATAAGATCCCTTTCTCTTTGATGGATAAATTGGGACTCCGCAGAGTGTCTCCTGTTTATTAAAGGTGTTTGTTGGTCGACCTTTTGCCTATGCGATTGGGCTTTTAGCTTGACCAGGCAGAACCCTGCATCTTGTGGGCATATTTTCATGTTTTTATCGTAATCCCATTTGTGACTGTCGGGAAATGCCTCCCGTTTCTCTTTCGATAGTGGCTTTGGTTGAGTGCGGTGTTGCAGTCGTTTTGTCTAACAGAGCCTCGGCTTTGCGCTCGGTGCTCCTTCCGGTGAGGTTTTGATGCATGACGACATGTGCTGCGTGACGAGATTGGTGCTGAGCGTGACTGCAGAGGGCATCGTGTGTGATGGATTTGATGTTTTGTCGATGTTCGCTGGTTGTGTGTATTTGTGGCATAATGTCCAAACTGCCGTTTGGGTAGATTTGCCGGCATGGCGCAATTGGTAGCGCAACTGATTTGTAATCAGTGGGTTGCGGGTTCGATTCCTGTTGCCGGCACCAGAATCACACCAGGCCACCAGCCGTTTTCGGTTGGTGGCCTGCTTGGTTCTCGCGGGTCAAAACGAGCGCTGGGGAAAATCTGGGGAAAACTCCGCGTTTTTAGACCGCCATTTCTTCGAGAACCCCGTCAATAATCAGGGCGGCACGCTCCCTGCCATCGTCGACGGCATGCGCATAGGTTCTTGCCAGACAGTCGGGGGAAGAATGCCCTATGAGCTTTTGGGCTCGTTTGAGGTCGAGGCCATTTGCCAAGAGGTGAGATGCCCAGGCATGGCGCAAGTCGTGCATTCCGAAGGGCCGCAAGCCTTTTTCCTTGATGAACGACTTTCTCCATGTCCCATAGTTGCCTTGGTCGATGAATCCGCCGACGTTCGAGCAGAAGACGGGCGTATCCCTGTTGACCTCAATGCCAAGCGACTTCAGGGCCCTGCACTGTATCCCGTGCCATTCGACTAGGTAGGGGGCGATGGTTTCGGGAACGTCCAGCTTTCTGTTCCCCGCCTTGGTCTTTGGAGCCGTGAGCGTCTTGCCATCACAATCGAGCGATTGGCGTATGAGGATGCTGTCGCATGTGTTTGGCTTCACGCATCCCCATGTAAGCCCAAGGGCCTCGCTGATTCGTATGCCCGTCGAGAATGCGACCAGCACGACGAGGGGGCAGGAGAGCTGCATCAGGCCAAGCACCGAAGAACGTTGCGAGCTTTTGGGAAGGCGCTCCATTCTCAGCTCCTTTGCCTCGAACTCTTCGAACTTTGCATGGTATGAGCTTTGGGCGGCGTTCATGATGCGCCTGAGCTCTGGAAGCGGTATCAGCTCGCGGGGCTTGGTGTCCCTTTTTGGCGGAGTGAGGCGTTCGAAGGGGTTCTCGGCGATGAGCCGCTTCCTCCATGCGTCCTTGAACACTTGGCTTGCCAGGTTGAAATACGCCCTGGTTGTCGTGCCCGAGAGCTTGCCACCCCTTTTCCCCATGCCCGAGTTTCGTATCTGGTCGATGGCTCGCTCGGCGGTCAGCGCGTCGACCTTTGCAAGGGGTAAGTTCCCAGGACGATTTCGAGCTTGTTCAGTTTGTTTCGTTCGTCGATTATCGTCCGACGTTTGTACTCTCCGGAGTCGGCTCTTCGTTGGTGCCAGCCGTCGGCATATTCCTTGAACGTGATTCGCTCCGCGTCGAATCCTATGCCGCTGTCCCTTTTCGATTTGAGGCTGTCACGAACCTTTGCTGCCTCGGTCTTGGTTCCGCTGACCGTCCGCTTTACCTTGCGGTACTTTCCTGTAACGGGGTCGACCCCGAGGGATATGGTGACCTCCCACCTCTTCGGGTTGTAGCTCTTGCCCGTCTTGGGGTTCTTCCTCTCCCTAATCGAGCCATCACCGTTAGCCATGGCCTGCTGCTCCTTCCGTGTGCCGCCGACCCTCAGAGCATCGCCCATGGGACGGCGGCGTTCAATGGGCCCCGATTGTGACGAGGCTTGTGAAAAGTGGGATTGATAGGTTCTTCCGATGGAACGCCCGACCCCGTGAATTAAGGAGTCGGGCGTTGTGGTCACGTCACCATGGGGTGATGCGCCTATCGGCAACCTAGAATTGAATGTCATCCGAGAGGTTGCCATGCCATCCGCAAGGGCACCTCCACCACTCCAGGCCCCCCGATTTCCATGAGCTGGAAAGGGGCCTCTGGCAATTTGGGCAGCTGGGCGCTGACTGACCCGAAACATGATGATTCTGCTTTCGAGGGGAAGGGATATTACTTCCCTCTTCCATGCCCCTGAGTCTGTTCTTATCTGTAAGTCTGTTTGTGGTACCCAATCCTGAGTGATTACGTCCAATCGAATTGGATGCAATTACCTGCGAAACGTGATGATTGCCATTGAACGTAATGACCTCGTTCGTCGGGTAGTCCCCGCGTTGACCGGTTCGTTGCCCTTGGGCGCAGGTTGGGCCAGGTGCCTTGATGGCTCCCTCCTTGGGGGCTTTGCGTCCCTTGCCTGGCTTCGGCTTGGTCTTGGCCCGCTCTTGCTTCGGCTGTTCCACAAGTTCTGGGATTGCTACACCTTCGAGCAGCCGCTTGAATGCCGGGAACGTGTAGGTCGTCGCCGTTCTCGACTTCCTGCCATCCTGGAAGTCGACCAGGCCCCACGCCTTGAGGTTCTTCTTCGTCGTCCTGCCGTAGCTCTGGGCCGTCATGCGCCCTAGCAGTCTGCCACCTTTTGCGTAGCGCGGGACGCTCTGGGCGACGTCTTCGTCCGTCGTCGTGGTCGTTCCTGTCTCCCGGTTACGCCGCGCGGCAAGGACGTAGTAGGCAGCTTGCGCCTGTGCGCTGTCCTTTGGCTGCGATGCGCACACTGAACAGACCACCGAGACCAGACGCGCTTCGTCGAGCGAGATGAGGCCGTAGGGCGGGCGTGGCTCGAACGTGGCCATCAATCCCGCCCCATGCGCTCCCAGAGGTCGCGCACCTCGGGGAAGAGGGAAGGAAAAGCCACGTCCACGTCCGATGCCCTCATGCGGACGAAGCCCATCACCTCGGGATGGAGTTCGCAGACGATGCGGGAGAGGGTGGCGGCATCGTTGTTGTCGAGCCGCGAGGGTTCGCCGTCAACGTCCACGCAGTCCACCCTCCGAACCCGTTCCATGGCTTCGCGTGCCGATGCCCTACGGTGGTTGCACGCGTCGCCGAGCAGATGGGACTCGAACGCCTCGAAGGCTTGGGGGTTGCGCTTTGCCCACTGTCGGACGCGCTCAACCTTGATGCGTGCGCTTGCGAGTTGCTCGGTCATGACGGCCTGCTCGACGTTCGGCAGCTCCGTAAAGTGATTGCCGCACGTCCCGAAACTGAAAGCAGCTTTGTTGGTATGATGCTGTTTGCGTCCCTCGGGATGCCTTTTGTTCCCTTGCCCCATCTCGGTTTGCTCGCTGTCGATGGGGTGAGGGCTTTTTTCTTCCTCCATGGCTACCCCTCCAAGCCGCCGTAGATGATTGCCTCGACGGCGTGCACCGGGATGAGCCACTTGCGTCCGAACTTCACTGCGTCAAGCTCCCCACGACGGCAGCAGATGCGGACGTACTCCGTCGTGCAGTGCAGCGCCTCGGCTGCTTCCACAACGGACAGCATCCCGCCCACATTGCTTGCCTTTCCTCCGATGATTACCTTGCTCACTTTCTTCCCCTTTCGGTTCGAAGCTCTAACTTTCGCCAATCCGACCCAAGTGACAAAGGGTTTCGGATTGACTTCATAAACTAATATGCCTGATACTGTGTCACAGGGAAACAAAAAATAAGTCGTGACACATAGGAGCTGCGATGACGATGTTGAAAGAGATACTGGAAGATGGGTATGCCCCTGCTGGGGTCGTGGAGCCGTCCTGGCCTGCCTATCGAAATCTGGAATTGTTCGAATCTGATGCTGGCTTGGTCATGGCAACGAGGGTGAACGAGAGAAATGAGTCATGCGTGAGGCTACGTGCCTCCGACCTTCCCGCTGGGTTTTTCCGAGTTGAGCTTATGGACGTTGACACCCGTAACCCGAATTCCGTCCTGACCTTCTGCCGTGAGTGGGGAACCTTGCGAAGCCCGTTGTACCAGCATGGTCTTAATTTGCGCAATGGGCAGCTCGATATGGACGCACAAGACTTGGAATCAGTTGTGGAAGACGCGCTGAATGAGCGCCGTCCATCATGGAAGGACAATCGGCCCACACATCAGATTAGGCTTGGTGAGATGAAGCTGCGTGATGGCGCATGCCCCGCTACTGCCGCTCTCTTCAATGAGGTCGTTGGGACAATCGACCTGCTCAAGTGGGTGGTTCAAAAAATGCTCAAAGAGGCTTGGGAAACTCAGGGCATTTACGACACCACGCTAAATCGGAGTTCTATCTTCCACGAAGCCGAGTGTATTCCCGCGGATTTTGCGTGGCGCGCAATCGTGAACCACCATCTAACGAGCAGCAGAGTCTTCGAAATGAAGCTTGAAAACGGGGGTCTTATCCTTGAGAACGATGAGTTGCTGCCTTCGGCAATCTGTCGCCAGATTCTAGATACTTGGGCCTTCGAAGAGGAACCATGGAAGATTTGCCCTAATTGTGGAAAGTTGTTTAAGTTCCAACACGGCTCTCGCAGAAGGGGGGTCGACTATTGCTGCAAGAAGTGTGGGCAGAACGGAAGGCAGAAGAAATGCCGGGCCGCTAAGCTGATTGACCACGGGCTATAAGCAAACCTGAACTGACCCACAAAGAATTCATTGTGTGTAAATCGTGCCTGTGCCGATGGGGGGCACGGCCACAGCGCATAAAAAGTACCCCCTGGGGGGTCAACATGCACGGGACTGGAATACCCACGGCATCGGACATCATCGGGCCTCTAATCGGCTCTCCGTGGCTCTCGTGATGCCCCCCCCTGGGTCTGGGCGCGTTCGGGGGGATTGGCCCTGGCACCGAAGGGGGGCCAGTATGCCATGACAAAAGAGGCCCCTGGGGCTTGCTGTGCATGCGAGATGCCAGGCTTCGGCCCATCCCGTCCGCGAACCTGCTTGCAGGTGAATCTGCCCGTTTGGTTTGCCTTGCGGCCTATGGGGGTTGGTTTCGTGCATGGTTGGCCTGGAGGGATGAAGGGTTCGAGGACGTGGTGGACCTGATGTCTGCTTTTCAAGATGGCTGTTCACCGTGTGGCGCAATGGCGGTTGTTGGGGAAAATCTGGGGAAAACGCCAAAAGGTTCCAAACGTTGCCAAATTACGTTTATCCATGCTGACCAGCACAAACAATAGTTTCAGATTGTGCGTAATGGCACTAATGAAGGTAATTTGTAATCAGTGGGTTGCGGGTTCGATTCCTGTTGCCGGCACCAGAGTTTTTGCAGGCCACCAGCCGTTTTGGTTGGTGGCCTGCTTTTCGTTGTGGGGGCGAATTGGGGTGTTCCCCTTAAGTTCCCTCTAAGTTGCCGTCGTGCGCATCCCTAGATGCCGTCCCAGAGGGCCTGCGAGACGATGCCTGCTGCTTCCTCCCTGCCAGGTTTGTGACTCGCTCTGCCCAGGTGGCCGTCTATTCCGCCTGGTGGTAACCCGCTCCGTTGGAGTGGGCATGCTGACTGGTTGAAGAGGTGGTTGCGCGTACGTCATCGACTTCGTCAGCGCTGGCCTTCATCGTCTAAAGTTGCGGATGTGGCGGGAAGGCTGATGTGGTTTCCTGGGTGACCTGTCGAATGTGGCGTATGCAGCGTAATAAGGGTCCAATCACTGGGGCAAACCACAAATAGACGGTCGGAAGGCAATTTTGGCCGTAAATGTACGAATTGCGCGGATTGTATTTGCTGAAGTCTGGTCATCTTAAAAAGCCGTTAGAGGAACCGTTCTACAAAAGCCCAGGTCAAAGCTATGAAAAGCAGCAATAAAGAGTGCCGCCCTTCGAAGGCTCTTCGAAGGGCTCGTCATGGAGCTCAGTTTATTCGTACATTTGCCGAGCAATTTGCCAATCATGGGGTGAAAACTGGTTTTGTGACAGAGACACCGAAGCCCTGCGTTTGATTTTGGGCTCGGCCTGGTACTGGCGGCCTAGTTTTCTGGCTTGGCTATGGTTGACGGATTTGCTTGTGGCTTTCGACTTGGCTTGGCCATGGCTGGCGGTTTGGCTATGGTTTTCCGGCTCTGCTTTCGGCTTGGTTTGGCTTTCGACCTGCCTTGTGACTAGCCTGTTTTCAGGCTCGGCTTTTGGCTTGGCCTCGTCGAGGGGCTACTGATCCATCGAAGGGTCTATCGGTTGCGGTAGAACGCCTCGTCGAGGGTTCCTCGCAAAGTCCGTGCGCTTGCCCTGAGACGAGCAGACTCGTCATCGTTGAGCTCAAGTGGCACGCGGAACTCGGCTCCCTTTGCGCCGATGATTGCTGGTAGGCTCATCGTGACGTCGTGAACGCCCTCGATTTCGTCTCGCCAGTTTGAAACGGTCAGAACGCTTTTCTCGTCGCGCACGATGGCTTCGCAAATGCGCGCAACCGAAGGGGCGATGCCGAAATAGGTGGCATGCTTGCGTTTGATGATTTCATAGGCGCTGTTGCGGACTTCGTCTTCGATGAGTTCTTGCTCATGTTTGACGTTCTCGATGCCCCTGAGCTCGAAGAAACGCGAGGCGGAAACGCCGGACACGTTGGCAAGGCTCCATGCCACCAATTCGCTATCGCCATGCTCACCAATCACGCTTGCGTGCACATGACGGGGATCGACGCCGAGCTTCTGTCCGATGGCAAACTTGAGACGCGCGCTGTCGAGCACGGTTCCCGAACCGATGACTTGCTGGTGGGGGAGCCCCGAAAGCTCGATGGTTACTTGAGTAAGAACGTCGACGGGATTCGAAACCACCACGATGATGCCCGAAAGCCGCTGCTCTTGATTTCGGGCACGATGCTCTTGAAGATGGCCACGTTCTTGTGGACCAGGTCGAGTCGAGTTTCGCCAGGTTGCTGGTTTGCGCCAGCCGCAATCACCACGACGTTGGCATCGGCAAGGTCGTCATAGGTACCCGCCTTGATGCTCATGGGGCTGTAGTAGGGCACGCCATGGCTGATGTCGAGAGCCTCTCCTTCGGCGCGGTCGGTGTCTATGTCGATAAGGGTTAGTTCCGAAAACAGCTTGCTCTGCATGAGGCTGTAGGCACAGGTTGATCCAACGAAGCCGCATCCAATGACTGCTGCCTTGTTTTGCCTGGTGGGTTGATCCATGGGTGCTCCTGCCCGTTGGTGGAATGTCGATGGAATAAACAGGGAGCGCCCCGACCCTATCGGGGGCGAGGCGCTCGTATATCAAGGGTGCTAGTCTTCGACCTTCTGGATGACCACCACGAAGCTCACCAGCTCGTCGAAGTCATTGCGGACGGCATGGGTGCCGCCATTGGGGCAGTACAGCACGTCGCCTTCTTCGACCACGGTTTCGGTGCCGTTTTCAACGAGGACGGCCTTGCCCTTGACCATGTAGTAGATTTCGGTTTCGCCCGTATGCGTGTGCTCTCCGATGGAGGCACCGGGTTCGAGCGAATTGCAGACCATGTAAGTGCAGGTGCCACCTACCTTGTCGGTCAGGTTGCAGCGGTCTCGGATCATCGTGCCCGTGCCGCCTTCTACTCCCTCGGCGTATTCCAACTTGCGGTCCGCCTTCTTAAAAACTGCCATGCTTGCCTCCCTTGCTGTGGCTGGCGCGTTCTGCCCCTGGGTTTTGGCCTGGTCGGGCTGCTTGGGCGCCTGTGCGGGCATGCCACGTGGTTCCCTCCGCCCGCAGGTTTCATTTTATCCCCAGAGTGTTCGTAGCGTGTTTCGAGGATCTGCTTGTGTGCTCCTGGTTCGGCGTTACCTATCGTGGGTCGGTGCATAGACGAAACATAAGCGCTTCCGGGGGCTGCTTGATCGAAGTGCCTGGGCGACGGACTGTTCGAATGACGTTCTCATTTGGGCTGCATTGTGTTTGGCATGTGCTCAGCCTGCGTGACGGGATTGTCGGTATGTATTCTTTGCCAGGTGGGGATGCTCGGAAGCGCGATGCTTCTTTGCTCGTGGAGAATGTGTGCAAATTCACGGCAAAACACCTGATTGAAAAGCTTGGTGGCTTTGGGATATTTCCCTTTTCTGCAAAAGGGGTACAATCACGTGCACAATTGGCGATTTCAAGGCCTTTTCGGAGGTCGTCCGCACAGGGTGCGAGATCGCTTTGGTACGCGGCGGCAGGTGCCGCGTCCTGCTTGTGGCCAAAGGTGCCTCGTGCAGGAACAGTCGTTGGAGGATTATGTTCGACCAATTGTTTTCCTGATATTCACGCTTTGTTACGCATATCAGCTCTATTACGTGTTCGTGGTTTTGACCCGCAAGCCACCTGAGCTTGTTGCGAAGAAGAATCACCGCTATGCCGTCGTTGTTTCCGCCCGTAACGAAAATGCGGTCATCGGCGACCTCATCCACAGCATTCGCGTGCAGAACTACCCCCAAGAGCTTATTGACATCTTCGTGATCGCGGATAACTGCACCGACAACACGGCGGCTGTGGCGCAAGAGGCCGGAGCCATCGTGTTTCCGCGCTTCAATACCGAGAAGATCGGCAAGGGCTATGCGCTGGATTACGGCTTCTCCTGCATCAATCAGCTTTACGCCGATGAGGGCTACGAAGCCTTCTTCGTGTTCGATGCCGACAACGTGCTTGACGTGAACTACTTCCGCGAGATGAACAAGGTGTTCGATAACGGCGCCGAGATTTCCACCAGCTATCGCAATTCCAAGAACTACGGTTCCAACTGGATTTCCGCAGGCTATGCCACCTGGTTCATGCGTGAGGCCAAGTTCCTCTCTCAGGCACGTCTTACCCTGAACACCAGCTGCGCTGTTTCGGGTACGGGCTTCTTTGTGAGTGCCAAGGTCATCGAGGAAATGGGTGGCTGGAAGTACCATCTGCTCACCGAGGACATCGAGCTTTCCGCAAGTTCCATCATGAATGGCCGTCGCATCTCCTATTGCCCCACGGCCATCTTGTACGACGAGCAGCCCACCACCTTTAAGGCGGCTTGGAATCAGCGCTTCCGTTGGGCGAAGGGTTTCTACCAGGTGTTCCTGAAGTATGGTCTGGGCTTGGCGCGCGGTATGCGCACGGCTCCCAAGGGTTTCCGCTTCGCTTGCTACGACATGCTTATGACCATCGCACCTGCAATGCTGCTCACCATCGTGTCCATCATCTTCAATGCATCCATTCTGATCATGGGTCTGACGGGCGCTATGGACGTTGACACGATGACGAAGAGCGCTTCGTCTTCCATCTTCTTCTGCCTGTTCATCTTCACCTTGTTCATGTTCTCCTATGGTGTGCTGACCACTTTTGTCGAGTGGGACAAGATCCACTCCACCACCAAGAAGAAGATTGGCTACCTGTTTACCTTCCCGCTGTTCATGCTTACCTATATTCCCATCGCCATCGTGGCTCTGTTCCGCAAGTGCGAGTGGAAGCCCATTCAGCACAGCATCTCGGTTGATGTGAGCGAGTTCAGTACCGCCGAGACCAACAAGCAGGCTGAGCGTATCTAGCTCAATGTCCTCAGGGGCACGCACTTGCCTTGTCTTTCCTGACCACCCACACTCCCTGCTTAGGGGTGCGGGTGGTTTTTGCTTGCCGTCCAGGCGTTGGCTCTAGGCGGACGGGGCTAGACGCGTGCGAAGGTGAGCCCACGCACCTCTTCGACGCCGGCATTCTTGAGGGCCTCGGCCGCGGCGAAAAGCGTTGCCCCAGTGGTCATGACATCATCAACCAAGATGACCTTGCGTGGTAGTTGCCCCAGGGGGCATGCGAGAGGCCGTGCCAGGGTGCGCGCCCTATTCCCCTGTTGAGCCACGCCTGCTATCGCGCCGGTCACCTCAGGGGCCTCTTGCGATGCAACTACGATGTTCCCTCTCATGTTTGCGAGCCTTTGGGCCGCATCAAGCTCACGTTGGTCCCTGCATCCTTGGTGCTGCAGCAGTTCAAGACGATGCTGCCGGCTGATACGGGCGAGCTTTGAGCACAGCAGCCCAACGTGGTCAAAGCTCCTCTTCCTGAGTGCATCGTTTCGTGTCGGGATGGGAACAAGGAACCCGTCGTGCCAGGAGGGTGGTAGAGATTGTGCCATGAGGCGCGCCAGTGGCTCCGCAAGCGTCTGATCTCCTCGGTCCTTGTAAGTGGTGATTAGCTTGAGGGCCTTGTCTGTGGCCCTGCATGCGGAGCGGCATCCATTCAAAGGCGTGCTGACAAGCTCTCTGGTGGCAAGCGTGTAGCTGTTGCATTCGGTGCAAAGCTTCACTCCGAAGGCTGCGCCACATTGGGGGCAGGAGCGCAGTTGGTCTATGTAGGGAAGTGCGTGCTCGCATCGTTCGCACAGAGGTGCTCCGGGCGCATCGCAGAGGGCGCAACGGCTGGGCCACAGGCTTTCCAAGGCGGCTTCTTCGAGTAGCCCAAGGTAGGCGCTGGCGTTGATCTGGAGTCTCTTCATGGTGAAACAATGCCATGAAATTTCTGAAATTGGTTTGAAATAGGGCCATGCGTCCCAGTTGGACAAAGCAACCAGTTCTGTCGGAAAGTACCTTGTCAGAAGGACGCTGAACTGGTGCTCGAGTTGCCTGCAAAAGTCGCTGGATTTCGAATGTGGAGGGACTGTGTGGGTTTCTGATATACTCACCTGTTGTTTCAGGCAGGTCTGTAGTTGCGGAGGGCCAAGGGGGTTCCTCCTATTCCAAGGCAGATGCGGTCAAAAGGATCCACGTAAGTCGCGGGAGACCGAGGCGAGCATGGCGCATCCTAGAGGTAAGACGTACCGTCCCTGTGGGGCGAGAGGGCGATGTGAGAGCTTAGTTCCAGTACGCGGGTGTGGGGGCAAAGACTAGGTCAGCTGGCTGAACACTTTTGTCAATAAAGAACGGAGGACCGTCTTTTGAAGCGTGCGCCCAAGCTCATCATGGCTCTGGTTGCCGCTCTGTGCCTTTCGGTGGCACTTTGCGGCTGCTCATCGAGCGATTACAAGCCAGAAAAGAAGCAGCAGAGCGTTTCCGACGCCTTGCTGGTCAAATCCAAGACGCTCACCGTTGGTGTCAATTCCAACAATGCTCCCTATTCGGCGCAGGCATCGGGCTCTATTGTGGGCATCGATGTCGACATTGCTGCCGCTCTTGCCGATGAGTTGGGTCTTTCCCTTGAGCTGGTTGACGTTGGGTCCGACATTGATTCTGCCTTCAGTGGTAAGACGGCCGACATCGTCATGGGTGCTTCCTCTGCAGGTGGTTCGTATGCGGTGACTTCTAGCTACCGTTCGAGCGCAGCTGCCGTGTTCGCACCAGACGCTTCGGCTGCCCTTCCCACCAAGAAGAAGTCCAAGATTGCCGCTCAGGCCTCTTCCTTGTCTGCTTGGAAGGTCTCTGATCGCTATGGCAAGAAGAGCTTGGTTGAAACCCAGGACCTTGCCGAGGCATTTCAGGACTTGCAGAACGGCACTACCCAGTATGTCGCATGCGACAGCACCATTGGCGCTTACGTGTCTCACACGTCCGGTATTGACGCTTATCCCGTGTGTCTGCTTGAAAAGCCTACGAGCTACGGCATTGCTGTTCCTACCGAAAAGGCAGAACTCAAGAAGCTTATCGATACGGCACTTTCCAACTTGAACCAGGGTGGCATCATCAAGGTAATCACTTCTCGTTGGGTGGGCGAAACAACCGACATTTCCACTCTCAAGGTTGCTAAATAAGCCAAAGGTCATAGGTTTGACAGAGCTTGATTTGAAAGGGGTCCGCAAGGACCCCTTTTGTTTCTTGCGGAAGAAGCTTGTTTGAAGATATCCACTTTTCAGCGGTCTTTAAGCTTTCGATTGGATAATCTCAATCCAGGAAACGTAGTCTCACCAATACAAGGAGAAGCGAATGAGCGAAGAAAGCAGGCCCGAACAGGGCGATGCGCCCGTCGGAACGTCTCCCCAAAGCGAATCTGGTGTTAACGCATCGGGCCAGGCTGCCCCGCAGTCTTCTGGCGTAGGGTCCCAGCGCATCTGGAATCCCTATAGCCAAAAGCCAGGTGCGGCAGCTGATGCCCAGCCTGTCCAGCCCACCCAATCCTGGGCGCCGGGTGGCAGTCCTGCCCCCAACCAGGCTTCTTGGCAGGCTTCTTCGGGGGCTCCTGGCCAAGCTCCGTATCAGGGCCATGGCTACACGCAGCCTGGCTACCAGCAGCCATCTCAGCCCTATGCCTACAACGCAGCTCCCGGTGCTTCCGCGGGTGCCCAGGGTCAGGGTGCAAGCATTCCTCCCCAGGGTTCGGTTCCTGCGGGCGGAAAGCCCAAGAAGCCCAAGGGCCCCAAGAAGCCTCTTCCGCCCAGGGCCAAGACCTTCCTTGCGGGATTTGGTGGTGCGCTTCTTGCTTGCGTGATTTTTTTGGGTGCCTACACGGCAATCAATGGCGGCTCGGCAAGTACCGTGACCTTGGGAGGGTCCGGTTCCACAATCACCGTGAACGGCGATGACGCAACGCTTGCCGAGGTCGTTGCACAGAAGGCGTCTCCGAGCGTCGTCAGTATCGAGACCTACGTGAGCAAGACCCAGTCGATGGGCTTGGGATCGGCCTCTTCTAGCAAGCTTGAGCAGTACAGCTCGGGTTCTGGCGTCATCATTTCAGCCGACGGCTACATCGTCACCAACTACCACGTTATCGAAGGTACCTCGAAGGTCATGGTTTCTGCCGGTGGCAAGGAGTACGAAGCAAAGGTGGTTGGCTCTGACCAGTCCAGCGACCTGGCTGTCCTCAAGATCGGGGCTGACAACCTTACCGCCATCGAGGTGGGTTCTTCTGAGGACCTGAAGGTTGGCGAGTGGTGCATGGCGGTCGGCTCTGCCTTTGGTTTGGGTCAGTCGGTTTCCACGGGCATCGTTTCGGCTACTAACTGCACCTACGACGAGCTCAATGACGAGACGGGTTCTGCCATTTACGCCAACTTGGTCCAGACCGATGCTGCGGTAAATCCCGGCAATTCGGGCGGTGCCTTGGTTGACAAGGACGGCAAGTTCATCGGAGTTACCACTTTGGGCGCCACCTATTCTGGCGACAACTCTGGTGTCAATTTCGCAATTCCCGTGGACTACGTCATGAACATCGCTCAGCAGATCATTGATGGCAAGACTCCCACGCATGCCCAGATGGGCGTCACCATGACCACTATCAACTCTCAGACAGCTGATTACTACGGCTTGCCTGTTTCCGAAGGTGCCTACGTTACCTCGGTTTCCTCGAAGTCTGGTGCTGACAAGGCCGGCATGAAGCAGGGCGATATCGTCACTGCCATTAACGGGGAGAAGGTATCAAGCGCGCTTGATGTGATTCTTGCCATCCGTAGCCACAAGACTGGCGACACGCTTCAGGTGACCATTAATCGTAGTGGTACCGAACAAACTCTCGACGTTACCCTTGGCTCCGACTCGTAAGGACGAACCTCCTGGTCGTCCGGATCCTTCCCAAAAGAAGGTTCTGCGTCCCTAAACTGGACGGCCGCTCCTTTCTCTCTTGCTCATCGACCGAGCGAGCCTGCGAGCCCCTTTTTGAAGGCCCAGCCCTCCACCCGGGGCTGGGCCTTCGCTTTGCGTAGATGCTTTTGTGCGATTGGTCTGGCGGGTGATTGACGGGTCAGTTTTGGGGTAAGATG
>JAUNOE010000007.1:16744-34215 GCA_030537255.1 Coriobacteriia bacterium
TCGAACTGAAAAAACTGCAGGAAGGGATCGAGAATGAACTCTGATTACAAGTACAAGCGCGTGTTGCTGAAGCTTTCTGGCGAGGCTTTGATGGGCGACACGGGCTACGGCATCGATCCCAAGGTCGTCGAAGAGCTTGCCATCCAGATCAAGGAGATCGTCGAGGACGGCATGGAGCTTGCGGTCGTCGTTGGCGGCGGCAACATCTTCCGTGGCCTGGCTGGTTCCGCTTCTGGCATGGACCGCTCCCAGGCTGACTATATCGGCATGCTCGCTACCTGCATGAACGCGCTGGCTCTTCAGGACGCCTTCGAGCGGCACGACATCAATACCCGTGTCATGAGCGCCATCTCCATGCGTCAGGTCTGCGAGCCCTACATTCGCCGTCGTGCCGTCCATCATCTCGAGGAGGGCATCGTCACGATCTTTGCTGCCGGCACCGGCAACCCCTATTTCACCACTGACACGACGGCCGCTTTGCGTGCCTGCGAGGTCAACGCCGAGTGCCTGCTGAAGGCAACCAAGGTCGATGGCATCTATTCTGCCGACCCCGTGACCAACCCCGATGCCGTGCGTTATGACCACATCACTTACCAGGAGGTGCTGGCCAAGCAGCTGCACGTCATGGACGCAACCGCCACGTCGCTTTGCATGGACAACGATCTGCCTATTCTGGTCTTCGACATGACGAAGCCTGGCAATATCGCACGCGTCCTCAAGGGCGAAAACATCTGCACCACCGTTACTAACGGCTAGTCGTTTCTATTGCGGGGTGGGTTTGCGTATCTGCCCCACCTCTTATCTGCATTCGCGAATCTGACCACGAAAGGTTTCACCATGGCTATCGAAGACATCATGACCGAGGCCGAGGAGCGCATGGAACGCGCCCTCTCTCAGCTCGACACCAATTTCGCCACCGTTCGCACGGGCCGCGCAAGTGCTCTGGTGCTTGACCGCATCAAGGCTGACTACTACGGCGTGCCCACTCCCATCAACCAGATGGCTGCCGTGAAGACCCCCGACGCCCATATGTTGGTCGTCGAACCCTGGGATAAGTCCGCCTTGAAGGCAATCGAGTCCGCTATCCTGGCTTCCGATCTGGGCATCACCCCCAACAACGATGGCAGCTGCATTCGTCTGAGCTTCCCCGCTTTGACCGAGGAACGCCGTCGCGAGCTTGCCAAGGACTGCCATGGCTACGCCGAGGAATCCCGTGTTGCGGTTCGCGCTGCCCGCGGTGCTGCCATCAAGGCCCTCGAGCGCTCCGTCAAGGAGGACAGCCTGCCGGAAGACGACGAGCGTCGTGCCGAAGCAGAGGTCCAGAAGCTGACCGACTCCTACGTCGCAAAGATTGACGCTGCACTGAAGAAGAAGGAATCCGAGGTCATGTCCATCTAGCGATGGATGTGTCGGAGTCTGGAGGCGTCATGCTGCGAAAGCCCCTTGAAGTAATTTTTCCTGAGCCACCATTAGGTCTTGATCCCGCATCGCTTGATGTTGCGGGCGTGCCTCGTCACGTTGCCGTCATCATGGATGGCAATGGTCGTTGGGCCAAGGCGCGGGGTAAGGTTCGGCTGCAGGGTCACAAGGCGGGAATCGAGGCAGTGCGTGAGACCATCCGCTGCGCCAACGATGTCGGGGTTGATTACCTGACCATCTACTCCTTTAGCTCCGAGAACTGGAAGCGTCCGGCCGATGAGGTTTCCGGACTGATGGATCTCTTTGCGAAAACCATGCTTGCCGAGGTGGACGCCCTTCATGAAGAGGGCGTCCGCGTAAAGGCCATTGGTCACCTGGATGCGCTTCCTCCCAAGACCCGCGCCGCTTTTGAGTCGGCTTGGGAAAAGACGAAGGGCAACGATGGCATGACCTTGCTGGTCGCCGTTAACTACGGTGGTCGCACGGAAATAGTCGATGCCGTCAAGGCCTATTTGGCCAGCGCTCCCGAAGGCGAGCGTGTTGCCCTTGATGAGGACAGTTTCGGGGACTTCCTCTATACCGCTGGCATGCCTGATCCTGATTTGCTTATCCGCACTTCGGGGGAGATGCGCGTATCCAACTTCCTGTTGTGGCAAATCGCCTATTCGGAGATGGTGGTTACCGACGTGCTCTGGCCTGATTTCGATCGCTACGAGCTGCTTCGTGCCCTGCTTGAGTTCCAGGGTCGAAACCGTCGCTTCGGGGGCGTGTAAGTTCCATGTCCAGCACACGAGTCAGGAATCCCCTGGACCATTCGCGTCCCGTCCACGCGCCTCACCCAGACGCACGGGATGGGCGTGTCTGGGTCGATGCGGCCGCGCCCGATCTACGTCCCTCCGAAGAGCCCGAGGTCATTAAGCTAGGTCGTGAGCATCGCGTGATAACCGACCAATTGATGCAGTCGGCCAAGGAAGGCACCTCTCCTTCGGGCTTTGGCCTGCGACTGGTTTCGGGTGCCATCTACGTGCTGCTCACCCTGGCGTGCGTGATGGCCTCCGACATCACGTGTGCGGTCTACCTGGCTGCTCTTTGTGGAGTGTGTTCCTGGGAGTTCTTCGTCATGCTTCGCGCTGACGCAAAGTTGCCCAACGAAACTATTGGCGTTGTGGCGGCAACCCTGTTTCCTTTGGCCACCTGCTTTTTTGGGGGCAGGGGAATCATGGCGGTGCTGTTCCTGCTCATGGTGGCCTTGTTGGTCTGGTATGTATTTTTTCCTCGGGCGCGCGTGGCCGACGTTGCCGTCAGCCTTCTAGGGGCCCTGTACACGGGACTCATGATGTGCGGGGCTATGGTGCTGCGCTTGGCCTTGCCTGACTATTGGGGCGGTGTCTTGCTCGTAGCGGTCCTGGTCAGCATCTGGGGCAACGATTCCTTTGCCTACCTGGTGGGGTCGGCTATAGGCAAGCACAAGATGGTGCCCACCATCAGCCCCAAGAAGAGCTGGGAGGGCTTCTTTGGCGGCATGGCCTGCTCCGTCTTGGTTTGGGTGGGCATCTCCTACATTCCGGGTGTGGAGGTTCATCTGGCCGTGGCAGCTATTCTGGGCCTTCTGTGTGGCTGCGCTGGCGTTTTGGGCGATCTGGTCGAGTCTCGCATCAAGCGAAGTTCGGGATTCAAGGATTCCGGTTTTGCCATGCCAGGTCATGGCGGCTTGCTCGATCGCTGCGATTCGCAGTTCCTGGTGTTTGTCGTTGCTGCTCTTGGCCTTGTGCTGTCAGGTGGCATTCCGCTCAATTTGTAACTATTGGGACTGCTGCATGCGGTCCTTTTTCTAAGGAGGGTCTTATGACGAAGCTCGCTGACTCAAGGGTTCTTGGCTCGCCCGAGTCTTCAGATCTCACGGAAGAGGCTTTCTTCGGCTTGGCGGCTACTCGATTGGTGAGCGACGTCGCTGCTGCTGCCGTGCCTGCCCCACGTCGGATAGTCATCCTGGGATCTACGGGCTCTATTGGCACGCAGACCCTTGACGTGGTGCGCAGACATCCCGACAAGCTCAAGGTTGTTGCCTTGGCATGCGGGCGCAGGGCTGACGAGTTGCTTGCGCAGGCGCGTGAATTTGGCGTCAGCCGTCTGGCACTGGGTAGCCCAGAATCCACCTCGGAGGAGACGCTCCACGCGCTTGCCGAGCAGGGAAGCGAATTGTTTTCCACCGGTGGCGAGGCCATGCTTGACCTTGTTTGCGCCGATGACGTAGATGTGGTGGTCAATTCCCTTGTGGGCGCTGCTGGGCTTCGTGCCAGCTTTGAGACCTTGCGTGCGGGCAAGGTGTTGGCCCTGGCCAACAAGGAGTCTCTGGTGGTAGGCGGCGATTTGATCATGCCTCTGGCCCGTGAGCTCGACCAGGCTTCGGGCTTCCAGCACTACTTGATGCCTATCGACTCCGAGCATGGCGCCATTTATCAGTGCCTTCTGGGCGAAGACTCCCGTGAGGTCAGCAAGTTGTGGGTCACTGCTTCGGGTGGCCCCTTCCGCGGTAAGACCACTGAAGAACTCGCTTGCGTCACTCCCGCGGAGGCGCTGGCTCATCCTACCTGGAACATGGGGGCCAAGATCACCATCGATTCCAGCACCTTGATGAACAAGGGCCTGGAGGTCATCGAGGCCCACCATCTGTTTGACATGCCGTATGACCAAATCGAAGTCGTTGTGCAGCCTCAGAGCGCCATTCACTCCATGGTCGAGTTCTCCGATGGTTCGGTGAAGGCCCATCTTGGTACTACCGACATGCGCATTCCCATCCAGTATGCCTTGAGCTACCCCGAACGCTGGGACGCACCCGTG
The DNA here is from genome assembly GCA_030537255.1 of Coriobacteriia bacterium. Taxonomy (GTDB): domain Bacteria; phylum Actinomycetota; class Coriobacteriia; order Coriobacteriales; family Eggerthellaceae; genus Anaerotardibacter. Next base: position 21,005 of record JAUNOE010000007.1, read on the forward strand.
GAGCCGCTTGATTTCCGTCAATTGGGCTCTCTCGAGTTTGCTGCCCCCGACACTGACACTTTTCGCTGTCTGGCCTTGGCCAAACACGCCGGCATGGTTGGTGGAACCCTGCCTTGCGTCATGAACGCCGCAAACGAAGTTGCCGTTGCTGCCTTTTTGGCCGAAGAGCTGCCCTACCTTGGTATCGCAGAGGTGGTTGAGGGCGTCATGAGTCTGCATGAGTCCGATGGCGTCGAAGCGGTTACTGATATCGATCAGCTGCTTCGCCTGGATGCTTGGGCTCGTGAATGTGCTCGCGATCTGGTAAGCACGCGCTACTAGGCCGGTGTCTATGGATCTGATTGTTACCGTCGTTGTCCTGGTTGTGCTTCTTTCTGTGCTCGTCTTCGTTCACGAAGGCGGGCACTTCCTCACGGCTCGTCTGTTTGGCATGCGCTGTACCGAGTCCATGCTGGGACTGCCTGGTCCCCATATTGGCTTCGTGCACAAGGGGACCAAGTTCGGCGTGACCGCTGTGCCCCTTGGAGGGTATGCCCGCATTACGGGTATGACCGAACCCGAGACCTCAGAAAAGCTCCGCAAGCGGGTGCTTTCGTTGGTGTATGAGCGTGGTTCCGTCGTTATGGAGGACGTGGCGTTGGCGTTGGATGTCGAACCCAGGGATGCCTACCTGGCTCTAGAGGACCTTGCCGAGTGGGGGAGTATCGAGCGCCCGCAGAAAGCAGATCGTCATAACGTGTACCGCACTCCTGCCTCAAAGGGCATTCCCATGGGCATGCCTTGTCCCTTGTATGACGTCGATGCCTTTTTTGCGTCAGAGAAGTCACAGCAGTATTTCGTTCGTCCGTTCTGGAAGCGTGCGGTGGTGCTGTGTGCGGGCCCTGCCATGAACCTGCTTCTGGCGATCCTCGTATTCATGTTCGTATATTCCGTCGTGGGCGTTGATTTGACTTACCGCGATACGGGCCAGACGGTCCATTTTACCCTGGCTCCTTGGGATGCCACGGCGGCGGGATTCCGCTACATCGGTCAGGTGATCGTTGCCATTGCGGGTCTCTTCAATCCTGCTACTGCGGCTGGCACTATCCAGAGTTCCACCTCCATCGTGGGCATCGCTGTCATGTCTAAGTCTGCCTTGGACGCCGGACTTCTGAACTTGCTGATGTTTGGTGCCATGATCAGCGTATCGTTGGGCCTTATGAACTTGCTGCCCTTCCCTCCGCTTGATGGCGGACGTTTCGTCGTGGAGCTGGTGCAGCGCATCACGCATCGTCCAGTGCCCGTCCAGGTGCAAAACGGTCTATCTTTTGCCGGCATGGCACTCATAACCTTGTTGTTCGTGGTCATGTTGAATCAGGACATCCAGCGCTTCGTGTTTGGCAATTGGGGCTAGCGTCTTGCGTTTGCTCTAAACTACCAAGGAATCGTCAAAGTAGGTTTCAAGGAGGCCTTCATGCCTAAGCCCAACGAACGCACGCGTAGGGTCATGGTGGGCAACGTCGCCCTAGGTGCTGGTGCGCCCTGCGTCGTTCAGTCCATGCTTAACCTGCCGCTGTCAGACGTCGCGGGCAATCTTGCCCAGATTGAACGGGTGGCTCAAGCCGGATGCGAGCTTATCCGCATTGCGGTACCCAACAAGGCGTCACTTGACGACTTTGAGGAAATCGTGCGCAAGAGCCCCCTTCCCGTGGTGGCCGACATTCACTTCAGCGCCGAGCTCGCCATAGAGGCAGCACGTCGAGGAGCAGCGAAGTTGCGCATCAACCCGGGCAACATCGGTGGACTGGATGCGACGATTCCCGTAATTGATGCTGCCCGAGAGGCCGGCATTCCCATTCGTATCGGCGTGAACGCCGGATCGCTCGACGCTGAGCTTGCCAATCGAGAAGACCTTTCCCTTCCCGAAAAGCTTGCGGCGTCTGCCGAGGGCTACGTACGCTTCTTTGAGGAGCAGGGATTTACCGATGTAGTTGTTTCGGCAAAAGCGCATGACGTGCCTACCACGGTGGCTACGTATCGTCTTTTGTCTGAGCGCATTCCCGAGGTGCCGTTGCACATCGGCGTCACTGAGGCGGGTACGCTGTTCCAGGGACTGGTCAAGAGTGCCAGTGGCTTGGGCATTTTGCTGGAGCAGGGCATCGGCGACACCATGCGCATCAGCCTCACCGACGATCCCGTCGAGGAGATTCGCGCCTGCTGGTGCCTGCTTGGCTCGCTTGGTCTGCGCCGACGTGACCCCGAGCTGGTGAGCTGTCCCACCTGCGGTCGTTGCAAGGTTGACCTCATCGCCTTGGCGCAGCAGGTGGAAGAGCGTTTGCGCGATGTTCACAAGCCGATTCAGGTTGCCGTTATGGGATGCGTGGTAAACGGTCCGGGCGAAGCGGCCGATGCCGACATCGGCGTTGCCTGCGGAGATGGTTCGGGCATCATCTTTGCCCACGGCGAAACCTTGCGTAAGGTATCCGAGGCCGATATTCTTGAAGCCTTGTTCGAAGAGATTGAGAAGGTCCAATGAGCACACATGCAATCCTGCGCATGAGCACGCTTTATGCGCCCACCCTTAAGGAAGACCCCAGCGATCAGGACATCGTTTCCGCGAAGCTCCTGGTTCGTGCGGGCATGATTCGCAAGGAGGCTTCGGGCCTCTATACGTTCTTGCCTCTTGGCATGCGCGTTCTGCACAAGATTCAGAACATCGTGCGAGAGGAAATGGACTCCCATGGCGCACAGGAGCTGCTGATGCCCTTCGTGCAGGATGCCGACTTGTGGCGTCGTAGTGGTCGCTGGGGTGTCTACGGTGACGAAATGATGCGTCTGGTTGACCGTCATGGCAACGAGTTCTGCCTTGGCCCCACGCATGAGGAAGTCATCACTGACCTGGTGCAGAACGAGCTGCGTTCCTACAAGGATCTTCCTCGTAACCTCTACCACATCCAGTTGAAGTTCCGCGACGAGCGTCGTCCTCGTTTTGGCCTGCTTCGTTCTCGTGAGTTCATCATGAAGGATGGCTACAGCTTTGATGCTGACGAGGCTGGTCTTGATGCATCGTATGCAAACATGCGCGATGCCTACGTCAACATTACCGAGCGCATGGGTCTGGCCTATCGCGTGGTCGAGGCCGACACGGGCGAAATTGGAGGCTCTGGTTCCGAGGAGTTCATGGTTCTGGCCGACACGGGTGAAGCCGAAATCGCCTTCTGCGAGTGTGGCTACGCTGCCGACACCGAGGCTGCTAGCGGCAAGCCCGCTCCTACCTGCTACGAGGCAGGAGCCTTGACGAAGCTTGAGACCCCTGGCGTGCATACCATTGCCGAGCTGGCCGAGTTTCTGAAGTGCGAACAGTCCTCTTTGGCAAAGGCTTTCAGCGGCAAGGATGCCGAGGGCAACCTGTGGGTGCTCTTCGTCCCTGGCGACCATGAGGTCAACGAGCTCAAGGCGGCCCAGCTCATTTCTGGATTCGAGCCTCTCACTGATGAGGAGATGAAGGATGCGGGCCTGTGCAAGGGCTCTATGGGTCCTGTCGGTCTGCCCGAGGGCGTCAAGGTTGCCGCAGACCATTCCTTGGCCAACATTCCTACCTGGGTCGTTGGAGCTAACGAAGATGGCTATCACTACGTGGGCGCCAAGCTTGGCTCCGACTTCACGGTGGATACCTGGGGCGAGCTTTGCGAAGTCAAGGAAGGCGACGCCTGCCCTTGCTGCGGCAAGCCCCTGCAGCTGGCTCGCGGCATCGAGGTTGGTCAGATTTTCAAACTGGGCACCAAGTATTCCGAGGCCATGGATGCCACTTATATGGCAGAGGATGGTTCCGAGAAGCCTTTCGTCATGGGTTGCTATGGCTGGGGCGTGTCTCGCAGCCTGGCCGCTGCTGTCGAGCAGTGCCACGACGAAGACGGCATCGTGTGGCCTGCCTCCATTGCGCCCGCTCAGGTTATCGTGATTCCTCTGAACATGGGTGATGACCTGGTCGAGCCAGCCGCAAACGAAGTTGCCCGGAAGCTCGCAGAAGCTGGCCTGGAGGTAGTCATTGACGATCGCGACGCCCGTGCTGGCTTCAAGTTTGCTGATGCCGATCTTATCGGCTGGCCTGTCCAGGTTGTCCTGGGTAAGCGCGGCCTGAAGAACGGCGAGGTTGAAATCAAGCGTCGCAGCGTCGGCGAGAAGGTTTCCGTGGCGCTTGATTCTGTGGTTGACGCCGTGAAGCAGGCTTTGGCCGAATAGCCGAGACTTTGATGAATCATTCCAAACCCGAATTGTTGGCCCCTGCGGGTGGCATGGAGCAGCTTGCCTATGCCATCCACTTCGGGGCCGATGCGGTCTATCTTGCGTGTGACAAGTTTGGCCTGCGCACACGTGCTTCCAACTTTTCTTTGGAGGAACTGCCTCAAGCGGTTGCTTATGCCCACAGTCATGGCGTGAAGGTGCACGTCACCTGCAATGTATATGCGCATGACGCAGACATTGCTCAGCTTCCTGCTTATGTTCAGGCCATCCAGGCTGCTGGCGTCGACGCCGTCATCGTGAGCGATCTAGGCGTGCTTGCAGTTATCCGGGAGCACGCGCCCGCGGTTGAGGTACATGTGTCCACGCAGGCATCCGTGAGTAACGCCGCTGCTGCTCGCGTGTGGTATGAGCTGGGGGCGCGTCGCGTTGTTTGCGCACGCGAGATGTCTCTGGCCGAAATTGCCGCCATGAAGCGCGAGCTGCCTTCCGACATGCAGCTTGAGGTATTTGTTCATGGTGCCATGTGCATGGCCATCTCCGGTCGTTGTCTTATCAGCGACCACCTTACGGGTCGTGCTGCCAACCAGGGCAATTGCGTGCAGCCCTGTCGTTGGCGCTACGATCTGGTCGAGGAGTCTCGTCCTGACGAGCGTTTCGGCATCGAAGAGGACTCTCGGGGTACCTACCTGATGAATTCCAAGGACCTCAACATGCTCAGGCATATCCCTGAGCTTTTGGAAGCGCAGGTTGACTCGGTCAAGATCGAAGGTCGCGTGAAGAAGGCCTTCTACGTGGCAACGGTGGTAAACGCCTATCGTCACGTGCTTGATGGCGAGCCTGCCGAAGCCTGGGCCGAAGAACTGGAAAAGATGAGTCATCGTCCTTATTCGACGGGCTTTTTCTTTGGCGACGCGGAGCAGACCGATAATGCCGATTCCTATGTCCAGCTCAATGACTGGGTGGGGGAGGTGCGTGGTTGCGAGCCGTTGCCTGATGGCCGCTATCGCGTTGTGGTTCGTTGCCGCAATCGCTTCCGCGAAGGTGAGATCCTGGAGCTCTTGAGTCCCGATGCGCCGGTGGCCGAAGTGAAGGTGGATCAGCTGGCGGAGCTTTTCGGGCCCTCGGGCGAGGAGGTCCTCGCAACAACGGGCTCATCGTCTTCGCCTGAAGCCTTGGCCGAGGTCTGGCCAGGTGCCTCCTTGTTCGAGCCGGTGGCTACCGATGTGGCAAACAAGGGGATGCATCTCTACGCCATCACCACCTCGATGCCTCTGCGTCCGCGTGACATCTTGCGCTCTACGCGCATTGACCCGTCTCGCAAGAACTAGGTCGCCTGGTATCATAGCCTCACAAGCAGGCGAGGGGTATTGCGTGCCTGCTTGCCATGTAACGCACCGAAGAAGGGAGCTTCCTTATGGGAAGGATGTCCACCGAACCTCTGTCGTTCGAAACCTTGGATCAGCTGACTGACTATCTGCGTGCCGAGCACTCTTGCTACATGCAGTACGGCGAGAACACGTATTACCTCACCGATGCCAATGACATCTATTGGCGCGCTCAGGACACCAACAAGCTGAACGAAAAGGGCCACTTTGTCGATTTCAGCACCCTGGTTCCCACTGTTGACGAATTCGTGAACGATCCGTTCATTCCCGGTACGAAGGAAGATCATTCCATCGCCGATGTTCTCGGCGGGGTCACTTTCTATGCTTCGCGCAAGATCGAAGGTCAGGGTACTCCCGTATTCAAGGGGTAGAGTGTTGCGGAGTGCGGTATTTCACGAACGCCGTAACTAACGTGTGAGGCGATGTGACGCTGCGCGGGGCCCTGGCGGCATAGTTACGCTCCAGGCAGGCAAGACGGTAATGCGTGTCTTGCCTGCCTTTGCGCCATCTATACTCGCCAGGGTCCCGCTACCTGCTCTTTCTGGACCAGGGGTTGATCATCCATTTTCGGACGATTGATTGAGGCTGCTTCGACCCTTCTTTTAGGGTGCGTAGGCTGGGCGAAATTTTCTTCGAAAAAAGATTCAGAAAGTGCTTGACGATACGGCGTGGTCGGGTATTATTAATCCTGCTTTTGGGGCATTAGCTCAGCTGGGAGAGCGCATGGCTGGCAGCCATGAGGTCAGGGGTTCGATCCCCCTATGCTCCACCAATTGCTACAAGGCCGGCGATTACGCCGGCCTTTTTCTTTCCCTTCTTTCGTATGGCAGTACCAGCCAGGTATTCGAGGACCCCAAGGACGAGCGAACGAAACAATACGTATCAGGTCATTTTGGTTAAGGGGCTCACTGGCCTCCCGACCTCGTTCTTGTGTGTTTGGGGCATGGTCGCGTGCTGCGGTTTCATTGGTCCCTGAACCTTTGCTCATTTGTGGTTCTTGCCAGTGCTTGGGTTTTGTTCGTTTTGGCAATTACGGATTTCTTGTCATGCGCTATTCTCGTGTTCTCGCGTCTGGCCGAAATGGAGGTTGGTAGGTGAAGATTGCGGTGAGCGCCTGTCTTCTGGGCGTGCCTTGTCGTTACGACGGTCGTTCGAGGGCTGATGATGATTTGGCGTGTTTGCTGGAAGGGCATGAAGTGGTGCGTATCTGTCCTGAGGTCATGGGGGGTCTATCCATTCCCCATCCGGCGAATGAGCTGGTGCGCGTTGCCAGCGAAGACCCCGCAAGCGCCTGTCCTGGCCTTCCATCTGGCTTCAGGGTTAGGGACGTCGAGGGCAGGGACAACACCGATGCCTTTGTGAGGGGAGCGTGCGCGGCGACCGATCGAGCCCTTGCCGCAGGTTGCACCCATGCCATACTGAAAGCCAAGAGTCCTTCTTGTGGCACAGGTCGGGTCTACGATGGCAGCTTTACCGGAAAGCTGGTTTCGGGCTTCGGCGTGGCTGCCCGAATGCTCAAAGAGCAGGGCATTGAAGTGATGGATGAAAAACTTGCAAAAAACTTCTTGCAATCTAAGTAGGGCTTTGCAATAATCATCTGGCTGCTTGCAGCAAACAAGTCCCGTTCGTCTATCGGCTAGGACGGCACCCTTTCAAGGTGCAGAGACGAGTTCGACTCTCGTACGGGGCACCATGAATACAACCCAGATGTCCTAGGCATCTGGGTTTTTTCTTTTTCCTGGGCATTTTTCGTAGCTTCTTGCCTAATGCTCTTGGGGGTCGCTCGTTTGGAGCGGATAATGATGATATTTCAGTACGCTGCGTGAGTAGGGGGACTTGAATGGAAGTCCAGTTCAAGCTTATGCGTCGCCATGGCGACAAGGCCTACATCTTGACCGAGATAACCGGCTACGACGAACGTCTGCCAGTGGTCCTTGCTGCTTCCACGGAAGCTGGCGCCCGCATTCCCTCGGACTCGTTCCCGTTCTGTGATTTCAGCGACCCCACGGCCCTCGAAGACGTCTTGCGAGATGGCTCGCTGGCAAGCCATGGGGGGCAGGCTCCCTTGGCCCACACGAAGAACACCGCAGGCCTGCGCTTCTTCGTCATCGTGCTTCCTTGGATGAGGGTGCGTCGTTGGGTGCTGGAGTTCCGTGCCGTGGACGCTTCTGGCGATGTCATCGAGAGTTGCACCAAGACGGTCGACCAGGGCTCCTTTGGCATCCTTTCTATGATGGGCCATCGTGCCAAGCACTCGGATCTGGCCTCCATCCGCAATCTTGACGGACGCTTCGTCCACGACCGTATTCAGGTGGAGTTCATTCGTGCCGTCGAGCTTGAGGACCGGGTACTGGTGTCTGCTCAGGTTGAGATGCCGTATCACGAGCAGAGCGTCATCGAATACGATTTTTTGGGCGATCACGGGCAGGTCTTGCCCGTGGAGTCTCGTGTCATCGAAGACAGCATCACCCATGCCCCTGACTTCGGCTCCTTCGATCGTCGTCATGTGGTACTGAGCTTCGAGGTGGATCGCCTGGAGCCTCATGTCTGCCTGTGCGCAACCGATACCGTGGGCAACGTTGCCCCGGGATTTGCCATGTTGGGCCCCAAGAGCTTGTATCGTCTGATGCGCGACACGGCTTTCGACACTATGGATGCGTCTGAAGACCCGAGTTATGACGAGTGGTTCCATAGGCATCACGTCGACATGCCTACGCTCTTGGAGCAGGTGTCTGCCCGTTTTGAGGAGGCACCGAACTTCAGCCTTATTGTTGACGTGGATGATGAGGTGATTCACTACGTCCACGATCTCACTGCGTCTCTTCTTACGCAGAGCTATGGTCGTTGGGAACTCATCCTGGTGCATGCGGGCAACATGCATGCTGAGCTTGACGATTTGGTGTGCGCTCTGAAGGACGAGCGTATCTTCGTTCTGGATGTGCCTGAGGCAAGCACGCGTCTTGAGGCGTTCCAAGCAGGTATCGATGCGTCAGAAGGCGATTTTGTTGTGTCGATGGGTTCTTCGAGCGTGCTTTCCCCTGATGCCTTGTTCGAGTTCACGCGTATCTTGAACGAGCATCCTAATACTGACGTCATATACTCGGACCTCGACACCTTTGATGCCGACGGAGCGCATTTTGACCCCGTGTTCCTGCCGGACTATTCGCCCGAGCTTTTGCGTTCGTGCAACTACGTGCAGGGCTTTTTTGCCGCTCGCTCTTCCAAAGTGTACGAAATCGGTGGTCTTGCCAACGTGTCGAGCCTGGCCTCTCGCTATGACTTCTTGCTGCGGTTATGCGAGAAGGCTCGCTATGTGGCCCATGTGCCGCGCGTTCTGTGCCATCGTCGCTACGCCGCCATGAGGGCCCTCGACTCTGATCGCTTTGACGACGTTGTCCAGGAAGCGATGCGCAAGGTTTTGGTTGGCCATTGCCGTCGCATGGGGTTTACGGCCGAAGTCCTTCCTACCAGCATGCCCTTGCACTTCCGTGTCAGGCATGTGGTGGCCGAAAGTCCCAAGGTGTCCATCGTCATCGTGACGGACAGTGACTTGGAGCAGCTGGCGCAGTGCCTACGCTCCCTGTATACCAAGACCACATACCGCAACCTTGAGGTTTTGGTGGCTGTCAGGGGTGCTCTTGACGAAGCGGACCAGGAGCGACTGGTCGGCCTTCAGAGTCGCTACGAATCCCTTTCGGTGTTCGTCAGCGACGAGCCGCGCACCTCCGTTCTGACGAATCAGGCCGTTGCCCGTACCACTGGCGACTACCTGCTGTTCCTGAACGACGATGCCCGGGTCATGAGCGACGACATGGTCGAAACTATGCTGGGCTACTTCCAGTCCGCCGAAACTGGCGTCGTGGGCCCCAAGCGTCTGTTTGCCGACGGCACCGTCGACCATGCTGGCATGTCGGTTGGTGGAGCGGGCGTGACCATGCCCTTGTTCCGTTTCTTGCCAGGTTCGTGGCGTGGCTACCTGAACCGCGCGGTGGTTGCGCAGAATGTGACGGCCGTTGCGGACGACTGCATGATGGTCAAGCGCAGCGTCTTCGATGAGGTGGATGGTTTCACCCCGGAGCTGAGCAAGCCTTATGCGGGCACCGACTTCTGTCTGAAGGTTCGCTCTCTGGGCCTCTACACCGTGTTTACGCCGTACGCTGTGCTGGGTCACTTCCGTGGCATGTCTCGCACGCATGTAATTTCGCGCTCGCAGCAAGTGCAGATGCGCAAGGAAGCGGCCCTGGTACAGTATCTGTGGCCCGACTTCTTCGTGAAGGGTGACCCCTTCTTGAACCCCAATCTTGATTCCGACAGCCCCTACTATGCACTGAGGCACCAGTAAATGAACCTTCGTCTTGAGTCCACCTGCCAAGGTGACGGAAAAATCTACTTGCAGATGGTCGTTGACCGTCTGATCGACGATGCCGTGGTCGGTGTGGCGGCGCACGCCAAGGATGGTGCCGAGATCCCCTCGCTCCTCTTGCCGTTCCACCCTACCGACTCCCGCTCGCAGGCCAATTTCATTGTGGTCATGCCGCATTTGTCTCTTCGTGAGGTCGACCTCGATTTTGAGGAATACGGCGCAAGCGAGGCTCCGGTCTCGCGTGGTCATCTGACGGTAGAGCTCAACAACATGGGTTGGCGCTCGCGTCTGAATTCCTTCGTTCGTAACGACCTGGTGAACCAGATGCTCGATATCGAGCACGAATATTCTGCCGGGCGCATGAACGTCTACCTGACCAGTGCCGTTGACGATGGAGAGGAAATCGTCGTGCGCATGTTGGTCGACATGCCCAACGTGCCCGATGCCGACGTGATGGTGGATTTCCTTGATGACGCGGGGCATGGCTTCGATCTGCCGGTGTATCCACTCGTCGACGAGGTCGTCCCTGGTAGCCGGGTTGGGGAAGACGAGCGCCTGCGTATCGAGTTTTCCGTCAGGGTGAACCGTTCTTCGAAGGATTTCTGCGTAAAGGTCTATGACGCGGCAGAGTTCGTCGAGGGCAGCTTTGCCCGTTTCTGTGACGAGACCTACGTGTCCCTGCGCAATCAGACGGAGGGCCTGCTTGCCGATGCGGCAAATGACCCCGACTACTCCTTGTGGTACTACCGACATCGTGCAACGCTTTCCGAAGTCGAGGTGCAACGCCAGACCTCGCTTTCCTTTGAACCTGTGGTGTCCTTGGTCATGCCCCTTGCTCCCGAGGATCGTTCTGGCGCTTTCGCTTCGCTCGATGCCTTGCTTCGTCAGAGCTACGATTTGTTTGAGGTCGTGCTGGTGGATGGTTGTCCCCAGGAATGCTCCTTTGATGGCTTGCTGTCCAATTGGGCGGGGGACCCTCGTATCGTTCGCGTATCGGTGGATCCCGCTACCGATGATGCAACGCGCATGGCAACTGGCCTCATGCAGGCACGCGGTGCCTATCGTGCCGTACTTGAGCCTTCGGTGGTTCTGGCCCCCGAGGCTTTGTTCGAGTTCGTACGTCAGTTGAACGAGCCTGCCTCCGTACGTGACGACTTCTGGGTCAGCGGCTGGAGTGGTTCGCGGTCGGGAGCCGGTGTTCCTCAGGTCGCTGAACGACCTGACTGCCTGGGCGATGATGCCGTGGCCCTGTTCTGCAACCATGACCATGAGGACCCCCGTGGTCTTTTGCATGATCCCGAGTTCAAACCGGTCTGTTCGCCGGGACTCCTGCGCTCGCGTGCCTACGTTGGTCCATTCGTGCTGTTTTCGGCTGACGTGATTCAGGCTGTGGCCCAGACGCAGGGCTTCACGAGTGAAGGCTTTCTTCATGACCTCTACCTGAAGGCATGGGAGCTCGGTGTTCCCTTCTGTCGCATCGACAAGGTCTTGTATCACGTGCAGAACGTAAATCGCGCCAATCGCGAGTTGGCAACCCTGTCTGACGAACGTGCCGCCCGCGACACGCGGGGAGGTCGCAAGGCGGTTGCCCAGCATTTGCGCAGGTTGGGTCTTGCTGCCACCGTGGTGGCCGAGCCTTTCGGCATGGACATTTCCTACCACTTGCCCCATCCGGTTCCTTCGGTTTCGGTGGTCCTATTCTCTGGTAACGACCCCGAGGTCTTGGCAGGCGGCATACGTCGTCTCATCGAGGCGAAAGAGATGGTGCCGTTCCAGCTGGTCGTCGTTGACCATGCCAGGGACCGCCGTTCATTCGCTCGCCTGTACGAAGAGGTCCGCAAGCTTGTGCCGGGCCTGACCATCGCCCCCTTCGAAGGCAAGCCTTCTCGTGCGGCCTTCGCCAATGCAGGCGCAAAGGCGGCCACGGGCGACTACCTGCTGTTCCTGGATCCCGCTATGGAGCTGATCGGCGCCGATCCGATTGCTTCGATGATGCTTGCCTGCCAGGTGCCGGGCACGGGCGTTGTGGGTGCGAAGTTGCTGTATTCCGATGACACCTTGGCCCAGGCCGGTGTCTACGTGGGCGTGCGGGGGAGTGCGGGGGCCATGGGTGCGGGGCTTCCCCGCACACGCCAGGGATACCTGGGGCGCTTCATGTGCGCATCCGAGTTGAGCGCAGCGTCTCTGTCCTGCCTCATGGTGTCTCGGGATGCCTTTGATGCGGTCTCGGGATTTGACCAGCGCTTCCGAATGGGGCTTGTCGATGTCGACTTTTGCCTCCGCGTGGCAAAGGAAGGCTGGCGCGTCGTGCTTGAGCCTTCGGTCGAGGCCTACGACCACCGTTCGGTCAATCCCGAGCGTCTGGTGACCGAAGATGCCCGCCTGCGCTACGAACAGGAACGTGCTTACTTCCGCTATCGCTGGCCGAAGCACTTCGTCAAGGGCGACCCCTTCCTGTCATCGGGCTTGGACTGGCAGAGTGCCTACTTCGGGCTGTCGGACTAGGGAGCGTTCGGTAGACGGACGAAATGAAACGGGCACGAAACAAGCCCTTTCTATAATGATTCTTTGTGAAAACGTCGAAGAAGGAGGACCCTATGACTACGAGCCCCGATCAGGACTTCGTACTCAAGACGGTAAAGAGCCGAGATGTTCACTTCGTCCGCTTCTGGTTCTGCGACGTTCTTGGTCACATGAAGTCGTTCGCGGTCATTCCCAGCGAACTTGAACATGCCTTTGACGAAGGTATGGGCTTCGATGGGGGCAGCGTCCGTGGCTTCTCCGCTAAGTCTGATTCCGACATGGTGGCCTTCCCCGAGGCATCGACCTTCCAGATTCTACCCTGGCGTCCTGACCGTAATGCCGTCGCACGCATGTTCTGCACCATCCGAACGCCCGAAGGCGAGATTTTCGACGGCGACTCGCGTGCCGTGCTCAATAGAATTGTCTCTAAGGCTGCCGATATGGGCTACATCATGAACGTTGGCCCTGAACTTGAATACTATTACTTCAGGAACTCTTCTGGTACGCCGTGCGGCTATGACACTGACCCGATTACCGGAGAGCCTATTCCCATTGACTATGGCGGCTACTTCGACCTTACCTCGCTTGACTCCGCGAGCGACCTTCGTCGTGACACCATTCTCACCTTGGAGCACATGGGCATCCCTGTCGAGTACTCGCATCATGAAGGCGGTCCTTCTCAGCAGGAAATCGACCTGCGTTATGCCGATGCCGTC
>JAUNOE010000060.1 GCA_030537255.1 Coriobacteriia bacterium
AAGGAGAATTCATGCGTACTTTGGTCACCTTGGCCTGCACCGAGTGCAAGCGCCGTAACTATACGACCAAGAAGAACAAGCAGAATAATCCCGATCGCATCGAGTTCAAGAAGTACTGCAAGTGGTGCAACAAGCACACCTTGCACAAGGAAACTCGTTAAGATTAGGCACCAAATAGGCCAGTAGTTCAATTGGTAGAGCAGCGGTCTCCAAAACCGCAAGTTGTGGGTTCGAGTCCTACCTGGCCTGCCAGCTTGTTTTTAGCAAGAGCAGCCTCAAGGCTGCTTCTTTGGCGTTATAGAGATTTGATTTTCCAGAGCAGGAAGTTATATGGCAAAGAAGTCTAAAACTCAAAGGGCAAAGGCATCTGCTAATCGCCAAGCCAAAAAGGCTCGTGCTCAAGAGCAGGAAGCTGTTGTCCAGGAGGAGACTCCTAAGAAGCGCTTCTTCGGCTCTAAGGACGACAAGAAGTCCGAGAAGCTGCAGCCTTATCAGGAAGCAAGGAAGGCAGACTCTGGTAAGCCCTCCAAGGCTCCCAATTTCCTTCAGCAGGTTCGTTCTGAGATGCGTCGCGTAACTTGGCCTACCAAGCGCGACGTTCTGCAGTGGAGCGGTGTTGTCATCGTTGCACTGATTTTCTTCGGCCTGTTCTGCGTCGTCCTTGATGACGCTGTCATCACCCCCATCCTCTTTGCAATCTCGAATTTGGGAGCGTAAGACATGTCTAAGAAATGGTATGTCCTTCATACGTATTCCGGTTACGAGAACAAGGTCAAGATGAACCTTGAGACCCTCCGTGAAACCCAGGGTCTCGAAAACAACATTTTTGCTATTGAGATTCCTTCTGAGTCTGTGACTGAGATCAAGGAAGGCGGTAAGCGCGTCAATAGCGAAAAGAAGGTTCTTCCCGGATACGTTCTGGTCCGTATGGATCTTGACGACCGCACTCAGGCTTTGGTTCGTCGTACCCAGGGTGTCACGGGCTTCGTCGGAAGCAATGGTGACCCCGCACCTCTGACTCGCGAAGAGTACAACAAGATCATGAAGCGTACGTCTCATGAGGTTCCCAAGAAGACCGCATCCTCTCTTGAGGTCGGACAGGCCGTCAAGGTCACCGATGGTCCTCTTGCCGAGTTCGACGGCGTCGTTTCCGAGATCAATCCCGAGGCAGGCAAGGTCAAGGTTCTCGTTTCCATCTTTGGTCGCGAAACCCCGGTCGAGCTTTCCTACGGTCAGGTCGAGACGATCTAGTTTTATTTTGACTATAACGTGCATCCCTGTGCCCTTATGTGGAAGGGGCTTCTCGCAGATGTGCTTGTTATAAGTGATGAATGACAAATTACTTTTGTTGAAAGGAATGCCGAAATGGCTGAGAAGAAGCAAACGGGCTTTGTTAAGCTGCAGATTCCTGCAGGCGCAGCTAACCCCGCTCCTCCCGTTGGCCCTGCACTGGGTGCTCAGGGCGTCAACATCATGCAGTTCTGCCAGGCCTTCAATGCTGCTACGCAGGACAAGGCTGGCACCATCGTCCCCGTTGAGATCACCATCTACGAGGACAAGTCCTTCACCTTTGTGTGCAAGACTCCTCCCGCTGCCTTCCTGATCAAGGAGAAGCTGGGTCTGAAGCGCGCTTCTGGCGTCCCCCAGATTCGCAAGGTCGGTACCCTCACCGTTGACCAGCTCCGTGAGATTGCCGAGATCAAGCTCCCCGACCTCAACGCGAACGACATCGATGCCGCTATGGAAATCGTTGCTGGTACCGCTCGTTCCATGGGTGTCGAGATCGAGGGCCGCGAGCCTAAGAAGAAGTACGAGGTTTCCCGTCGCCTGGCTACCGTCCTGGCAGAGGAAGACGCTCGCTAGTTTTTGAATTTGTAAGTCCCGGCTTCCCACAGAGCCGGAATGTGGAAGAGCGAAAGCTCGTAACTACCACGAAAGGATTCTAAAATGTCCAAGGTTTCCAAGAAGAGGGCAGCCGCTCTCGCAGCCATCGAAGAGGGTAAGTTCTACGCTCCTTACGAAGCAATGGCTAAGGTCAAGGAAATTGCTTACGCAAACTTTGACGAGACCGTTGAGGTTCACTTCCGTCTTGGAATCGACACCCGTCAGGCAAACCAGCAGGTCCGTGGCACCATCTCTCTGCCCAACGGCTCTGGCAAGCAGGTCCGCGTTGCTGTCTTCGCCGAGGGCGACGCTGCTCGTGCTGCTGAGGAAGCTGGCGCTGACATCGTCGGTTCTGACGACCTTGTTGCAGATGTCCAGAATGGCATCATCGAGTTCGACGCTACCGTTGCTACTCCCGATCAGATGTCCAAGGTCGGTCGTCTCGGCCGCATCCTCGGCACCCGTGGTCTGATGCCTAACCCCAAGCTGGGCACCGTCACTAACGATGTTGCCAAGGCTGTCAAGGAGCTCAAGGGCGGTCGTGTCGAGTATCGTGCTGATCGCTATGGTATTGCTCACGTTGTCATCGGCAAGGTCTCCTTCTCCGCTGAGCAGCTCGCTCAGAACTACGGTGCATTGATGGACGAGATCCTGCGCGTTAAGCCTTCCGCTGCAAAGGGTCGCTATGTCAAGTCCGTCTCCGTCACCTCTTCCATGAGCCCTGCTGTTGCTATCGACGCATCGGTCAATCGTGACTACGACGTTCCTGAAGCCAAGTAACTAATTCGTCACTTGTAGAAAGGGAGCCTACGGGCTCCCTTTTTTTTATGCCTAAATCCAGTTCGTCTATTTTTGCTCTCTTTGCTTTTGCCTGCTGCCTGGCTCGGAATTGACCGTTTAGCGCTCTGCGCATGCTCGGAAAAGGGTAGTTCTCTGCCTTCGAGGGGGAGGCTTACCAATTCCTTTCGTAGTGAAGCCAAGGGCTGACCTGCACAGCATCCCGGCTCTCCGGCTTGAGCGGAATCGCTCTTGCTGAAAAAGTCATGCTTGCCAGGGAGACAACCATAAGATAGTATTATCAGCTGGAAAATTTTACATACTGAAGAGCGATATTTGAATCGCTCGTCTGGGAACGAGGTAGTGCGTGAGCGAAAAGCAGGATTCCATCAAGGGGCTCGCCGGCAGGATTGTTTCTTCTCCAAATATTCTTGATCGTATGCTCAAGGAGCTGTCTGGACCCTCTCGTCGAGGAAGGCAGAATGCTGCAGCAGTTATTGCCCAGCTGGCGATTCTGAAGCCTGAGATGCTTGCCAGCCATATTGACGAGCTGAAGGATGCCCTTGATTACTCTGAGGCTCAGACGCGGTGGGAGACGCTTGATGCCCTTGCTCGTCTTGTCTCCATCGATCTTGAGGCTTGCCTTGGAGCTCTCCAGGATGCCGAGGATGCTCTCTTTGACGAAGACAATGGTTTGGTTCGTCTAGCTGCATTCCGTTATATTTGTGCCGTTGGTGCAAGCTCGCAGGAGCTCTCCCTCAAGGTCTGGCCCCTTCTTGATGAGGCAATTCAGTGCTATCACGGCGATTACGAATACCAGGATATGCTTGCCGCTCTTATCGTCTACGCAGAGAGCAATCTATCCGATGAAACCAAGGCAGCCCTTAAGGAACGCGTGTCCTTTGATGCGGAACATGGCCATGGGGCGCTGAAGCGTCGTTGTCAGCAGATTGTCGAGATTCTTTCCTAGCTAGCCGGAAGCTTTGCCAGCGATTTTGTCCTCCTGCCCTCGTGCGTTTAGCGGATGTGGGGTAGGGGGACTTTTTCGTCTGGTTAATCTTTCGTTTCCACCTACCCATTTGAGCTGAGCTAGCGGTCAGAGCAAGTCATAATTAGAGTATTAGACCCTAGCCTGCCCTCCCTTGATTGGTGGGCTTTATTGAGAGGTTGTAAGCAATGGCGAAACATATCGTGACCCTCATCCCCGGTGACGGAATTGGCCCTGAGACCTCTGCTGCCATGCAGAAGGTCGTTGCTGCCGCTGGTGCCGATATCGAATGGGAGTTGGCTGAAGCTGGCGCTCATATGATCGAGTCCTGCGGATCCCCTTTGCCTGAGTCCACCATCGATTCGGTGCACCGCAATAAGGTTGCCATCAAGGGCCCCGTGACTACGCCTGTCGGAACGGGCTTCAGAAGCGTTAACGTCGCATTGCGTAAGGCCTTGAAGCTTAACGTCAACCTTCGCCCCGTTATCTCTATTCCTGGTACGGGCAGTCGCTACGAGGACATTGATCTGGTTGTTGTCCGAGAGAACTCTGAAGACCTGTATGCGGGCGTTGAGTTTGAAGAGGGTTCTGAAGGCGCCAAGGAGCTCATTGAGTTCTGCAAGGAGCAGGGTGCTGGCGTTATTCGCGAAGACTCCGGCATTTCCATCAAGCCTATCTCCATTACGGCATCCGATGCCATTGTTCGATATGCCTTTGACTACGCTAAGCGTCTTGGTCGCAGGAAGGTCACCGCTGCCCACAAGGCCAACATCATGAAGTTCTCTGATGGCTTGTTCCTTCGTGAGGCTCGCAAAGTTGCCGAAGACTACCCCGAAATTGAGTTCAATGACAATATCATCGATGCTTTCTGCATGAATCTCGTCATGGATCCCTCGCGCTTTGACGTGATCGTGTTCCCTAATCTCTACGGAGATATCGCGTCGGATCTTTGTGCTGGCTTGGCTGGTGGCCTGGGTATCGCTCCAGGCGCAAACATCGGCCCTGATTACGCCGTGTTCGAGGCCGTTCATGGTTCCGCCCCCGACATTGCAGGCAAAGACCTCTGCAATCCTACGGCCCAGATCCTGTCTGCAGCCATGATGCTTGACCACCTGGGCGAAACTGATTGCGCAGCACGTATCCGGTCTGCCATTAGGCGAATCTACAGGGAAGGCGAAGTGGTTACCGGAGATATCCGCAGGGCAACTAATTCCGACAAGCCTGCTGCAAGCTGCACGGAATTTGCAGCAGAGCTCTGCCGCATTCTTGAAGAGGACAACTAGGGCACATTGCCCCACATGAGCGAAGGAGCACAGATGGGTATCAAAGCCTCGACTCTTACGGTGGGTTCGAAGACTTACCAGTTCTATAGCCTTGAAGGCATTGAGGGAATCGAAAAGCTTCCTCTTGCCTTGAGGGTGCTGGCAGAAAACGTCCTGCGCAACGTCAAGGACGAAGCTTATGCACGCAAGCTTGTTGACCGCATTGTCGAGGCTGGGCTTTCAGGTCAGGTTGGCAGTGAAATCGAGTTTGCGCCCGCTCGTGTCCTGTTCCAGGACTTTACGGGCGTACCTGTTTTCGTCGACTTTGCTGTCATGCGTGAAGCCTGCGAAGCATTGGGTGGAGATCCGAAGAGCATCAACCCTCAGGTTCCCTGCAACCTGGTCATCGATCATTCGGTCATCGCCGACGAATTTGGCTGTGCTGATGCGCTTGAGAAGAATATGGCCCTGGAGTTCGACCGTAATCATGAGCGCTATGATTTCTTGAAGTGGGCACAGGGTTCGTTCCAGAATGTTTCCATCGTTCCTCCCGGAGCAGGTATTTGCCATCAGCTCAACATTGAGCGCTTTGCCTCTGTTGTCATGACCAAAGACACTAACGATGGTACCGTTGCGTATTTCGATACGCTCGTTGGTACCGACTCCCATACGCCTACCGCTAATGGCATTGGTGTTTTGGGTTGGGGCGTTGGTGGCATCGAAGCTGAAGCCGCTGCCTTGGGTCAGCCCATCACCACACTGGTGCCTCGCGTTATTGGCGTGAAGCTTACGGGTGCCTTGCCCCGCGAGTGCAGCGCAATGGATTTGTCGCTCACCTTTGCTCAGATGCTGCGTGCCGAAGGCGTCGTTGGCTGCTTTGTCGAGGTCTTTGGCGAAGGCGTATCCAGCCTGTCCGCAACCCAGCGTGCTTGCGTTTCCAACATGACGCCCGAATATGGCTCGACTTGCACCTTGTTCCCCGTTGACGAACAGACCTTGGATTACCTCGAGCTTACGGGTCGTACGCCCGAGCAGATTGCTCTTGTTAAGGCGTACGCCAAGGCCCAGGGTTTCTGGAATGACCCCGATGCCGAGCGCGTCTATGGAAAGGTGCTTGAGCTAGATCTATCGACTGTCAAGCGCAGCCTGGCCGGTCCCTCGCGTCCTCACGATCGTATTGATTTCGAAGGCGCCCAGGCACGTTTCCGCGAGATTTGCCAGCAGCGCAAGCTTGGCAAGGAAAGCAGCACGGTCACGCTGTTGGGGAACGATTTCGAGTTGACCCATGGCGCTCTTGCCATTGCTGCTGTCACCAGCTGCACCACGGCAACTGACGCCTCCATGATGTTGGCGGCAGGTCTGCTTGCAAGGAATGCCAGCAAGAAGGGTCTGTCGCCCAAGCCTTGGGTCAAGACCATCTTGGCTCCAGGCAGCAAGGCTACTGAGATGATCTTGGACGAAGCGGGCCTCATGCCTGGTCTTCGCGATCTTGGCTTCTATACCTGTGGCTTTGGTTGCATGAGCTGTATCGGTAATTCCGGCCCCGTTCTTCCTGAGCTTCATGCTATTGCTGACGACATCGAGCTCGCTTCGGTTCTTTCCGGTAACCGCAATTTCGATGGCCGTATTTCCCCCGATGTCTCTCAGAACTATCTGTGCCAGCCTGCCTTGGTCATCGCCTATGCCCTTGCTGGCACCATGGACTTCGACTTCTCTTCCCAGCCTCTTGGAAAAGATGCTCAGGGTAAGGATGTTTTCCTGGCTGACATCTGGCCTAGCGCGGACGAAGTCGATCAGCTCTTGGCAAGCTGCTGCACCAAAGCAACGTTTGAGGAGTCTGGCAAGGATCTTTTTGAAGGAGATGAGCGTTGGCGATCTCTTGGTGGCGAGT
The DNA here is from genome assembly GCA_030537255.1 of Coriobacteriia bacterium. Taxonomy (GTDB): domain Bacteria; phylum Actinomycetota; class Coriobacteriia; order Coriobacteriales; family Eggerthellaceae; genus Anaerotardibacter. Next base: position 6,803 of record JAUNOE010000060.1, read on the forward strand.
CCAGTGACGTCTTTGCTTGGAATGACGCTTCCACGTATGTGCGACGTGTGCCCTATTTTGACGGAATGACCAAGGAAGTCACCGATCCCGCTCCCGTCAAGGATGCTCGTGTTCTCCTGGATCTGGGCGACTTCATTACCACGGATCACATTTCGCCAGCCGGATCCATTGCCTTGGATTCTCCCGCTGCCCGTTATCTTGAGGGCCATGGCGTGGCGGTTGCCGACTTCAACACCTATGGTGCACGTCGTGGCAACCATGAGGTCATGATGCGCGGCACCTTTGCTAACGTGAAGCTTATGAATCACCTGGCAGAAGGACGCAAGGGTGGCTGGACTCGTGATCAGCTTGATGGCGAAATCAAGTCGGTCTGGGATGCAGCCGAGCACTATCAGAACGAAGGCGTGCCCCTGGTTGTTCTTGCGGGCAAGATGTATGGCTCTGGCTCTTCTCGTGACTGGGCGGGCAAGGGTCCCATGCTCCAGGGCGTGAAGGCTGTTTTTGCGGAAAGCTTCGAGCGCATTCATCGTTCAAACCTCATCGGTATGGGTATTCTTCCTCTGCAGTTCAAAGAGGGCCAGAACGCTGCTTCCCTGGGGCTCGATGGTACCGAAACCATCACCATTGATCCCATCGACTTCTCTCAGGGCCTGCCGGAACCTGCCGTGGTTTGCGCTCATGCGGTCAAGCCCAACGGCGATCAGGTCGACTTTGGAGCCCAGGTGCGTATCGATACCCCTACTGAGGGTGACTATTATCGCAACGGAGGCATTCTCCAGTATGTGCTGAGGTCGCTCTCCTAGGGTTGGCTCTCGTATTTATACAGAATGGCGGGTCCGTGGTTTATGGCTGCGGACCCGCCATTTGTTTTGTGCAAGCGCTTTCGTCTTGGATACAATAGTTACTTTACTTAGATAGGCTAACTGAAAGGGCATCATATGAGCATGAAGCAGAATCCCTTCGACTTCGCTTCGATGTTCGAAGAGGCGGACCCCTCTCAGACTCCTCAGGTCGGTTTTGACTTTGAGGACTTCAAGAGGAAGCTGGCTGAACTCAGCAAGAAGGCGCTGGTGGCAATCGTCGTTGCCATCATCGCCATTGCTGCGTTTTGCTACTGGTGGTTCCATCCTGCGATCAACATCCATAGCGAGGATTTGTGGGAGTTCCTGGGGCTGTTCGTCCTGCTTCCCGCATTCATTGTCTTCTTTTGCTTTAGGCAGGTTTACGCAACTGGCCTAGGCAAGCGCGAAAAGAGTCCCGCCAAGGAAAAGATGTTCCGTGGTCTCATGATGGTTCCCGTGGTCATCGCCGGCCTCGGCCTTGTGGGTCTTCTTGCTTCCCAGACTTTCTTCCCGGGCAACGCACAGAAGTACGCTTCTATCTTGGAGACAACCGACGGCAACTTCTCGGAAGATATCGAAGAGGCCGACTACAACACCATCCCCTTTATTGACCGCGATTCTGCAGTGCTGCTAGGCAATCGCGCAATGGGTACCATGGCCGACTATGTCTCGCAGTTTGAGATTTCGCCCCTGTATTCGCAGATCAATTACAAGGGATCGCCTGTTCGCGTCAGTCCTCTGAATTATGCCGATGTCTTCAAGTGGTGGAACAACCAGTCTTCGGGCATTCCTGGCTACGTTATCGTCAACATGAACACGCAGGACACTGAGGTGGTTCGTACTACCGAGCCCATCCGCTATTCTGATTCTGACCCCCTGGTCAATAACGTTGACCGACATGTCCAGCTGAGCTACCCCTTCTACATGTTTGACGAAAAGTCGTTTGAGATTGATGAAGATGGCAAGCCTTACTGGGTCTATCCCGTCCAAGACCGAACCATTGGCCTGTT
>JAUNOE010000061.1 GCA_030537255.1 Coriobacteriia bacterium
GCTGTGTTAGTATTCGGCACACCCTTTGTAGGATATATCAAGCCACCATGCTGTGCACGACAGCAGGGAATGTCCCAGATGCGAAAAGATGGAGAGGGACGCCAATGGCGCTGGAGAAAAAGAAGGTCAAACGCCTTATTGGAATGATGAACGAAATGACTGCGGTGAAGATTCCTGCTATGGGACCTATCATCCGCTGTTTCGAGCTTGGCATGGATGAGGACATCCTGAACTATCTGTTGCGTGTGGGAACGGCGTCTCACGATGTTGGAACCTTGCGCAAGCTCTACGAAACCATGCGCGCGACAGGCGAGCTTTCTCCCAAATGGAGCTGGGATGCTCTGTGGGCTGAACTAATGGAAATGAGCTTCCTGATTCCCTGCGAATCAGGTGAGGGCTACTATGAGCTGGCTTCGATCTTTCCTGGCTGGATTGAGCTGTGCACGTCGGGCGAACGCACCGAAAAGCGTGTGGCAATCATGGAAAGCTTCATGGATTTCTGGAAGCTTCTGAAAACGCTGAACGTGGGTCCCATTCGTGCCAAGTCCGACAAGGAAGGCCTTGCGGTCCGTGATGCGGGCGAGTCGCGCATGGGCGCGCTTACCTCGGTGACTCAGGCTCGCACGTCAAAGAAACGCAGCGTTTCTGTGAACGAGCCTCTTACCAGCGAGCAACAGGTTTTGACCGAGGGTACGGCCTTTGAGGTTCTTGCTCGTCATAAGGACCATATTGCCGTGATGAACTGCATCTGCCGTAATCACAAAGAGGTTTCTGGTGATGGCTGCTGTCATGCCGACATTCCTCTGAAAAGCTGCATGCCCGTTGGCTCAATTGCCGAACAGCTCATAGCATCGGGCGTAGCTGAAAGGGTGAACTACGAAGACGCCCTGGAGATGATGCGCGATTTCGAGAAGAAGGGCTGCATCCACACCACCTTCCACTATTCCGGCAATGCCGATCACGAGGCTCTGGCCATTTGCAACTGCTGCACCGATTGCTGCTTGCTGTATTCCGGCTATCAAGAAGGCTATCTATCGAAAGTCCAGGTAAAGGCCTATAACGCACCTGAGGTAATTGACCAAAAAGCCTGCACGGGCTGCAACCAGTGCGGCAAGCATTGCCCCACAAATGCCATGTATTTCGACAAGGCAAAGGGTGGTCTCGAGTTTGATTTCGAAAAATGCGTTGGCTGCGGTCAGTGCGTCACCCAGTGTGCATTTGGCGTTCATCGCATGGTCCCCAACAAACGTGATGTCTATGCCATGACGAAAAAGAAGAAGCATTAGCCATGCATGAAGGAGCAGTGTGCGCCGAAGTCATGGATATAGCCCAGCGGGTAGCACGGCAGAACTCCTTGGAGCGTATCGAGCGCATCGTCGTGGAGGTCGGTCCTTATTCGTGCCTAAACGAGCAAGAGCTCAACTTCTACTTTCATGTGGCTCAGGAAGGAACCTGTATGGAAGGGGCCTGGATTAGCGTTGAGCGCAATGACGGGCTGGTGGGCGTGTCCCAGATGTATGTGCGAAGCATAGAGGGGGAGTGACATGGCAAAAAAGATTGACGTGAGCGTTGGCGTGCTCGATCGAAACAACGCCATTGCAAATGAGGTCAAAAGCGACCTCACGGCTCGGGGCATCTGTTTGGTGAATCTCCTTGGCTCTCCAGGTTCGGGAAAGACTACGTTGCTTGAAGCCCTGGTCAAAGGCGGCTATTTCAAGGGTGGCGAGCTTGTCGTGATAGAAGGCGACCTTTATACCGACCAAGATGCCTTGCGTATGAAGGCGCTGGGCGTTCAGTCAGTGCAAATCAACACTCAGGGGGCGTGCCACTTGGAGGCGGACTCCATCAAGCGTGCCCTGGGTGCCCTCGACCTTGAAGGCGTGAAGGTGGTGGTCATCGACAATGTGGGCAACCTGGTGTGCACGTCCGAGTTTCTTCTCGGAGAGCATATTCGCGTTGGCGTCAGCTCGGTGACCGAAGGAAACGACAAGCCTACGAAGTATCCCCTGATGTTCCAGTCGGCCGACGTGGTAGTCCTTAACAAGGTTGATCTGGTTCCTTATACGAATTTCGATGTTGATAGATTCGTGCAGGACGTGAGGGGTTTGAACGAGATGGCGCCAATCGTGACCTGTTCGGCATTGCAGGGGCAGGGTATCGGCGATTTGGTCGAGGCAATGGATGTGCTCGGATAGCTGGAAGCGTGCTTGCTGCGACTCCCAAATTCATGGGGATGATTTGAAGCATTAACACGCGTGAATCATTGTGGGGGTATGAGCGGCGTAAAGTATCCCCTTGAAACAAGTTGCTCGGCTTGCTGGTGTGCGCCGATTGTCCTATTTCGTTCTGCGGAAGCCCTGTTTGCTGATCGGGGCGTCTCGGAAGCGTTCGGGGGGGTTGCAGTAGCCAGTGACCGTGCCTGAAGAAAGGACCCTCAATGACCCGTATTGGTATCTTGGGATATGGAAACCTTGGCAAGGGCGTCGAATTGGCCATTCGTCAGAACGACGACATGGAGCTCGCTGCCGTCTACACGCGTCGCAACCCCGAAAGCGTCACCATCGCTACCGAGGGCGTACCTGTGCGTTCGGTTGCTGACCTGGAGACTGGCAAGGAAGACATCGACGTTCTGATCCTGTGTGGCGGCAGTGCAACGGACCTGCCCGAGCAGACCCCCAAGTACGCTGCGTTGTACAACGTGGTTGATTCCTTTGACACTCACGCAAACATTCCTACCCACTTTGCAAAGGTCGATGAGGCTGCCAAGGCTGCGGGCAACACCGCCCTCATCTCCTGCGGCTGGGATCCGGGCCTGTTCTCCCTGAATCGCCTGTATGCCAACTGCATTCTGCCTCAGGGCGCCGATTACACCTTCTGGGGTCGTGGCGTTTCTCAGGGCCACTCCGATGCGCTTCGTCGTATTCCCGGTGTCGCCGATGCCCGTCAGTACACCATTCCCGTGCCCGAGGCTCTTAAGGCCGTGCGCTCTGGTTCTAATCCTGAGCTCACCACGCGCCAGAAGCATACCCGCGAGTGCTGGGTTGTTCTTGAGGAGGGCGCCGACGCTGAGGCCGTGACCAAACAGATCGTTGAGATGCCCAACTACTTCGATGAGTATGACGTCACCGTGAACTTTATTACCCAGGAAGAGCTTAATCGCGACCACGCTGGTTTGCCTCACGGTGGTTTGGTCATTCGTACCGGCAAGACCGCTGGCGACAAGAACTGCAAGATCGAGTACTCGCTGGAGCTTGACTCCAATCCCGAGTTTACGGCTTGCGTGCTTGTCTGCTATGCACGTGCCATCGCTCGTCTGGCTTCCGAGGGCAATCATGGCTGCAAGACCGTTTTCGATATTGCTCCCGCTTACCTCTCCGCTGCATCTGGCGAAGAGCTGCGTGCCCATATGCTCTAAAGGACTGCCTTTTCGGTCCGTCCTGTCGGATTGGTGCTTAATGCGCACCACTAGAGCCACACGTAAAGAAGGCGCCCCTTGTGGGGCGCCTTCTTTTGTTTGCTGTTTGTTCGAGGGGGCTTTGGCTTTTACCGAGATGGCCTCAGCGCAGGGGCGGGTTCCGCGTCGGGGGTGACTCTCGCGCAGTGGGGTGCGCACTGCACTGAGGTGCGCCCCGCCAGGGGGATGCACCGTGCTGGGGTGCGCCCCGCCAGGGGGCGGGTCCTACGCGGGATGCACTGCGCAGGGGGGTGCGCACTGCGCTGAGGTGTGCCCCGCCAGGGGCGGGTCCTAAGCAGGGCGTGGCGTCACCGTTTTTTGCGTTTTGCGGCCAAAAAACGAAGCTGTGGACGATTTGCTTTTGCGCCTGTGGAGGCAGGGCATTCCAGCACCTCGCTGACCTGGGCTTTTGCGGAGACCAATCAGCGTAAAGCGCAAAATGGGACGATGTTGCCTGACGCAATCGTCCATAGCCTTGAATTTTGTCCAAGAAAGCCCAATTTTGCTTACGCTGCGTCCGACATCGAGCACTCCACATCGAGCGCCCGGCATCCAGCATCCAGCACCCACGCCGAGCGCCCAGCATCCAGCACCCCACACCCGGCATCCAGCGCTCGGCATCGAGCGCCCGATGTCGATCATCCGGTATTGGGCACTCGGTGCCGGGTGTCGGGCCTTGCGCATTGGGTGCTGAACGTCGTGCATTGAGCTTTGTGCGGGACATCGATCATCGAACATCGCACGCTGGACATGGTACTCGGCATGGTTCACGCCGAGTACCTCATGTAGTGCGACATATCGTCCCATCTTATCGTCGGTGCCAGGGACAAAAATTCCCATCCCTCAAGCCTGAGAGATGGGAGGTGGCTTGCACTCTGCAAATGGGAGCAGTTCATAAAGGCAAAGTATCTTCGCGGGATAGGGGCGGCATGTCTCATGCCGCCCCTATCACTTGCTCCAATGATCAGCTGCGCAACTATGCGTGGGCTTGACTCTCTTTTGTCATGGAGGTGGCGCTGGACTCTCATGATCGGCTGAGTAGCTAGGCGCACGTCGGGCCATTTTCCCTATGGAGATGGTGTTGGGTTTCCGGGATTGACCGCGTAATTATGCACGGACCTGGCCATTTTCTCGTGAGTGGCGTTAGGCGCCCATGACCAGCTGTGCGACGCGTACGGAGAACAGCACGGCGGAGATCCACATGATGGGATGGATGGTCTTGGCCTTGCCTTGGGCGATGCGGATGATGACGTAGGCCAGGATTGCGAACATGATGCCATTGGCAATGGAATAGGTGAAGGGCATCATGATCAGTGCCAGGTAGCCAGGAACGGCGTCGCCCGCATCGGCGGTGAAGTCCATGTCCTTCACGGAAGAAGCCATGAGCAAGCCAACAAACATAAGCGCAGGTGCGGTGGCAAAGCTTGGGATCGCCAGGAACAGGGGAGCCAGGGGCAGAGCTGCCAGGAACAGCAGGCCTGTCACCAAGGAAGCCATGCCTGTGCGCGCACCAGCGGAGACGCCTGCGGTGGACTCGACGTAAGAGGTAACGGTGCTGGTACCCAGGCAGGCGCCGAAGACCGTTGCCAGCGAGTCGGCAAACAGGGCTTGTTTTGCCTTGGGCAGGTTTCCGTTCTTGTCCAGGAGGCCACCCATGGACGCAACGCCAATCAGCGTGCCTGCGGTGTCGAACAGGTCAACGAACAAGAACGAGAACACGATGACCATGAACTCGACCGCGTGAGCCGTGACGTAGGAGAAGTCAAATCCGAAGAACACGGGCGCAGCAATCTGCAGACCGTTCGAAAGGTCGGGGAACAGGGATGCGGCACCAGCGGAGGTGTTCACGGTGTACCAGTCGCCCATCTGGGCAAACATGCCGAAGATCCATGTCACCAGGATGCCGATCAGGATGTAGCCCGGCACTTTGTAGTGGTACAGAATGCCTGTGACGACAAAGCCGATGAGCGCTAGTACAACGGGTGCGGTGGACATGTTACCCAGGGACAAAAGCGTGTCGGGGTCGGAGACAACAATGCCTGCGCCCTTCATGCCCACAATGCAGATGAACAGGCCAATGCCTGCGGTGATGCCCAGTTTCAGGTTGCGCGGCACGTCATTGACGAGCGCCTCACGGAATTTGCAGGCAGTAAGCAGGATGAACACAATGCCTTCCACCAAGATGGCGGTAAGCGCCACGGTGTAGGGGTCGGTCACGCCGGCTTCGGCCATGGGTACGCAGACCGAATACGAGAAGTAGGCATTCAGGCCCATGCCGCTCGCCAGAGCGACGGGATAATTGGCAAGGAAGGCCATGAGCAAGGTGCCGAAGGCAGCCGAGACGCAGGTGGCCGTGAAGACGGCATCTGCGGGAAGGCCGGAAGCCGAGAGGATGGACGGGTTGATGGCCAAGATGTAGACCATGGCCAAGAAGGTGGTGATGCCGCCAATGACCTCGGTTTTGGGGTTAGTTCCATGCTCTTTGAGATGGAAGAGCGTTTCCATGTCGTTCGTTCCCTTTCGAAAGTGAGCGTTTTTACGTGAGGAAACACTATAATTTGAGGAATGTGAATAAATGCCCAGATCTTCAAAAGCATCTGCGGATAGAGCTTTAAAGGGGAACGAATGAACTTTGACGTTGCCGAGTACAAGGGCAAAATCAAACGCGTGGTTCTTTCCGAGGAGGAAATCCAGCGCAAGATTGCCGAGGTTGGCAAGCAGATCAGCGAAGAATACGAGGGACAGCCGCTGCTTCTGGTGAGCATCCTGAATGGTGCGTTTGTGTTCATGGCTGATTTGTTCCGCGCCATCGACATTCCGTGCGAAATCGCCTTCATGGTGGCCAAGAGCTACTATGCCAGCACCGAGTCGAGCGGCGAGGTCACCATCAAGCTCGATGTCAATCAGGACCTAAGCAAGTATCACGTCATCGTGGTCGAAGACATCATCGACACGGGTCGTACTCTTTCCCTTGTCGCGAAGAACCTCAAGGAGCGCGATCCCTTGTCCTTCAAGATCGTCACCTTGCTCGACAAGCCCGAGCGTCGCGTCGTCGACCTGAATGCTGACATCTCGCTGTTCACCATCCCCGACTTGTTTGTCATCGGCTACGGCCTTGATTACGACGAAGCCTATCGCAACCTGCCCTACATCGCCGAGTACGATCAGGGCAACTAGCCTAAGCTTGCAGCCCGCTGAGCGGATAAGCCAGCGCGAACGAGTCGGTGGTCACGGTCGTGTCCGCTGCCGCATGGCTGGGCTGGGCGAATCGCTGGCTGCAACATGGGTAGGTTAGACAGGTTGTCGGCCTAAAAAAGTCAGCCAAACAGCACTGCCGTCGAGGATTCGTTCGTCTTCGGCGGCAGTGCTGTTTGTGAGTTGCCCTTTCTCTCGGCTAATTCGCGTGATGGGCCGTCGGGCGGCTAAGCAGCTTGCTGCTCTTTTGCTTCGTGCTTTCGGGCAGTGTGTTTGTCGCGATAGGGGATCAGCATCAGAACACCCGCAAGGGCGCAGCCGCATACGAAGAGAGCCATGTCGTGGAAGCCTCCGTTGAGGGTCTGCTGGTAGCTTGCCTGGATTTCTCCAGAGGATTCGTCCAGCGCGGCAAGGTAGTTAGTCTTTGCCGTATCGAAGGTGGCGGGGAGGGCGCCACGCACGTCCTCCAGTTTAGACACCGTCGCACCAAGCTCTTCGTTCGTTGATTCGAGCTGCTTACGCTCGTTTGTCTTGACGCCTTGCTGGCCGAGCTCGGTAATCTTTTGCTCATTGGCCTTTATGGCCTGGTTAATGCCCTTGATGCCGGCATCGACCTTGTCGGTCAGTTGGGTTTGCTGCTGGTCGATCAATTCGCTCGACATGGTGCGGCAAGCGCCCACGATGGTGGTGACGTCCGAGTTCTGCATTTCGTCGATGGCTTTGTCGCTCAGGTGGGGAGCACCCTCCTTGCCCAAGGTGGCGCTTTCGAAGCTGGCAAGCTTGGGCATATCAAGCTCCTCCATCAGTTGGGCAGTAGCTTTGTTTGCTGAGAGGGATTCAAAGTGTTCGTCGAGCTCCTGGGCATGAGGCAGGGGAGTGGCTGAGACGTCTTTGGGCATATTCGTCATCAGGGTTCCCTGCAGACCAGCGCTTGCATGCACGATGAAGGCGACCATGATGGCAGGTGCCACGGCGGTACCCACCGAACGGATAAGCGAAAGCGTGGCCAGCGAAGAGTTGGATTCACGCTCTTCGGTGTTCTGAAGCATCATGTAGTTTAGGGGCGTGCCCATGGTGAAGCCCAGCCCCAAGCCGCTCAGGAGGAGCGTGCCACACACGGTGACCAGGTTGGGGTTGTTGCAGGCAACGAAGGCCATGAATGCCGAACCGATGGCAGAACCGACGAAACCGGCGCCCAGGACGGGTTTCACTCCGTGCTTGTCGATGAGCTTGCCCGACAACATGGAACCAACGCCGCTGCCGAGGCCCAGCAGGGCGATAAAGTAGCCGCCCGATCCTGATTTCATCACCAGTGCGTTTTCGCAGAACTGCGGGAAGAACAAGGTACCCATCATAAGGACGCCCGAAAGAACGGCGCAGGTCAGCGTGATGATGACGTTGATGTTGCGGAAGTATTCTAGGTTGATGACGGGATCCTGCGCGCGGGTTTCCCGCAGAACGAATAGTGGCAGCAGAACTACAAAGGCAAGCAGGTAAGGCCAGACGTCGCTGCTCACAATTGATGCTCCCAGGTCAAAGAAGTCGATGTTCTTCAGGCCGTACATAAGACCAAGGGTCATTGCGGTGAGAAGCAGGATGCCCATACCATCGATGGGCTTGACGTTTTCGGAGGCGGTTGTGGGCAGCTTCCTGGTGCCCATCAGGAGCACGGCAAGGCAGATAGGGATGTTCACGTAGAAGATGAACTGCCACTGGTTCTGACCGAAGATGTCAAGGATGAGGCTGCCGATCATGGGGCCAAA
>JAUNOE010000062.1:0-6491 GCA_030537255.1 Coriobacteriia bacterium
ACTCCTAATGGAGCCTTCCTTAATGCCGAAGCTCGTGTCACGGCCGAGGAACGCGAGGAGGCCCAGCGTCTTTTGTACGTGGGCATGACCCGCCCCAGTAAGTCACTGTTCGTTTCTTTTGCCACTAAGGGCAACCCAAGCGACAGCACGGCGCCACTATACGTGGATGTCCGCAAGGCGCTGGAGTGGCAAGACGATCCTTCGCTGGCGGTTCAGATGCTTGATTATGGCGGCAGCGCACCCGCCCGTTTGGTCTACAGAAGCGTTGATGACGAACTTGTCGAAGGCGAGACGTCTGCGCCAGAACCCTTGTGCTTCCCTCGTAGGGACTTTGTGGTCGGCGACCGGGAGGTTCCTGGCGTGCTTGCGGATCGTCCGTTGTGCTCCTACAGCAGCCTGAGATCTTCTTTGCCGAGCCATGCTGTCTTTGCGGGTCAAGGTAGCTCATCGTCTGATCGCGGCAATTTTGTTGAGGATTCCGTGGTGTCGGGAGGTGCTGTGAGTTTTGGCTCCGAAGCTGTCGGTGCGGAAATCCCAGACGAAGACGCCACCTCCTTGGGCCTTGCCTTTCACCTGTTAGCCGAACGGGCGATAGCCGAGCGAGCCATGCGTACGCTCCGCCTAAGGTCCTCGTCGGCGTCAGGTTCGCTCGTCCCCTTTGGCGACGAAGGCCTCCTGGTTGCACCTGGCCAGAAGGCAATTGATCAAGTGGCTTTGGGGTTCGGCGTAACGCCCGATCAACATGCAAGGCTCTGTCATGCCCTTGATCGATGGTTCTCTTCTGGGTGCGCCCGCGAGCTTGCTTGCCATGCTGAGCTGCATGCTGAGGTTCCCTTTCTCTTGTCTCTGGATGATGAGGCGGGGGAGTCCTTCGTGCTTGAGGGAGAGATTGATGCTCTAGCCTACGACAGGGAGGATGCTACTGCTTTCTTGGTTGATTACAAGACAGGCGGCTCGTCTGCGGAAACCCCCGATCAGCTGCACGACAAGCATCTATTCCAGGCTCAGTGCTATGCCCTGGCTTTGCTGTCGCAGGGTTTTTCTTCGGTCGAGGCACGCTTCGTGCGGGTCGAGCATGCCGGCGCCGAAGGATCGGGCGAACCTGACGTGGTACCGTATCGCTTCGAAGAACACGAACTTACGCAGCTTCGTCGCATCGTCGTCGAAGCTCACCGCGCTCAGTCCCAGGGCTAAGGCCTGGGGTCATGCTCGGAATGCTTTACCGGAGGTCGCATGGACACGCTGTTCACTGACATGGAAAACGAACGTCGAGCTAAGTACGCTCCGCTTCCGGTGCGCATGCGGCCCGAAACACTCGATGACGTGGTGGGGCAGGAAAAGGCCCTGGGGCCTGGCACCTGGCTGCGCAGTGCCATCGAGCATGACACGCTGTCATCTGTAATCCTGTATGGACCTGCGGGAACGGGCAAGACCTCCATCGCGCACGTTATTGCTCAAGCAACCCATGCGCAGTTTGTCGAGGTGTCGGCAATTGGTGGTACGGTTTCTGACCTGCGCAGGGAAATCAAGGAAGCTGACAAGCGCCTCATGCATCAGGGTCTGCGCACCATTTTGTTTGTTGACGAGATTCATCGTTTCAATCGAGCTCAACAGGATGCGTTGCTCCATGCCGTTGAAAATGGGACGCTTGTTTTGGTGGGTGCCACCACGGAAAACCCCTATTTCGAGGTCAACACGGCATTGCTGTCTCGTTCGCGTGTCGTTCAGTTGGAGAGCCTCGCCGACGATGCCATTGAACGGCTGATTCGTCGCGCCCTGGAGGACGAACGAGGACTTGCGGGTGCCTTCGGCATCACTGACGAAGCGCTGGCCTCCATTCAGCTTTTGGCCGGGGGTGACGCGCGCAGTGCGCTCAACACGCTTTCCTTGGCTTCTGATTTGGCTCGTGCAAGCAAGGCCAAGGTCATAGATGATGACATGGTTACTCGTGCCGTCCCCGAACGAGTCTTGCCCTACGACAAGAACAAGGACGTTCACTACGACGTTATTTCCGCCTTCATCAAGTCGATGCGGGGGTCTGACCCCGATGCAGCCCTCTATTGGCTTGCGCGTATGATTGATGGAGGGGAGGATCCGAAGTTCATTGCTCGTCGAATTATGATCTGCGCTTCTGAGGATATTGGGAATGCCGACCCCCAGGCCTTGCTCATTGCAGAAGCGGCCTTCAAGGCGGCTGAGGTAATTGGATACCCCGAATGCGGTCTGAATCTTGCGCAGGCGGCGGTCTATCTTGCCCTGGCTCCAAAGTCGTTTGCCTCGAGCCAGGGATACTTCACGGCTCTGCACGAAGTGAAGCATGGTCCCAAGCGCGAGGTTCCAAGCTATTTGCGTGATCGTCATCGCCCTGGTTCGCAAGAGTATGGTGAGTATCTCTATCCTCACACCGACCCACGTGGCTACAATGAACAACGCTATCTGCCCGAAGGTCTAGAAAAGGGCTGTTTCTTTGCCCCAGGTCAACGCGGTTGGGAAAGCTATCGTGTGGATGCTGCGGTAAGGGACCATGTTGAACGGGGCTAGTGGTATATTTTTCCCATTGATCGCTTGCCCCCTGTGACGGCAAAGGAGTACGAACATGCAACTCGATTACGTATCCATCGCCCTGGTTATTCTCTGCCTTGCCGGAGCCTGCGCACTCGCTGCTCTGACCTATCTTCTGGTCAAGGCGGTTCGCGCCCTTGGTGACACCACGGCTAAGATCGACCCCCTTCTTGCTGAGGCTCAAGGCCTCCTCGATCAACTGAAGCCCGTCGTGACTCGTATCGATCCCATGATGGAACGTGTCACGCTCACCATTGACGCTGCCAATCTTGAGCTGATGCGTGTTGATCAGATCATGGAGGACGTAAACACGGTTACGGGCAATCTTGCGAAGGCCACCAACAACATCGAAACGGCTGCAAGTGCTCCCCTCGATGTTGTTTCCGGCATTGCTGGACGCATCCGCTCCTTCGTCAGCCCCGTTGCTGATCGTGGTGACTGTGCCGTTTCCTCTGCTGCCCAGGCGGTAGACAATGGCCTTGCCGGTGTTGAAGGCTGTATCGCTGATGCACAAGCGGGTCTCGCAGAGCGCAAGGTTGCTGCAGCGAATGCTGCCCAGGTTCGTAAACAGGCTCAAGACAAAGTCAATGCCGGTGCCACCGAACTCAAAGATGGCGTCCTTTCCCATATCGACGCTGATACCGAATAAAACCGAACTAAGGGGTAGTTCCATTCCATATGCGTAGTATCGACATTCCCGAGCTTATGGGAGAAAAGACCATCCGTGACGAAGAGATGCGCGCCAATACCCTGAAGACGTGCCGAGCCATTCGGTGGGTCTGTTGGCTGTTGGTGCCCATCCTTTTGGGCTTCATCATAATGTCTGGCTCGGAGCTTATGAATGTCCTGAGCGTTCCCATGGGCATCGTGTTGTGGACCACGGTGATCGTGTTCTGTCTGAAAGGCATCGTCAACAGCCTCGAAAACCAGGGGGTGCCCCGAGCTGCTGGTACCTTCCTTTCCTTTGTCGTTCTGATCTTGGGTGCCCTGCTTTTGTTCTGGGCAATCTTTTCGCCGGTTCTTGGTTTTGGTGATCAGGTTGTTCTGCTCTTCCAGCAGGTTCCTGGCTATGTTGCTGCCGCCCAGAATGCCTACAACGGTTTTTACGAGCAGTACTCCTATCTCCTTCAGGATGACAACATTAACAAGTGGGTGAATGAGGCATTTGCTGCCCTTGCCGCCTTTGCCAATTCCACGGTGCAGAACAGTGCAAAGGGTGCTGTCGACATCACTGCTGGTATCGGTACCTCTTTCATGGTCATCGGCTTTTCGCTCGTCGTGTCCTACTGGGTGCTCATGGAGTTGCCTGCCATGGGGCGTGAGGTCCGCCGCTTGGTCCCCGATCGTTTCCATGAGGACCTTAATGCCATCTACCTCATCTGCACTCGCGTGATGGGTGGTTACATTCAAGGCACACTCATCCAGTGCGCCATTATCGGCGTGCTTGCTGGAGTTGGCTTCCAGATCATGGGCCTGCCCTCCGCGGCCGTTCTTGGCGTCATCACGGGTCTTCTCAACATCATTCCCGTCGTGGGTCCTTGGTTCGGTGGTGCCCTGGCTGCCATTGTCGGTGTCTTCGTCAGTCCCGTCATCGCCATCGTTGCGCTGGTCTACACGATCATCGTTCAACAAGTCATCTACACTTTTGTCAGCCCTAAGGTCCTCGGCGATGCCTGCAATGTCCATCCTGCTCTTGTCATCGTTGCCTTGGTGGCGGGTTCGGCTTTGGGTGGCGCTGCCAGCGGCCTCATGGGCTCCTTCGTGGGCGCATTGCTTTCCATTCCCTTGGTTGCGGCCGGCAAGTCGGTTTTCGTGTATTACTTCGAAAAGACCACCGGAAGAACCATCGTTGCCCCCGATGGCGTCCTGTTCAAGGGCGAGACCCTTGGAGAGGCAACCACGCCCATCGGTGACGCAACTGGCCAGTTTTCTGCCGAGGAAGTGCTGACGGTTCTGACCGACAAGCCCAAAGACTGATAAAATTTCAAAGTTCGTGTCACCAAGGAAGTCCGACGTGCGGGCTTCCTTATCGATAGCAAGAAACAGAAGGACATCTCAATGCATTACATGACCAGTGCCGAGATTCGCGAGAAGTATCTCTCTTACTTCGAGGACAAGGGCTGCAAGCGCCTGCCGTCCTCATCGCTCATTCCCGACGATCCCTCCCTGCTACTGACGAGCGCAGGCATGGTTCAGTTCAAGCCCTACTTCCTGCACAAGAAGGAGTTCGACCCCGCCTATATTGGTGCAACTACCGTGCAGAAGTGCGTCAGGACTAACGACATCGAGATTATCGGTACAACGGGTCGTCATCAGTCCTTCTTTGAGATGCTGGGTAACTTTAGCTTCGGCGCCTACTTCAAGGAAGAGATGTGCGCATGGGCTTACGACTTCTCCACCAATCCTGACTACCTGGGCCTTCCCAAGGAAAAGCTCCACTTCACCGTTTTCGAAGACGACGAAGAGACCATTGAGATCTGGAAGAAGCTTGGTGTTCCCGAGGACCACATCTCTCGTCTGGGCGAAGATGACAACTTCTGGCGTGCTGGACCCACCGGCCCTTGTGGTCCCTGTTCCGAAATCTACTTTGACCAGGGCCCTACCGTTGGCTGCGGCTCTCCTGACTGCAAGCCCGGTTGTGACTGCGACCGCTTCCTGGAGTTCTGGAACTGCGTCTTCACGCAGTATGACGGCCAGGAAGATGGTAGCCTGGCACCCCTGGTCACCAAGAACATCGATACGGGCATGGGTCTTGAGCGCATTGCTGCCATCATGCAGGGCGTCGATAACAATTACGACACCGACATTTTGCGTGGTCTCATTGCTCTGGGCGAAAAGCTTTCCGGCAAGACCTACAAGCAGGACGAAAAGGACGACCTTTCCCTGCGCATCGTTGCTGACCACTCTCGTGCGGTCACCTTTATGATTGCTGACGGCATTCTTCCTTCCAATGAGGGCCGTGGCTACGTTCTTCGTCATCTGCTGCGTCGTGCCGTCATGAAGGGTCAATCCCTGGGTATCGAGGGTCCCTTCCTCTCTAATTACATCAACCAGATCATTGATCTTATGGGTCACGTTTATCCCGAGGTCATCGACAACAAGGAGCTTATTCTTCGTGTTGTCTTGTCTGAGGAGGAGCGTTTTGGCGCAACTCTGCGCCAGGGCCAGGCCTACCTGGAGGATGCCCTTGCTGCGCTTGAAGGCACGGTCCTCTCGGGTGACGTTGCCTTTGTCCTCCATGACACCTATGGATTCCCCATTGAAGTCACTCGCGAGATCTGCGAGGAGCGTGACATCACCGTCGACGATGAGCGCTTTGCGGAGTGCATGCAGGAGCAGCGTGACCGTGCTCGTGCAGCAAACAAGGGTGATGCAGAAGCCGCATGGAGCACGTATGGTGGTGTCCACTCCGAACTCCTTAAGGAGCTTGGTGCAACCACGTTTGTTGGTTATGAGCAGCTTGAGTCCACTGCCAAGATCACGGCTCTGGTCAAGGAGGGCCAGCGTGTCGACTCCGTGGAGGCAGACGGGACAGACGTTGAGGTCATCCTGGACGTCACTCCCTTCTATGCCGAAATGGGTGGAGAAGTTGGTGATACCGGTTGCCTGATCATTGATGGCAGCGAAGTTGAGGTCACCAATACTACGGCACCCGAAAAGGGTCTTTCGGTCCATACGGTGAAGGCTACCCATGCGCTTTCTGTTGAGGATGAAGTCCTGGCTTCCGTTGAGCCTGCTCGTCGCTTGAACGTTACGCGTAACCATACGGCTACGCATGTGCTGCATGCGGCATTGCGTCGTGTTCTGGGCGATCATGTGAAGCAGGCGGGTTCTTACGTTGGTCCCGACCGCCTTCGTTTTGACTTCACTCACTTCCAGGCTCTGACCCCTGAGCAGATTGCCCAGGTTGAGCAAGCTGCTAACGACTT
>JAUNOE010000062.1:6504-8215 GCA_030537255.1 Coriobacteriia bacterium
AAGCAAGCATCGATGAAGCTCGCGAGGCTGGCGTAACTGCGCTCTTTGGTGAAAAGTATGGCGACGTCGTTCGCGTCGTTGAACTGGATGGCTTCTCCAGCGAGTTGTGCGGTGGTTGTCATGTGTCCAACACGAGCCAGATCGGTTTCGTGAAGATCGTCTCCGAAAGCTCGGTTGGCGCAAGTACCCGTCGTATCGAGGCTGTCACTGGCCCTGCTGCCCTTGCGTACGTCAATGGTATCGAGAATGATCTCAAGGCGGTTGCCGCTGAGCTTAAGGCACCTGTCTCCGAGGTTGTTGCACGTTGTACCGCAACCTGCAAGACTCTGAAGGAGCTTCAGGCCGAGGCCAAGAAGGCCAAGCAGGCTGCTGCTTCTGACGGTGTTACCTATCTGCTTGATCAGGTGGTTACTGCTGCTGCAGGTTACCCTGTGGTTGTTGCCGCCTTCAAGGAAGAAGGTGTTGGCGCCGATGATATGCGCAACGCCTGGGACATCATTCGCACCAAGCTTTCCGCTCCTGGTGCTGCTGTTCTTGCGGCCGTCAACGACGGTGGCAAGCCCATCCTGATGGCTGCCGGCACGGACGAAGCCGTTGCTGCTGGCTTCCATGCTGGACAGTTGATCAAATCCATCAGCTCCAATATCAAGGGCGGTGGCGGCGGTAAGCCCACCATGGCTCAGGCTGGCGGCAAGGACGCTTCGGGTATCGAAGCTGCCCTTGAGCAGGCTAAGCAGCTGTTGTCTTAGGCTTGATTTCGAGGGCGGTCGTGCGGTTGATAACGTGCGGCCGCCCTTTTGCCTGTTTCGGAGCCTAGTTGCCCCTATGACGAATGGGGTGTCTGGAAGGAGATCGCATATGAGGGTTATGGCTCTTGATATCGGTAAAGTGCGTGTTGGTGTTGCCGTTTCGGATCCTGCCATGAAGGTGGCTTCGCCTGTTGCTGTCCTGCCTTACCAGGAGGTCATTACGAATTCCCGTACCTTCCGCAATCTTTTGGATGACTGGGAGCCTGAACTCTTCTTGAGCGGCCTGCCTTACACCATGCAAGGGGAGGAAGGTCCCCAAGCGCAGTGGATTCGCGAGCAGGCGTCGGCCGTCTCTCGGATTTGTGATGTCCCCGTTGTATTCACTGACGAGCGCCTGAGCTCTTCGCAAGCAAAGAAGAGCATGCGTGAGCAGGGGATGTCAGAGAAGAGCATGCGTGGCAAGATCGACATGGTTGCCGCATCGCTGTTCTTGCAGTCCTGGATGGATGCGGGGGCCCCTGGGATCGAGGAGCTGGTCTAAGTGAAGCATGCAGCTAATAAGCCAACTGGTCGTCACGTCGCGCCAACTATCCGAAAGTCCTCCTCGCCGCGGCCCATTGTCTTCGTCGTTCTGGCTGCACTTGTTGTTTTTGCTTTGGTTTTCTTTTTTACCCAGGAGCATAACGACAAGCTAATTCCGGAAGGCGAAGAGGTGACGGTGGTTATTGACGAGGGGTCAAGCGCCTCCGTCTTCGCTGACAAGCTCTTTGATGCGGGCGTTATCGACTCTAGATCGGCTTTTTCGCAGGAACTCAAGGCGAAGGGTGCCGATTCTAAGCTGAAGCCGGGAACCTATCGCTTTGAGGGCGGCATGTCGGTTTCGGCGGTTGTTGACAGCCTGGTGTCGGGCCCCAATGCCTCCAGCTCGCTGGTTGTTCCCGAAGGAGCCACCATGAAGAGTA
>JAUNOE010000008.1:0-15767 GCA_030537255.1 Coriobacteriia bacterium
CTCTTCAAGCACGATGACCGAGCCCAGGCCCTGTGCCCAGTCGGCGACCAGGTCTTCAGGGAAGGGGTACGGCGTGCCTACCTGCAGGAACTTGTAGGCAGGCAGCACCAAACCGGCTTCATGCGCCGCTTGCTCAAGCAAGGCCAGAGCCTCCTGGGCATAGGAGGCCGAGATGCCTCCTGCCACAATGCCCAAACGAGGCGTGGTGTAGAGCTCGGCAAAGGGAGCCTCTACGCCCGCCTGCTCAAGCTTGGCCTCCGTGGCCTTCGCAAGGCCACCCAAGGTCTGGGGATTGAAGGCAGCGAGCAGCCCGTCGGAAGAAAAGTCCTGTGCGATCTTGCCTAGGCGATGGTTGATCTGTGCGTGACCGAGCTTCGCGCGACGAGGGAAGATGACCCACTTGTCATCCTTTTCGAAACCTTCGGGCTCGCGCGCCTGGAAGGAATCCGGCACCTCAAAGAACGTGGAAGCATGGCAAATACGCGTAGTGGGACGCACGATGACCGGCGTGTGATAACGCTCCGACAAGTCGAAGGCCGCACGCATCATGTCGTAACCCTGATCGGGCGTCGCAGGATCGAATACGGGCACCTTGGCAAAAGCCGCAAAGCGACGAGTGTCCTGCTCGGTCTGAGAGCTGATGGGGCCGGGATCGTCGGCCACGAACAGAACCAAACCGCCGCCCGTTCCCACATAGTTGAGCGACATCAAGGGGTCGCTAGCCACGTTCAGACCCACCTGCTTACAGGTGAACACACCACGGGCGCCTGCATACGAAGCCGCGCTCAGCAGCTCGAGCGCGGCCTTTTCGTTGGTCGACCACTCCACATGGACGCCCTGGGCCGCGCCCTTTGCGTGCTGTGCGGCAATAGTCTCGATCAGCTCGGAAGAAGGAGTGCCCGGGTAGCCTGCCGCAACCCTGACGCCCGCCTCCAGGGCCGCAAGGCCAAAGGCCTGGTTGCCCGTAAGAAATCGTTTGGTCATGCTGGTCCTAACAAATAAAGACGAAGTGTGCCAAATCAAGTAGCCCCCTTCTGACCCGGCAATCGTGCCAGAAGGGCAACAAGCAAGGCTCCGCTGACGCAATGAGCCAACGAAGCCCCAGGGAGGCGCCTTAGGCGTTGGCGGCGTCTTCCTTCATCTGCTTGATCAGGTCGCGCTTGGATTCGTCGCCAATGCCCAGCATCTGCACGGCCAGGATGGCGGCATTCTTCGCACCATTGATGGCGACCGTTGCCACGGGAACGCCGCTGGGCATCTGCACCATGGAAAGAAGGGAGTCCAGGCCGCCCAGATCGCTGGTCTTCATGGGAACGGCGATCACGGGCAGAGGCGTATAGGCAGCCACGACGCCACCCAAGTGTGCGGCCTTGCCAGCCGCAGCAATAATCACGCGAATGCCGTTTTCCTCAGCATTGGAAGCCCAGTCATGTACCACGGCAGGCTTACGATGGGCGCTTGCGATCTTGAGCTCGTAGGGAACTCCCCACTCTTCGAGCTGCTTCATGCAGGGCTCCATTGCGGGCAGGTCCGACTTGGACCCCATGATGATGCCAACGATTGGCGTTTCTGCCATGGCTGATTCCTTCCTTATGTGTCCACCAAATGAAAAGGCCGCCCGTGCACGGCAGCCTATAAAGAAAGCTTGGTTGTGATTGTATCGCTTACCCGGGCACTCTTTGCGAGAACAAGCAAGTGGCGCTCAAGGAACCCTGGCTCAGCAGTTCGGAGGGGATCCCCCCGTAGCCAAACGCCCATCTTGACACGCCGCCAACCCCAGCCCGGCAGATCAAAGCGGCTCTTCGCGCAACCGACCTAGCAAGCGGCGCCCAGGCCCCTATCCCAAAAGCTTGACAGCACCAAGCAACTGCGCAGGCTCGTTGATGATGGCCGAAGGCTCTTCCTTGGCCAAGGTGATGCCATCGAAGAACTTGCCCCAGGTCACGGCCACAGCCTTCATGCCAGCAGAATGGGCAGCGCGCAGGTCATAAGGACTATCGCCCACATAGACGCAGCGCTCGGGATCAAGACCCATAGCCTTGGCGGCATTGAGCAGAGGCTCGGGTTCGGGCTTATGAGCCACACTTGCCTCCACGCCATTAACCAGCTCAAAGGCATCGGCATAGCCAAAGCGCTTCAAACCCTCCAAGGCAACCAGACGGCGCTTGGAGGTAACCACGCCCAGGCGGTAGCCCTCCCCTTTCAGCAAGTCCAAGGCCTCGCTCAGCCCTTCGAAGGTACCAATTTTACCCGTAAGATCATCTTCGTTATGGGTGCGATACACCTGAACCAACTCGTCAACCTGCGAGGGGTCGTCAGCAAACTGGGTCATCTGGTCAACCAGGGGAATGCCCACTTTGCTGGCGATGTATTCGTCGGTCAAATCGTGGCCCAAGACGGTGGTCAGAGCATGATGCATGCTGGCGAGAATGGCATCGTAGGTGTCAACCAGCGTTCCGTCGTTATCGAACAGAACCGCCTGAATCTTGTCGGGCATTACGCCTCCTTCGTAGACAAGAAGGGAGGCTCGCCATCAGTGACGAGCCTCCCTTCGTTCATTGCTGAATGCAGGTTAGAGTCCCAATGCCTTCTTCAGGCTGGAAACACGACGGCGGGAAACGGGAATCTTGTCTTCCACGCCCTCCAGAGTGAGCAGCAGGGTGCCGCCAGACTGGGGCTCCACTTCCTTGACCAGGGAAAGGTTGACCAGATAGCCACGATGCACGCGGAAGAAGCCGTGGCCATCGAGCGTCTTTTCCAGCTGAGCCAAAGAAACGGTGCTGAAGTAGCGGTCGTCTTCGGTCTGCAGATAAGCATAGTCATCGCGGGCCATGACGAAGCGAATGTCATCGATGTTGATGAGGATCTTCTTGCCGCCCTTTTCCACGGGGATGCGCTCGGCCTTCTGGGCCTTTGCGTGCAACATGACGTGCTCACGAACACGCTGAATAGACTGAGCCAGGCGGTCGGTTTCCACAGGCTTGACCAGGTAATCGACGGCGGCAACCTTGAAGGCGTCCAGAGCGAATTCGCTATAGGCGGTCACAAATACGACCGCAGGAGGGAACTTGAGGTGCTGAAGCGCATCGGCAAGCTGCAGGCCCGTTGCCTCAGGCATGTTGATGTCAAGGAACATCACGTCACAGGGATATTCCTTCAGCTTTTCGATGGCCTCGCGGACGCTCGCAGCCTCGGCGACGACTTCGGTCTGATTAAGTTCGCTCAGAAGAAAACGGAGTTCGGAGCGAGCTGGTGCTTCATCGTCAACGATAATCGCCTTAAGCAACGCGGCCTCCTTGTTTGACTCTAATAATGTGACTTTTGAGTATAGCGCACAAAGGTGCCAGGTGTTGAAATCTTAAATTTTCAAATCAGCAAGGTCGATGAAGTCTTCCTTTTCACCTGAGCCCTTGCTCAAATTGCGCAGGGAGGTCTCTTCCTTGGCCTCCTTCTTCAGCTGAGCGAACTCGTCGGCCAGGTCCTCTTCCTTTTCGTGCTCGCGGTCGAGCCTGCAGGCGCAGCCCTTCAAAAACAGGGTAACGAAGGTACCCTTGCCCAGCTCGGACTCAATGGTCATCTTAGATCCCTCGCCGAAATAGCCCCGCAAACGATCGTTCACGTTCTTCACCGCAATGCCCAGACCTGTCTCAGACACGGGATGCAAGATGTTGTCGAGCGCCTCCTCGGTCATGCCCACGCCGTTGTCGGTGACATAGACCAGAATGTCGTCGCCCCTGCGTTCGCTGCGAATGCCAATAGTCAGCTCGCCTTCAGCGGGGAACGCATGCTTGATGGAATTCTCGACCAGCGGCTGAATCATGAACGAGGGAACTTCTAGTTCTCCCAGTTCGGCAGGTACGTCAACCTCAATAGCCAGACGGTCCTCGCCAAATCGACACTGCTCAAGCCTCAGATAGCGAACCGTCTGCGCAACCTCGCGCTCAAGGCTGATAAGGTCGGACGAGTTCTCCAGCGTTGCACGGTAGAAGGTGGCAAACTCACGCAGCATGACGCGAGCCTTGTCCGGGTCAATGCGGCAGTACGACGCCATGGTGTTGATGGTGTTGAACAGGAAATGAGGGTTGATCTGGCTCTGCAGGGCCTTGAGCTCCATGCTGGTCGCCAGCTTCTTCTGGTCTTCCAGGCGCAATGCGGCAATCTGGGTGCTGAGCAGCTGGCCAAAGCCCTCCGCAATGGAAACCTGGCTCTCGGAAATGCGGGAAGCATTGGAATAGTAGAACTTGAGCGTGCCCAGAGTGTCCTTGCCCTCGGTCAGGGGGACGATGATGGCGGCGCGAATTCCCTTCACCGGCTTAGGCAGGCCCACTTCGGCCTCTGAGCGCAACACGCGCGTTTTGCCATCCTTGACAGTAGATGCCGTCGCCACGGTACGAATGCGACCACCCAGACGACCCAAGTCGGCGCGACCAATGCCGCAGTAACCCAGAACCACCTTGTTGTCAGTCATGGCCACCGCACAGGCGGACACGTTAGGAAGCAGCAGCTCACAGACCTTCTGTGCGCTGTTGGTGTCGTAGCCGTCACGCATGGCCTCAAGCGTCTGGCTGGCCACGTCCAAGACCAGCAGCGATTGCTTCGCCTTCAGGTGGTCGGGTTCGAACATGAATGCCAGGGTCAACAGCAAAAACAAGGTAAACAGCAGGCCGGAAACGGACATGACCATAAGGTTGTGCTCTTCGCCAAACATAGCCCAACCAAGCACGCAGCCACTGATCAGCGCCAAGCACAGAAAGCCCGCTTCGGCCAAAAGCTGCAGATTATTACGCGCGACCAAGAGGCGCATACCCTTTTCTTCGTTACCCATTGCTAATTTCCTCTTCCCTATAAAAGGACGGCTTGCGGCAAAAGCGGGACCCGAGTCCTGGCGCGGATCAAGCCGCTTTGCGCGGCATCGGACCCTCCGAAAAGACCAGCGCTCCTTCGCGCCGAAAAACACATACCCAGCCGTCCATGCGTATTTCACCCATCAGCCCGCACCGCAAGGCAACGCGCCGAAAACGTATAGAGGATAGAAGAGGAAGCGCCCCTAAAGCAGAGCAAATTCGTTAGCGGCAAGCAGCATGGCGCCCAAGATCAAGAACCAGCCAAAGCAATAGCGCAGCCCTCGCTCTGGAACGTATTGAATCAGCGTAGCGCCCAGAACGGCGCCAGGAATGCTGCCGCACGCCAGGGCAAGACCTGCAAGGTAGTCGATGTTGCCCAACATGCCCTGCGTGACAACGCCTGGTATAGCCAGAATCAGGATCGCGATGAGCGACGTGCCCGAAGCCTGCTTCATGGAAATGCCCAGAAGCGAAATGAACAAGGGCACCATGATAAATCCGCCGCCCACGCCGATATAGCCCGAAGCAAATCCTGCCGCAAGACCAATTAGCGCACCTTGGGCAAGTTGCTTGCCGGAAAGATGAGGGCGCATCGCCTCCATTTCGGCCAGGCGGGCCTCTCGCGCAGCAGCCTTTTCGGCAGCAGTGGGAACCGGGTTCTGCCCACGATTGTCAAAAGCCCGCTTGACCTTGGCAAACAGGCTTCCTTCCTTGGGGGCCTTGCTCGCCTTTCGGAAGGTATTCACCGAGGAATATCCCATGATTACGGCAGCAGCCAGCATAACCAACCAGGCCGGCGAGACATTCGCCGCCAGCACGCCCACGGGCGACATGAAGGCACCACCGATGCCCGCCACCACGCCCAGCTTAGGTACGCAGGTCTTGTTCCTGATATGCGTGACAAAACCCGTGATGGACGTGGGAACAATGGTGAACAGGGACGTTGCCGTGGCACTTACCGCAGGAAGACCAAAGCCCAAGCGCAATAGCGGCACCATGACCATGCCGCCCCCAATGCCCAAAAGTCCCGACAGCATACCAATGAAAAGGCCGCACACAACGGCGGCCAAAAACATTTCGACCACGTTTAGTCCTCGTCGAGATTCAGGCGAATCTCACTCGTCAAACCAGGGTCGACATTGATATTGGGGATGTTGAGGCTGGCCACATCCGGAACGTGATAGCGCTCAGCAGCAGGAGCTTCTTCCTGAGGCACTTCGCTGACGGCGTCATAAGCGGGAATCGCAGCATCAGCAGGGTTTTCCTCTTTCTGAGGAAGCGCTTCGATGACCACCGTTTCGCCAGCCTGGCGAGCAAGGGCCGCCTGCGCAAGCATGCGGGCCAGGTCGCGGTCGGACTCGGTGGCCAGCATGATTTCGGGCCACACACGCTGGAAGTCGAAATACCGCGAGCAGTGCTCTTCGGCATAGGCCAAGGCTTGGTTGCTTGCCTCACGCGCAGCCTGGCGATAGGCCTTCTTGTCGTTGCGAGCCAGGGAGCGCAGCCAGGCAGTACGCTTCACGCGCTTGACGATGCCAGGCTCCAAGAACGGGCCCGGATACGGCTCGAGCGAAGAAGGCTTGATCTGCAGCAGGTCAATCTGAGAACGGCTGAACTCCACCTTGGCGTATTCGTAGATCCAGCGGTAGATGTCCTTGCGGAAGCGATGGCCTTCATGGCGATTGCGCGGAGGAAGGTGCTTGCAGGACCACTTGTTATCAAACCACACGTCGGAGCCATACATACGCAGGTCAAGCAAATAGTCCAGGTCTTCACCACGATGAATCCAGGCATCGAAGCTCAGGCGTTTGAATACTTCGCGGTGCAGAGCAAGACAGCCGCCGCAGACATGGTTGGAGCGCGACAGGCGCGGTCCCTGCATGGCACGGTCGATCCAATGATTAAAGGCTCGACCCTGCTGCCAAAAGTGGTTATACCAACGGCTTTGGCTCTTGGAGTGGTAGCTTCCCTTGTCGTTAAGGTAGAAGCCGGTCTTGGCAAGAATGGGGATGCCCTTGCGCGTCAGCTTGCCCAGGCCGTACATTGCCTTGCGCAGGAAATCGGGGTCCTCGATGACCTCATCGTCATCGACAAACACCACGGAATCAAAGCCCAGCACGTTGCACACCACTAGGCCCAAATTCTTAATGGCACCATAGCCGCACAGGCCAATTTCGTGCGAGACGTCGCCAAAACCATGCTGCGCCAAACGCTGCTGAACCAGAGAACATTCGGCCTGGCCGATAACCAGGATGTGCATCTGGGAGAACTCGTCGGCAATCTGCTGAACCTTGCGGGCGGCCTCCTCGGCAACCTCGTCATCTGCCGCAACCAGCAGGACAACCTGACCCAAGCCTTCGACCTTCTGAAGCGATGCCAGGCAGCGCTTGAGCTCACCTGGGGCATTCAGGGGCGTAGCGTGATCATAACGCTCGTGTGCGGCGCCGCGGCTCGACCGAATGGACGGACAATGATAGGTAGGGATAACGATTGCTGGATTCATGAGAGGATGTTCTCGTTTCCTTGATGCTCTTGTAACCCTAAAAGTGTACTCCAACGACCACGAGCGAACACCTGCGGGCATCCTGGGCGCAACGATGCACCGCCTGACGTGGAGGTTTTACCTTGAGATATACGTGTCAGCCGGACTTGATGCATGCTGGCCAGACTGGGAAGCACAGACGGGATGCCCGTCCGTCACACGTAGCGATCGTAGATTTCGTCGATGGAGGCGGTATTTTCGTCAGCTACCCCATGATGCAGAGCCGCACGTAGCCGCTTGGCAATCCTGGGCCAGATGGGATGGCGTTCGGCGTGGCGCTGCGAAATGTGCTCATGCTGAGAATCGCCCGACAGCTCACCTGACTGGGCAAGCTTTTCGTCAGACAGAGCGCGACCGATGGACTGCTCGATTTCCTTGGGAATCACAACGTTAGCGTCCTTGGGCACCTCGGGCACCTGCATATTCTCCATGGCAGACGGAAGGTCGCTCGTGACAATGCCGCGAACCTTGTTTCCAAAGAAGTATTTCCCTGGCTGACCCGCCCGGGGCTCTTCGAGCTCCACGGCGTACATCCAGCCGTTCGTGTTCAACACCTTCATCGTGGGCATCCCCTTCCCACAAGTTGGTTACTCATCAGTCTGAATACATTTGTTCAAACAAACAGGTAGTCTATTCCAATTCTGAACACGTTCAAGTGCCCTATGTCCCATTCTTTCCTTTTCCTTCAAAAAGGTTTCACACGTAACGAAAAAAGGGCGCAAAAGCGGGAGGAGATCCTGCCTTTGCGCCCTTGTCAAAGGACAAAGCGCCAGCTTAGGCGGCAAGCACCCAGGTCTTGCGCTTCCAGCCTACGCGCCCAGCTCGATATAGCGCGTCACGGCATATCCCGTGATGTCGGAGCGGTTGATGACACCAACGACCCTGCCATCCTTCAGCACAGGCATCTTCTTCAGGTGACGCTGAGACAAGAGGGTGCACACGTCGGTCATGCGCGCCGACAGATCGACCGACACCACCGACTTCGTTGCCAACTGGCCCACAGTAATGCCACGAAGGGCTTCCAGCTTGCTAGAAAAGTCGCCCTTGTCGGGGTCAGTCACCACGGCATAGAAGCTGACGGTGGGGTCCTGCCTGGAAAGGGCGCCAATGATGTCGCCGTCACTAATAAAGCCCGCAAGTCCACCTTTCTCATCCAGGACGGGAGCACCCGAAATGCGCTTGTCGGAAAACAACCTAAGGGCATCCAAAACCGAATCGGATTCACGCAGAGCATAGACCTCGGACTGCATAAGGTCGGCAAGCTTTGCAGCAAAGGGGGCCTGAGCGAAATCAGCACTCTCAGCAGAAACATCCTTTGCGGCAGGGCCTTTCTTCAAGCGCAGCGCGACAACGAAAGCCAGTACGGCCAAAACAAGGGAAAAGGTGAGGCCCCAATGAGACCCCTGGGCAAATGCCTGCACGGAACCGGATCCGCCCGCAAGAGACGACGCCTGGCCAACGGAGAGCAAGAAGGTAGCCAAGGCGGTGCTCACGGCACCAAAAACCTGCTGCAAGGTGTTGAGCATCGTGGAGCCATCGGACGAATACCGCGGAGGCAGCGAAGACAGCGCATGCGTCTGGCAGGGAGACATGGCCAGGGGGATTCCTACCATCATCAAGACATGGCAAGCAACCACGAAGGGGACCGGAACCGCAGGGCCCGCCGTCAGCAGCAAAACAACCGCCACGATGGTTAGCCCGAATCCTATCAGCGCAGGAATGCGCGCACCAATGCGGTCATACACGCGACCAGCCAACATACTGACGATAGCGTTCACGATGCCGCCCGGAAGCATAAGCATGCCAGCAAGGCCAACTGCCAACAGCATGCTGTTCTGATAGAACTGGGGCAGGATGTAGAGTGCCGAAAGAATGACGCCAAAGTTCAGCATCACGCACAAGGCTCCGGCACGGAAGCCAGGCACGGCGAATACTCGCAGGTCGACAACGGGAACCTCAAGCTTCAGCTGGCGACGTGCATACACGACCAGGGAGGCCACGCCCACAACAAGAGAGCAAACAACGATGGCCGATGTCCAGCCGCACAGGCTCGACAGGCCCATGCCCAGCACGATACCCCCAAAGCCCAAAACCGACGTGAGAACCGAAACGGCATCGATGTGCGGGCGCGTGAGTTCATAGGGATTTACCAGGAACCTTACGGTAAACACCATGCCAATCAGCAAGATAATGGCAAAGCTCAAAAACACCCAGCGCCAAGACAACGCGGCGATAATGACACCCGCAAGCGTAGTTCCCACAGCCGAAGCCGACATGATGATCAAGGCATTCATGCCCATGGCAGTGCCTATCTTGTGGGGAGGTATGACCTCCAGCACCATAGCGAACATCAGAGGCAAAACCAGACCCGTGCCAACGCCCTGAATCACGCGACCTGCCAGGCACATCTCAAAACTGCCGGCACCAGCACTGATTAGGGAACCCACGAAAAAGGAACCCAGAGCAAACAGGGTGATTTTTCGGGCCGAAAACCATTTCATCAACAAGCTGGAAAAGGGCAACACGATACCGATTGCCAGCATGTAGCCCACGACCAGCCACTGGACCAAGGCGACGCCCACGCCAAAAGCCTGGGAAAGCTGCGGCAGGGCAATGTTCAGAGCCGTTTCGGAATACATGCCCGCAAAGCCGCCCAGATATAGGCCCATAAGACACAAATAGGGATGGGGCACCTGCACACGGGCCCGAGGAGTGTTTGCAACTTCTTGATTCACTGACTAACTATCCTTTCCTTTTCAAATCCTCGTCTACTCCTGATGGCACGAGAAACCCCGCACTCCATCCAGGCGAACGAGCCAGTGGCCCGGCAATAAAAAAGGCGCTCGTAGACTCGCTACGAGCGCCTCATATCGTTGATGCGACCTTGCAATTGCCAAAGCAGTTGGAATTATAGGCACAAAGCCGCTCCCCTCGTAAGCGTTATTTTTGGAAAATTGCGCTTTTGCCCACGGCTCCCACCGCCTACAATTCGTCTATTACCTTTTATTGTGCGTATCGAGTCCAGAACGAAGGGTTTTGTTGGGTATGGAACTGCTTGAACAACGCATCCGCAAAGACGGCATCGTCAAAGAAGGCAACGTCCTCAAGGTGGATGGCTTTCTGAATCATCAGATGGACGTCAGCTTGCTCAAGGCCATGGCCGAGCAGTGGCGCGCCGACTTTGCCGGTAAGCCCATCAACAAGATTCTGACCATCGAAGCCAGCGGCATCGGCATCGCCGCCATCGCCGGCTTGGTGTTCGACGTCCCCGTGCTGTTCGCCAAGAAGAGCAAGAGCATCAACATCGACGGCTCCGTCTACTGCTCTCGCGTCCATTCCTTTACCCACAAAGTTGATTCCGACGTTATCGTCTCCAAGAAGTTCCTCGATGCCAACGACCACGTATTCATCATTGACGACTTCATGGCCAACGGCTGCGCCATGAATGGCTTGATCGAGATCTGCGAAGGTGCAGGTGCCACCGTTGAGGGCATCGGCATCGCCATCGAGAAAGGCTATCAGGGTGGCGGTGACGCGCTGCGCGAGCGTGGCTTTGTTGTAGATTCCCTGGCCATCGTTGAATCCATGGACGCCGAAACCGGCGAAATCGAGTTTCGCTAATGGGAAAAACTAAGAGCGAAGACCTCAGCGGCGCCCTTTCTTCCTGGAAGGGCGCCGTTCCCGTTGCTAAGGCCCTGCCCTATGGCATCCAGCACGTCCTGGCCATGTTTGTTTCCAACCTGGCCCCCATCGTCATCATCTGCGCCGCCGCGGGAATGGGCACCGAAGAATCCGGCATCCTAATCCAAAGCGCGATGCTTGCCGCCGGCATCGGCACGCTTATCCAGCTGTTCGGCGTGTGGCGCATTGGCTCGCGCATGCCCATCGTCATGGGAGTCAGCTTCACCTTCGTCACGGTGCTTAGCGGCATTGCGGCCACCTATGGCTTTGGCACCGTGGTAGGTGCAGTCATCGTAGGTGGCTGCATCGAAGGCATCCTGGGATTGTTTGCCCAGCACTGGTATAAGTTCATCGGCCCGGTGGTCTCGGCCGTCGTGGTCACCTCCATCGGCTTTTCCTTGCTGCCCACGGGTGCCCAGACTTTTGCTGGCGGCGTAGGCGCAGCCGACTTCGCTTCGCCCGAAAACCTGTTTCTGGGCTTCTTTTCACTCGTTTCCTGCCTTGCCTTCCAGCACCTAGCAAAGGGCAGTGCCAAACAGCTCTCCGTACTGTTCGGCTTGGCCGCAGGCTACGTGATAGCCCTGCTCCTGGGCAAGGTCGATCTTTCGGTGTTTGACGGTCTGCAGATTGTCGCCGCGCCTCACCTGATGCCCTTCACTCCCGAATTCAACGCAGGTGCCATCATCTCGGTCACGCTCCTGTTCCTGGTGAGTGCCGCCGAGACCATCGGCGACGCGGGTGCCATCGCACGCGTTGGCTTCAATCGTATGGCTACCGATCGCGAAGTCTGCGGCGCCGTCTCCGCCGACGGTTTCACCAGCGCCATCGCAGGCACCCTGGGTTGCACCCCGCTTACCTCGTTTGCACAAAACATCGGCCTCATCGGCATGACCCACGTAGTTAACCGCAAGGCCATCGCCTGCGGTGCAGGCATCCTGATCCTTGCCGGATTCGTCCCCGCCGTCAGCGCCCTGTTCAACTCCGTACCTAGCGCCGTGCTGGGCGGCTGCACCATCATGATGTTCGGAACCATCGTCACCAGCGGCTTCCAGATGATCGCCGCAGCTGGCTTCTCCCAACGCAACATCACCATCGCAGCCACCGCACTTGCCATCGGCATTGGTTTTTCCCAGGTAGGCGAAATCTTCGTAACCTTCCCCGCTCTGGTCCAAAACATCTTTGTCGACAACAGCATTGCGCTCACCTTTGCCGTCGCCCTGGTTCTCAACCTGGTCCTGCCCAAGGACTCCGAAGAAGACAAGGCAGCCGCCGAAGAAGCCGCTATCCAGGCAGACGCTTCGGCTCTCCCCAAAGAAGCCTGAGGGAACGCTGGCATGACGCTGGCGCGTGAGCCCTTCCCGATCAGCGACTCACGCAAACAGGAGAGGGCTCTCCCCTAAGGCATTTCCCAAGACCTGGTCAAACCGAATATGGATCACTACAGAGGGCAGGCCCTGGAACTCATCCAGGGCCTGCCCTCTGTAGTTTTGACCCGAGATCTTGATGCTACTCCTTTGACGCCCTGCGGCCCATTTGTGCTGACGCTGCCTACGCGAACCCCGCCGAGCACGACCTGCGCAGATCTCGCCTGACGCAGGCTGCCTACTTCCCACAGCGGACTCAGCGTCACCGTATTCTTCGTTTTTTGGCAAAAAAACGAAGCTGTGGACGATCTGCCTTTGTGACCGCATCGGCGGGAAATCCCAGCACTTCGCTGACCTGGGCTTTTGCAAGGTTCGATCATTGCAAGGCACTAAAGGCAGAGAATTTGTCTGGCCCGCTTGTCCATAGTTTTGATTTTTGTCCAGAAAAGCCCGATTTTACTTACGCTGCATCGATCGCCCAGCAACAAGCAGCAAGCACTTGGCATCAAATACCGTGCGTCAAATGCCGAGCACTAGGCAAAGGCTTCCCTTACCTGTAGGAGCAAGTCGAAACCTCTAGCCTTCGCTGCCAGCAGCCTCACGCTCGGCGCGCTTCGCTTCCTGCCACAAGGCCTCCAGCTGATCGACTCTCAGCCCGTCCAGAGAGCGTCCCTGAATACAAGAAGACTGCTCCATGTGAGCCCAACGGCGGCGGAACTTATCGCACGTGGCCTTCAGCGCCTCTTCGGGATCAATCCCATTCCAGCGAGCCACATTCACCAAGCTAAACAGGACATCACCGAACTCAAGCAACCGGTCAGCCTTGGTGGAAGCTTCCTTGAATTCCTCGACCTCCTTGGCAACTTTGTCCCACACGCCAGCTTCGTCTTCCCATTCAAAGCCCGCTGCCACAGCAATCTGCGATATGGCCAGCGCCTGGCTCAGGGCTGGCAAATCACGACCCACCACGTCAAGGGAGCCACCCTGGGCCCCTTTGTTCGCATCCGTCATCGCTTCCGCATCGCTGAGAGATCGGACAGGAACGACTCCCTGAACCCTTTCGTTCGTGTTCGTCATCGTTGAGCCTTTCTCCTTGGAAGCTTCAGTTGGGCCAAAACCACACCACCCATAATCAGAGCAACGCCCAGCCACTGCAAGAGCTCGATAGGCGTTCCCAAGACCAGCATGGCAATAAAAAGGCCTGCGGGAAGCTCGGCTGCGGGAAGCACCGTTCCCAAGCCGGCAGGAAGATGGGGCATGCCCATTCCAAATAACATGACGGGCAACAAAAATCCCGTAAAACCCGCCACAAAGCCCATGGGGGCGATTCCCTCCACCAGAGCTCCCGATGTCAAAAAGTCGGGACAGATAAACAAGCTGGCAACGAAAGCGCCCGAACACACCACTAGACCTCGCTGCTGTTCGGGACAAGGCACCTGGACCTTCCCCGAAAAGGTGACGAACAGAGCACAGCTCACAGCGGCAGCCAAGCCAGAAACCAATCCCAATGGCTCGAAGGAGCCCAGTTCTGACGCATACAGCCCACTTGCAAAGACGGTGCCCACCATGACAACAGCCGCAGCCAACACCTGGGGCACCGATGGAGCCCTACGCGTCATAATGACTTGCACCACCGTTCCAATCCAGGTGAACTGGAACAGCAGGGTCAAGGCCAGCGGGACGGGCAAGACGCTCATGGCATAGCAGTAGCACACCGACGTAACGGAAGTCAGAAGTCCCAATCCCAACAACTTGCAGGTACTGGTCCGGCCAAGACGCACCCAGCTGCCACCGCGTAAAATCCCAATGATCGTTGCCAAGGCAAACAGCGCGCAGGCGAACCAGACCTGAGCCGCCACCATCTGAGCCCAGGAAAACCCAGCTTCGTAGGAAAGCTTGTAGCACGTGGCGTTGGCGCCGTAGCTCGCGCCACCTATGAATACCAACAAGGCCGCACGGCCTTGCGACAGGGTGACTCCCTTAGCCAATCACACCAACCTCTTCTTCCCTCCCGTGCGTGCAGGGCGACTCGGACACCAATCCTTTGGACCCCACCAAACAGGCCGCCGCATGCCAGCAGCAGAGCAATCTGCTCATCTTTCCTCCAAAGAAAAACCGCTGTGCGACATGCCCAGCGGATACAAAACCGGACTCGCACTCCGGCGAAACCCGTAGATGAACAAACCATACCACAGCTCGACTTTGCTATCCTAATGAGCCGAACCACAAGGCATGCATCACAAGGACTGCTCGCGCATGAAAATCAATCACGCCATACTTCACGTATTCGACTTCGTTTCCTGCGAAAACGTATTTGCGCAGGAAGAAATCGACCTGCACGACAAGAACGCCAAGAACTACGTGCAGCGCCTGGCAAACAAGTGTCTCAACAACCTGGATAACAAACACGGCGAATTTTCGCCCGAAAGCCTGTTCGCTCCCGAGCTTACGGCCTACTTCAAGGGCGACCGCAGCTTCTCCGAGCTCAGCCAGCAGATCGGCGAATACCTGGTCGGCGAACTGAGCCATATGGAAAAGACCCCATCGTGCGACCTTTTGGTAATCGACTTCGAAGTCGAGCCCAAGCCCACCGCCGGTGCCGACGACTTCGAGCACGCTTCCAGCGAAGGCACCGCCTCCGACATTGCCCCCTGGGAAGACGAGACTGAAGAGGGTGGTTCCACCTCGACCGAAGACGAAGCTCCCCGGGAAACCAACGACAACGAAGCCAACACCCTTGACTCCCCTGCCGTAGACCAAGAACGTGGCTCGCACTTCGACCCTGCCGCAGCTGACATCCTTGAGCAGATGAACAAGCGCTACTTCGCCATCATCCTGCTGGAAAGTAAGCAAGCCTACATGCATGATCTGTTTGTGGGTGACTCGGGCCTCTCCAATACCATCTCGCGTCACTTCGCCATTCTGCCCAACCCTTCGCAGAAGGTGCAGTCCGCTGCCGTCATCGACCTTCGGTCGCTTGCCGTCCTCTTTGTTGACAAGAAGCGCGTCATTGCCGGCCAAGATCGCTACCTGATTCCTGAAGGCCTCTTGCAGTGCTCCACCCAGGCATCTACCAAGGAGGTCGTAACCGCCGTCACGCAAATCGTTGAAGAAGTGGCGCAGGAATACGGTGCCAACCCTACCGTTGCCGTCACACAGGCCAAGGCCTATGCCGTTGAATGCGCAGAAGAAGGGCGCGATCTAGACCTGGACGAACTCGCTGACGAAGTCTTCGGAGAACAGGTAGCGCCGCGCGAATCCATCCGTGAATATGCCGAAGAACGCGAAGTTCCCCAGCAGGTAACGGTCGAAAAGGAAGTGGCGCGCCGCGTTGCC
>JAUNOE010000008.1:15777-31736 GCA_030537255.1 Coriobacteriia bacterium
TTCCCCGCCGAATACGTCCGCAGCCCCGAGTTCATCAGTTTCACCAGCACCGCAGACGGCACCTATTCGATCTCGCTCAACAACATCACGAGCATTGAGAACCGCTAGCCCTGACATCCCCTGAGGGTCGAACACCCTGAAGAAATGCAGCCACTGCCAGCTCAAGTCGCCACCCAGAAGCCCCTTGTTTGCCTGAGCTTGCGTAGATCAACATCCTGAGCCTGCCCCGTCCTGCACTTGCTCCGTCCTGCGCCTGCCAGCCCTTACGTGCTCAGGCCTTGCGTAGGTTGATATCCAAACAAGTCGGTGCGCTATACTCCATGCCAACGAAAGGAGGCACGATGGCAGACTTCATTAGAGCCAGAAGCGAAGAGCAGAAGGCCTTGCGCCTTGCCGAAATCAAAGCTGTGACAGATCGCCAGTTTGCCACGCGCCCCTATCACGAAATCACCCTGACCACCATTGCAGAAGAGCTCGGCTGGTCACGCGCCAACCTGTACAAGTATGTTGCCACCAAGGAAGAAATCTTCCTGTCAATCAATCGAGATAAGCGCGACGCCTACTTTGAAGAGCTGATTCGCGCCTTTCGGATGGCTCCGAACGTACCCTGCGAGACGCGTCCCACCAACCAAGAGCTGGCACGCACCTGGGCACACATTGCCGCGGCTCATCAGGACTATTTCAAGCACAACAGCATGCTCATGACCATCATTGAGACAAACGTGTCAGTGGAAAAGCTCATGGACTTCAAGGAATCCTACTACGACTTGCTTGAACGCCTCACAGAGGTGCTCTCTCCCGCTCTTGGGATCAATGCCGACCACATCAACACCCTATCCCTGACCGTGCTTCACCATGCCGTCGGCTTGGCACAATCATGCCTGAACAATCCCCTCATCAAGGAAGCACTCGCCCGCCTGGAAATTACGCCCGATGTCATCGACTTCGAATCGGACATGGAGGAGTTCGTGCTCATCTGCCTGGAGGGATACCAAAAAGCCCACCCCTTAAGCTAGGCCTGAGCGCACCAGAGCCAGGTGCTCACACTATGCCCGCCTTTTTAACCGAATCCGAACGCACGGCAACCCCAGTGCCCACGCTGCACTCTTGCCCGCACTGCGCTCTTCGCCCTGAAGGAACGCCCCGCACCACCGCACCTCGAACAACAAAGGGCCGCGTCACTTTGACGCGGCCCTTCGCATTGGGAGATATGAGAATCAACGCAACCAGGAAGACTACTTCCAGTCGGCGCCCAGAACCACCAGGATGTCGCCCTTATGGCTGTACGTGCCGTTGTTCTTCTTCACCTGACCCAAGCCAAGCGTTTCAGCAACCTCGTCGGCCTTGTCCTTCTGGCTGTCATCATCATAAATGACCAACGTCGAAGTGTAGGCAAAGTTGTCGGCATTGCCCGTATCACAGCTTGCGCCCTGCGCCTTCAGCTTTGCGGCAGCCTGATCGGCACAACCAGATACGCCACAACCGTTCTTCACCACAATGCTCAAGCCAGAAAGATCGGTGCTCGTGGAGCCCTGGGTAGAAGACGTGCTTGCCGTGCCACCATTGCCCGAATGGGAGGTCTCGATGCCCGTAGCCGAGTCAGTCTGGGTTTCCTCCGTGGGAGACAGGCCCTGATCGACGCGAGACATCATGGTGCGCCACTGATCCTCAAGCAGAATATCCCACCACACACCGTTCTGACGCTCAGAGGTCTTGGGGGTCGAAGCGGTGTACACGTTTTTGTCAACATCGATTCCATTGAATTGCTGTGCCAAGCCCAGGATGTAGGAAGCTGACATATCGGTGGTGACGTAGCCAACCATGGTGTTCACCGTATTCATCATGGTGGGAAGATCAGAGCTCAGAACCTTCTTCATGATCGCAGAAAGGACCATGCGCTGGTTGGCGGTACGAAGAGCGTCGCCATCGCCCAGCTTGTCATAGGTATGACGGGAGCGGCACAGAGACAAGGTCTGGGAGCCATTAAGTGTCTGCTTGCCGGCTTTGATCTTGTCGTCGACGTGCTTGTCGTCAATGTCCACAGGAACCGTGACCTCAATGCCGCCAAGCGCATCAACAACTTCCTTGAAGGCGTCAAAGTCGATTTCGGCGTAGTGGGAAATGGGCACACCCGCCAGCTCAGAGATAGTCTTGATGGCTCCTGCGGGACCACCAAAGGTGTACGCCGCATTGATCTTCTGCGTACCATGCTCGCCCATATCCGTCTTGAGGTCTCGAGCAATGGAGATCATGGTGATGTGCTTGTTCTGGGGATCAACGCGCGTCAGGATCATGGAGTCGGTACGATAGCCGCCCCACTTGCCCGAGCTTTCGCGGGCTTCAGACTTGTCAACACCAATCAGAAGCATATAGAAGGGATCCGAGGCGTTGTCGGTAGCCTGCAGCGAAGCCGTGGCGTCGGCATCAAGGCCATTCATCTGTCCGTCAAGGTACGACATGTAGGCAAAAGCGGCACCGGCGCCACCAAGCAACAAGGCAACAAGCAGCACGGCACCAGCAATAATGCCCTTGCGCCTACGCGAACGTTTCTTCGCAAGCTTGTTGTTTCGGACGTAGTTGTGGGAGTTGTGACCCGCACGTGAGTACGGGTTAGAAGCGGCCCCAGGCACAGCGTCGCGAGCGCCAGCCCTGTGGTCACGATAAGTGGAAGTCTCTCCCGAGCCGTATGAAGAGCGGCTGGAGGCCGAAGCGTCGGCCTGATGCGCTCCCCTACGGTTTGACTTCTTTTGTTCATATCTAGCCATGCGGAATATTTTGCCTATTTTTTTTAGGCTACGCAAATTGTGGCCCCCGTTTCCCGCAACACAACATCGCTTTTTCATACGAATCCGCACAATTTGCGCAATTATTCGTCTTCCTTTCCCCAAAAACCACGCAAAGACGCCGTGCCCAAGCAAGAAACGGTGGCGCTTGGCAGCCCTCGAGTCCCCCTTTGTCCGTTGAGTGCGTTCACCGTGGGGGGTAGAATTAGAGATGATGTGCGTGAGGGCGCACATCAGGAGAGAGACATGCGTGAGGGCGCATGTCACATAAGTAGCGTGCGGTAGGACGCACGAAGGGTACGAGGGGAATCGCGGGACGACTTCCCGTCGATTATTTGCGCAAGGAGTCGGTCGTCATGATTACTGATTTAAAGATCAACGCCGAAAACAAAAAGCTCTATTACGAGAAGGGCTGGTGGACCGACAAAACGCTCAATGATCGCTGGAACGAAGCCGTCGAGCAGTATCCCGATCAGGAATACGTCTGCGATAACCTAGGTATCCACTACACCTATGCTGAAGTGGATGACAAGGCGGGCCGCTTGGCTGCCTGGCTCAAGAGCGTCGGCGTCAAAAACGGCGATGTCGTCACCTTTCAGTGCCCTCCTTGGTCGGAGTTCTGCATCCTCTATGTTGCCTGCCTGAAGGTTGGAGCGGTCATCCACCCACTTCCCGTTACCTTCAACGGAGCTGATCTGGTCTACGGCATGAACCTGGTAGGCAGCAAGGCTTTCATCTGCCCCACCTTCTATCACAAGACCAACTTCGAGGACCAGGCGCTTGCCATCATCGATGAGGTTCCCACGCTCGACAGGTCGGCCGTTGCCGTCCACGACAAGACCATTGCTTCCCACGGCACCATCACGCTTGCCGAAATCATGGAAACCTTCGAGCCCCTGACCGAAGCCCCCGAATCCAAGTCTGACGAAGTTGTCCTGATTCTTTCTACGTCGGGCACCACCGGATTCCCCAAGGCCGTTTTGCTCACCCATAACGCGCTTATCTATTCCGAGACCGCCTTCACCGAGCACTTCGGGCTCACGCACGACGACGTCATGTTCATGCCTGCGCCTCTCAATCACGCAACAGGCTTCAACCATGGACTGATCACGCCCATGCTTTCTGGCGCACGCGTCGTTCTTATGCAGGAGTTCAAGGCATCTCCCGCAATCGACTTCATGAACACCCAAGGCGTCACCTGGTCCATGGGAGCCACGCCCTTCATCTATGACTACCTGACTACCGCCGAGTGCGAAGGCCAGCAGTTCAAGTCTTTGCGTCTGTTCATCTGCGGCGGAGCACCGGTGCCTGGCAGCATGAGCAAGTGGGCCGCAAAGCACGGCATCTGCCTATGCGAATGCTACGGCTCTACGGAAAGCTGCCCTCATCTGGCCGTACCCCCTTCGAAGACCCTCGAATGGAACGGTCAATTCAGCGGCATCCCCTGCGGCGAAGGCATCGAGGTCAAGGTCGTCGATGCCCAGGGCAACGAGGTTCCTCGCGGCCAGCAGGGCGAAGAGATCT
Source organism: Coriobacteriia bacterium (assembly GCA_030537255.1). Taxonomy (GTDB): domain Bacteria; phylum Actinomycetota; class Coriobacteriia; order Coriobacteriales; family Eggerthellaceae; genus Anaerotardibacter. Next base: position 20,085 of record JAUNOE010000008.1, read on the forward strand.
CGCGTGGTCCCCACATGTTCGCAGGCTATCTGCACAACCCCGAAGCAACCAACCGCGACCTCAAAGACGATGGCTGGTTCTACTCCGGTGACCTGTGCACCATGGACGAAGAAGGCCGCGTAAAGATCAACGGCCGCAAGAAGGAAATCATCATCCGCGGCGGCGAGAACATCTCGGCAACCGAAATCGACAACAATCTTGCCGAATGCCCCGGCGTTGGCTCGCATGCCACCATCGGCTACCCCGATGACCGCTTGGGTGAGCGCATCTGCACCTTCGTCGTTCCCGTCTGCGGTCAGCCCCGCCCCACCGTGGAGTCCATCGCTGAATACCTCGATTCCATCGGCATTGCAAAGCGACTGCGCCCCGAATACGTCGAATATATCGACGCAATTCCTCTGACCGAATCCGGCAAAGTTAAGCGCAACCAGCTGGCTGACGAACTTGATCGCCGTCTGAAGGAACGCGGCATCCTGTAACTCAAAGCCATCAACGCAAGCAAAAGCGACCCACGTGACATCATCACGTGGGTCGCTTGCTTAATGAGAGAAGGGCCAAAATCGCCAGACCCTTCGTACCTGACCGAGAAAATGGCCTAGAAGGAAACTTCCTTCTTTTCTTTCTTGAAGAAGATGACACGGACGGCCTTCACGGCAACAACCAGCGCCAGGACCACCAAAAGAACGGCAATGAGCAACTGTGCGAGAACGCCCGCATAGCCACCCGCCTGGGCGGCCAGGACGGTAGCGCTGCCACCCAGCAGAGCAGCCTTGGCCATGATGGTCTGCACCAGAGAGATGAGCGTGACAACCATCATGAACACCATGGGAATGTAGAACATCTTGTTGTTGCGACCCGCATTACCCAACCAAGTGCACACGGCAAGCAGAGCCAGGGCCGCAAGCAGCTGATTGGCGGCACCAAACAGGGGCCAAATGATGGTGTAGCCCGTCATGCCCAAGCCAACGCCCAAAACGACAGTGATGATGGTGGCAACGTAGGGGTTGCAGAAGACAGCCTTGAAACCGCCCTTTTCACGAGCTTCCTCAACGGTCTCATCAGAAGCGGTAAACAGCTCTTGGAACATGTAACGACCCAGGCGGGTTGCGGTATCCAGGGAAGTCAGGCAGAACGCAGAAACAGCCAAAATCAGCAGGGAATAGGCCAGGGATTCGGCATCCTGAAGGCCAGGAATGCAGGCGAGCATCTGAGAAAGACCACCAGCAAAAACGGCCGTAGGAGAAGCGTAGCCACCTGCCTGATACGTAGCCCACACAAAGCCAACCGCGCACAGGGAGATCACAGCCAGAACACACTCGAGAAGCATGCCACCATAGGCGATGGGGCGTGCATGAGCCTCGGTATCCATCTGCTTGGACGTAGTGCCTGACGAAACCAGGGAGTGGAAACCGGAAATCGCACCGCAGGCAATGGTGATGAACAGCACGGGGAACAGGGCGCCGGAAGCAGCAGCCTTGTTAACTACGGCCAGACCCGTATCGGGATTGATGATGACGTTGCCAGCGGCGTCCACGGCGGCATTCGATGCAACGAAGCCCGTAAAGGCAGGGATCTGCAGGTTGCTTGCGGCACCCATCAGGGATGCACCGACAATGGCCACGACCGCCAGAATCAACATGCCGTACAGCAGATAGGACGAAAGGTAGTCGCGGGGCTGCAGCAGAATCCAAACAGGTGTAACCGAAGCGACAAGGATATAGAGACCCAGAATGATCATCCAGGTGGTGTAATCCAGCGCAATGACGGGGAAGTTGTAGCCAACTGCGACAATGGCGACAATGATCACGATGGCAGAAATGATGTTGGCAGCAGCGGGAATCTCACGGCCACGCGTCACCAGGCCGTAGATTACGGCAACGACGATGAACAACAGAGAGATCATGGCCGTACGCATGTTGGCCAAATTGGATGCCTCAGTTGCCTTACGGGTCGCCTCGTCCATGGCATCGGTGATGGGCACCACGACAAAGGTGTTAGCAACGATGGAAGCAAAGGCCGCAACGACCAAAACCAGCGTCAAGAACGCAAAGGTACAGAACAGCTTCTTGGAGCTGCTGTCGATGTTTTCAGCAATGACCGTAGCAACGGTATGACCCTTGTGACGCAACGACGCAAACAGTGCGCCAAAATCGTGAACGGCACCAAAGAAGATGCCACCAATCAGGACCCACAGCAGGACGGGGACCCAGCCAAACACGGCTGCCTGAATAGGGCCGTTAATGGGGCCCGCACCTGCGATCGACGAAAAGTGATGTCCCAACAACACATAGGGCTTTGCGGGAACAAAGTCCACGCCGTCCTCGAGTTCGTGGGCCGGGGTGACCCTCTTGGGATCGACGCCCCATTGCTTGGCAAGCCAGCCGCCATAAAAGACATAGCCAGCAACCAAGACAACAAGGGCAACGACCAGAATGAGCATTGCGTTCATTTACTCGTGCCTTTCCTAATTGCTCTGTTCGACAAGTGCCAAGTTGCTTGTGAGAATCTTGGCAAGTCCCTTGCCAGCGGCGTTGAAAGTCACCCTGCCGCCACTTGCACGCGACAAGTCGACCACGGCAACACGAAGGTCCGCCCAACCATGCAGGCTAAGCTTGAAGTTCTTGCGGAACCTCGCCTTGTGCGCCTTCTTCAACGCTTCGTCATCCGCCGAGTTGGCAACTATGACGAGCGACAGAGCCGAAGACATATGGCTGGGTCCAGGAATCACCTTAGCAAGACCCTTTGAGGTAACGAACTCGATTTCTTGTTCGAGATTTGCGGCGCTCAGATGGTCCGCCTTTTCAAAGAACAGGTAGTCGTGCGTTTCCACTTCCCACATTTTCGCGCGCTTCACCAGCACATACTGCTCCCCATGAGAATGAAAGCTAGCAAAGGCGGGAAAGGTTCGTCCTTCGAACTGATAATCGCGGAGGATGTCGTAGTACCCACCGTGGGCAGCAACAATGCGCTCGAACAAATCGTCACGTATTTCGCTGCTTGTCACCGGTACTCCTCTCATCCGGGCTCATCAAGTCGACGAACACCGTATGCTTCAGGCTTGCGCCTTCTGGCCTTTTGGAATGTGGTGAGTTTAGGAATTTTTCGCTGCGATTACGTAACGATTACCGACGGTTTGCTCTTTTGTGTCGAATTTTTTCGTGAATGGCGAATGAACGCGTTCGCTATAACCCCAGGTGAGACAAGTAGTCCAGTTGAAAAGCAGCGCTCTTTAGCGCCGCATCGCGCAGCCCTGAATCTATTCCTCCGTACACGGAGTCAACGATGGCCTCAGGCGTTGGCTCCACTCCCTGTGCCAAAGCTCGCTTGATGGATTCCAGGCGAGCAATGCGATGCTCGCGCGAAGCGTCAATGATGCGACAAGGATCGGTAATGGGATAGCCATGCCCGGATAGGAAGGTCTCGGCCTTTTCGTCTTCGACAAGGGCCTTGAGCTTGTCCAGCGTTTTGAAGTAGTCCGCCAGATTTGCTTCTTCGCCCTTGAGGACCGTAGGTCCTTGGGAAAACAGCACATCCCCGGTAAGGGAATGCATGGTCGCACCAATTACCAGGGCTACCGAGTCCTTGGAATGGCCAGGGACGTGGATTACCTCCATGTTCGACATGCCCTCAGGCCAACCAGGAGTCTCTCCCGGAACGTACTGCCCTTCCCCCAGGTTGCCACGCTCCCAGCTCATCCAGGGGCACTGAGCAAGATCGGCCAGGGCCTGAGCACCTGCCGTATGATCCGCATGATGATGCGTGGTCACCACGGCCCCAATAGCCAAGTTGCGACTGACGCACCATTCGTAGATTTCAGGCGCCTCCGCTTCGACGCCTGGATCAACGACCATGCAGCTACGCGTAAGGCGAGCAGCCTTTCCGAAGCTATCCTCCAGAGGAAGCTCAGGCGAAGGTCCCAGCACAATCCAGGTATTGGTGCCTGTATAGGTCATAGGATTGGGATTCTTGCACAGATGGCAGTACATGCGTGAATGAACCCAGCCGCCCTGCCAAGGCTCGACGTCCTGAACAAAGCCGCGCGGGGGCACATAGGTGCCCGATTCGTCGAAATCGGAGCGGCAGCCACGCAGCACGTCACTCACACGCCAACGCAGCACAGGATGCTCCAAGGTTTCGTCAAGATACTCCACGTGAAGGGTGCACTTGCTCACCTTCCTGCGCGTCTGCACAAAGCTTGCAGCATCCTGCGCCTCGGCAAGCTTGGTCAGATTCATCAGAGTAGGAGGCATCACGCGCCAGTGACCAGCGTCCGACTCGGCCACGGCACGTGCGGGCGTAACCCAGTCGGCAATCTGGGCTTCGCTGGTATTGCCATCAGCTTGCTGACCTTCGGGCATCAAGGCGCTGAAAAAGTAGGTGTCGTAGCGACGAGGCTCGTCTGCGGGGGTCTGCAGATTGAAGATCAAGCCCAAAAGGTCAGTGCGCAGCATCAGCTGATGCACAATGAGGAACTCGGCAAACGACGTCTCGTGCTTGGCAAGCGATTCACGTGCACTTTGCCAGACGTCGGCACCAAGAAAGCCAAGTGGGGCCTCCCTGCTTTCGTCGGTAGCCACCTGGACCAAAGTGCCGCCATCGGGGCCAGCCAAAAGAACGCCTGACTCCTCAAATACCTCGCGCGCCGCCGCAACGATGGCCAGACGAGCATCTTCTTCGTTGCATCCCATGAGCTCCGCCCATTCGGCAGGGCAAGGGCCAAACCAAGGAAGCTCAGGGTTCGCATCGCGTTCGTCAACGCTACCACCGGGAAACACAATTGCATCCGCGGCAAAAGCCATGGTCTTGGCACGACGAAGCATGAATACTTCGACAGCCTGATCTTTGGGGAAATCGGCAGGCAACGCTGCTGGGGCTTGACGGCCATCGGGATCCGTTCCCCCGATTCGGTAGGCCGGTTGAGCCCGATCGGCATCACGAACAAGCAAAACCGTGGAAGAAAGGCGGGGCTTTGCGGGCACGGACTGATCGGGCAATGCATAACTGTCTATGATCCTGCGATCATCAGAGCCCGGTACGCCTTCGACAAATCCCTCTTCGAACTTGAAACGCATAAGGATCAACCCCCGTAAACCTTCGCGGACACAATCAGGAAGGGCAGAGCGCTCGGCTCAAATCTCCTGTGACCATGCTACCCTTTGTGCACCATCGCCCCCTCCTCATCTGCGAAATCGAAGAGGATTACGCGCCAAAGAACTAACCCCTTTTGCAGCCCGCGACGGGCAGGCCACCTTCCCAAGAAAGAAGAAGATCGAGCTATGCCAACTTTGCCACAGAGAAAGAAAACTTGGGTTGCTGCTCTTGCAGTTATCGCTGTGCTCATCATCAGCCTTGCACTCATGACCCTCACGAAGACCTGTCTGACAGAAGTCATTCGAAACAATCTAGACGGAAGCGAATCATTCAAAGTGACGTCGATAGAAGAAATGTATGACGGAAAAGCACCAACCTACACGGACACTGAACAGATCGACAAATGCCAAGAAGCACTTCTTGCAGAAATCAATGACACCAACCTGAGCTTCGAACAAAAGGAACTCGGTATGGTCATTGACGAAAAACTGTATTCGATCGAAATTGCAAGCAGCGATGACGAAGAGTGCCTGTCGCTCACTCTGGACAAGCAGGGCAGGCTTCATGTCAACGATACCAAAACGACCTACCAGATAGGCAACGATCAACTTTATCGCCTCTGCGAAAGCTTGTTCGCCTAAATGCCAACTGGCAACTGATGCCACTTAGTGACAGGACCAAATTCGCCAGAAAGCCCCAGCATCCCGTGGAAGCTGGGGCTTTCTGGCGTGCAAATAACGATTAACCGCAGGGCGCAATCAACATCGCTTAGCGAAAAGTGATGCCCTCTGGAAGGTCATTGGGATCGAACAGGTCTTCTTCCTCTTCCTCGTGCTCAATGACAACAGGAGCCTCTTCAACCTTGGGCTGGCCAAAAACAGTATCAAACGCCTCAGAATTAGCACGAGAAACAGCAAAGACAATATGGGGGATGACACCCTCATGAGCCTCGATCCAGGACTTGAATAGCTCAATTACCTGATCGGCGGGGAAACCCTGACGTCCACAACCAAAAGCGCCCACGACCAAGGTGTCGCATCCCTTCTGGGCAGCAATGCGCAACAGTGCCTCGATTCGGTTTGCCAAAGCATTATCACACTCGGCTTCAGAGCGGTGATTCTCAAGAGCACGCTCGCGATTGGGCTCGGGGATAACCAAGACGTCTGCCTTGCGGATCACGCCATCGCGATTGAAGACAACGCCCGGAACAAAAGCAGCACGGTCCGTAAACAGCATGCCTCGAGCATAGCCACGGTTCTTGTCGTGGTAGCTTGCCTTCAGACCCTGAAGAATGGGATACAGGTTGCTATCAGCGCAAAGGGCTTGTTCGGAGCCAAAGGAGCCCGCCTCATAGTTTCCACCAGGGCGGGTGAACGAGGCTGGGTCAACCAGCAGTGCGGAACCCTGAAGACGCCCCAGAACGGCTGCCGCAAACTGGGTGGTCACTTCGGTCGTGGTCTTTTCGACACGCGCTTCGGGAATCTCGAACTCGCGACCTTGACCATCTTCGATGATTTCCGCTGCCTTGACGGACTGCTCGGTCTCAGCGCCGAACACGCCACGCATCAGGGACAAATGCTTTGCTGCCGCCGCGCTTCGTTCTTCCTTGGACATAGCCATGATTCGTGGCTCCCCTTCTCCTTGATTCAAGCCTGGTCATCTCTTGATGCCAGGTCACCCTATTGGTTTCAGTGTACTGGGATTATTTCTATCACACAAAAGCTCAACCAAAAAAGAAAGGGACCCCGAAGGGTCCCTTTCCAAAGCTTGGCCCCAAGGGCCAAACGCTATGAGCAATTGACTAGAGGGTCATGCCCAGGATGTAGCCGTCACGGACGGACTCGAGAACACGCTTGAACTCAGGAGTCTTGTAGGGGTCAGCGTCGGCCACGGGACCAATCTTGTCCTCCTTGTGGGGAGCGCCGCCACCGATGATGTGAACGTGCTTTGCGTCCATGCCCTGACGCAGAAGTTCGTCGTAGAGCGAGGTGTTGTCGACCATTTCGGTACCGCAGATGATGGTGTCTGCGGGGATGGTGGTCTTCTGACCCTGCCTGTACTCGGTCTTCATGTTGTCCTTGGTGTCGACCAGGGCCTCAACAACGACGCCCTCCTTGGTGTAAGCGCACACCTTGGTGTCGGTGATGATGCGGACGCCGGCCTTCTTAAGGGCACGAAGCTCAGGGTTCTTGTCGATGATGCCGATCTGGTCGCCAGCCTTCTTGCGAGGCTCGATGACGGTAACGTTACGGCCTTCGTGCATGGAGGATGCGACCTCGATACCAGCGAAGCCGCCGCCGATGACGACAAGGTTCTTCTTGACCAGAATGTGAGTACCCAGACCCCACTGCATCAGAGGCAGAGGATGCCCATGCCCAGGCAGGAAAGACCCCACATGAAGCCCATGCCGGGAGTGTTGTGACCCTCGACGAGCTCCTTCAGAGCGTGGGAATCGATGACGTTCTTGTTGTTCTTGCCGGGAACGTCGGGAGAAGAGGTCTCGGGGCCGGTTGCCACGATGACTTCGTCAGCGTTGAAGGCCTTGATGAAGTTGTAGTCAGCCTTGGTGTTCAGGCGAACATCGATGTTGAGACGCTTCATCTCGTTCTGATACCAAGCGGTCAGGGGGATGATTTCGTCATTCAGGACCTGGGCAAGGTTCAGCAGACCGCCAACCTTCTTCTTCTGGTCAACAACGGTGATGTTGTTGTAGCCACGGAGCTTGAGATTGCGAGCAGCCTCGCAGCCAGCAGCACCAGCACCGATGATAAGGATCTTCTTGTTGGGATCGTCGGTGGGATGCTCCTCGGGCAGGCCGAACTGGGAGAAGTAGACGTTGGGGTTGACGGAGCACTTGCAGGGCTTGCCGATGAAGATGTTGTCCAAGCAACGGGAGCAAACGATGCAGGGCTTGACCTCGTCGATGCGATCCTCGTGGACCTTGATGCCCATCTCGGGCTCAGCGATCCAATGACGAGCCATACCAGCAGCGTCACCAGAACCGTCGGTCAGGATCTTCTCGCAGACGTCGAGATGGTTGATACGGGTGCCGGGGAAGCAAGGAAGCTTGGTGTACTTCTTGGCCTCCTTGGACAGGTAGATGAACTCACCCTCAGGGACGAGCTGGTTTGCAACGGGGCGAGGAGCCTCATGGAAGCCAGCCTGGATGGACCAAGCGTCAATGCCGTGAGCCTCAACGACCTCGATGACCTCCTTGAGGTCCTCGACACGCTGACCGCCGGGCATCAGGTCGTCAGCGGAGTAACGGACCAGGATGGGCATGTCTTCGCCGCAGGTCTTGTGGATCTCGTCGATGATGTCGGTGAGCAGCTTGCAGCGGCCCTTGGTGTCTCCGCCGTACTCGTCGGTACGATGGTTGGAGTACTTGGAGATGAAGCGCATCACCATGTAGCCGATACCGGCATGAATCTCGATGATGTCGATGCCACCTTCCTTGCAGCGACGAGCTGCCTGGCCGTACTGCTCGACGACCTGGTGAATCTCTTCAACGGTGAACTCGCGCTCGGGCATGCCAACGAAGGGGCCGGACATGACGTCCTTAGAGGGAGCGTAAGAAAGCAGGGGCTGGGAGCCGTCGAGGCGCCACTCGTAGCAAAGCTGCAGCTGAGCAGCGAGCTTTGCACCATGCTTGTGGCAAGCCTCGGAAGTCTTCTTCAGCCCGGGGATGAACATGTCGTCCCAAACACCAACTGCACCGGTGGTGGTGTGGTACTTGGGATGAGTGTCGAAACAGTCGCAAACGTAGCACGAGCCGATCTCGATCAGGCCGGCACCACCCTTGGCGCGCTGCTCGTAGAAGTTGATGAGGTCTTCGCCAATGGCGTAGTTCTCAGTCTTCTCAATGGTCATTGGCAGCATGACAAAGCGATTGCGGATTTCGACGTTACCGATCTTAAATGGTGTGTCGAGCTTGGGATACTTCACGTACGACCCCTTTCATGAAGAACTTTGTGTGAACCCTGGTCCTACTGGAACCGTCTCAGACAGTGTCGATGTTGCCCGCTTCGTGCCCTCCAAAGCACGTAATGCGAAGACACGCGACATCGGCATTGGTCCTGAGTCTTTTGCTCCTACTTTTGAATATTGTACGGCAGTAAATCCATTTTTGGCATTTTTGTTCTAATTGGGGGACAAATTTGGTTCGGTATTTTGCGGTCATTCATTGCTCAAGCGGCCCCATAGGGTCAATAGCCCACATTTGTCCCCTTTTGTCCCTTTTTTCAAATTTTCACCTATACTGTTATTTACCCAAGCTGGTGCTCAGCACCCCTTTGATAGACAGAAGGACAAAGAATGCCCCCTATCGATACCAAGCTCGTCATTGCAGACGCTTTCGTCGAACTCTGCAATGAACAGCCCCTCAAGAAAGTTTCCGTCTCTGACGTGGTCAAGCGGACCGGAAAAAACCGCAAGACTTTCTACTACCATTTCGAGGATAAGGAATCGCTGATCATTTGGCGTTTCCGCTACGACCTTGGTATGGAACTTCGCCGAAAGTTCCCCGAAGGCGTGCTCGTCTATCAGCGAGACACCGATGATCCCTGCAAAAACTTCCCCTACTACATCACCCAAAAGTCGGGTGTTCGCTCGCTGGATCACTCGCGATTCTTTGATGCCTACGCTACCGTGCTTGAGCGTCGCAGCAATTTTTACAGCCAGGCACTCCTGGAAACAGGCCCCCACTCCCTTAGGGAATACCTGTACAACCTGTACCTCCCCGCGCTGCGCAATGACATCAACATCATTCTGGCAAACCGCTATTTGCCAGAGGAAAATATTGACTTTCTGTCTGAGTTCTACACAGCGGCCTTTGTGTACTACTTCATTCGCAAGTGCGACCAACCTGGTGCAAAGCACCTGATTAGCAATGCTGGCCCCTTCTCCAACATCATTCATAGCAGCTTGGAGCATCAGATCAAGGAAGCCCAGCTCAGGCGCAATCTTTAGCTGACGCTAGCCCGCCCACCATTACATCTGCCCCGAAGCAATAACGCCTCCCCGTTCTCACCAAAGAACGGGGAGGCGTTTTCATGTAGCGGCATCGCAATAGGTCAGCCGCACAAGCATAAGGACAACAAGCGCCAGGAAGGGCACCCGTGCAAGCAAAGACCTCAGTACGGCTAACGGCCAATGAGAGCTAGGCGTACTTTTCCATGATAAGGGGGGCCAGGATGTACACCATAATCTGATCAGTGCCTTCAGCTATCTGATTGCCACGGCAGTCTTCCCAAATTCGACTTACGCGGCAGCTCTCGGTGTAGCCCGATCCTCCCATGATCTGCATAGCATCACTCGCAACCTTAGTTGCAGCCTGAGGAATATAGCGCTTGCACATACCTACCGCTAGACGCTTGTCTTCCTGCTCGGTCTCGATGGCCCAAACAGCCCGATAAAGCATGGTCCGCATATTTGTAAGAGATACTTCCATATCGGTAATGAGCTGCCCGATTTGCTGGAATTCAACAATAGGCGTTCCAAAAGCCTTGCGAGTACGGGCGAACTCAACAGCGTCTTCCATGGCAGCCTGCGCCATACCCAAGCTAGATGCGCAAGTGAAAACGCGACCAAACTCAAGCAAATGGAACAGCTGCCTAAATCCACCATCGTTGCCCGTCAAACGATACTCGGGCTTGAGCTCGACATCCTCAAACGACATAGAAGCAAACGGAAGCATCTTCTGACCCATCTTGTCGATAGGCACCTTGCTAATACCAGGAAGATTGCTAGGAACAAGCCAAAACGTCAGCGGTGGATATTTGTCTTGTTCGGCATCAAGGTCAATAGCCGCAACTAAGGTATTGGGTGCGAACTCGCCATTGTTCACATAGGTTTTCTGGCCATTCAGAAGAATCTTCCCATCAACCATACGGGTATTGGTCTTCATGCTCATAGTGTCAGAGCCCGCATGGGGCTCAGAAACAGCCATGCTAAACATCAAACGACCTGTTGCGCGATATTCCCCAAGAATACGCAAGAAGGTTTCTCGTTCCGCAAATCCACCCATGATCTGCAAGTTAAACAACTCATTCTGGAACGGCAGGGTAGCCCCTGCACAACGCGAAAGCTCCTCAAGCACCAAAGCCTGAGTCATGATGGAATTGGTGAAATGCTCAGATTCGACCGGGCCCTCAATTGAGAAGTAGAGCTCAGCGAATTCCCTGACAACAGCATCAGGCAATCCACCATCACGACACCACTGCGCAACGCGGTCTTGCGTAAAAGTTCGTTCGCCAAATTCGCGAACCTTGCTGACGAGCTCCCTCTGCTCGTCGGACAATCCAAAGTTCATGGGACCCCCTCTGTCACGTCTCGATTGTCGCATGAATAACGCTTACGTACGGCTCATTAGCAGGAAATCCACCACCTACGCTACCCAGAACGCCCTTCCTGACGGACGCCCGCAAGGCCAGGCAACCACCCGTACCGCATGGCCCCTGGAACGCCAGGCAACCGGGGAAGGGGCGCGCCACGGAAGGACGGGCCGGGCCCCGCAGCTCCCCGGACGCACGGGGGACGCCGCGCGGGGGCCCGGGAAAAAAG
>JAUNOE010000009.1 GCA_030537255.1 Coriobacteriia bacterium
GGCGCCAGTCGGTAGGAACAACCACCCTAGGGACAGGCGAAGAAACGGACAACCTGAGGCCCGTCGCATTGCCAAAGGTGCGGCCAGCCCCAAATCCATGATGAGAACCGACAACCAGCAAGTCGTGATCGGCGGCTTCGTCAACCAGCGACTCAATCAGCGTTCCCACGACGACCTTGGTTGCCGTGGTCAAACCAGGATACTTAACTTCGAGATACTCTTTGACGTCATCGAGAGATTCCTGGGCGGCACGACTGAAGGTCTCGCTGTCAAAGCCCAAACCAGCAGCGGAAACGGGATCAACAACCGTCATCAGCATAATGATGCCGCCCGTACGCTGAGCCTGATAGGCAGCCCAGTCAGCAGCACGCTTGCCACGCAAACTACCATCAATGCCAACAAGATATCGAGTCATAGACGAATGCTCCTTTCCTCAAGAGCAACGAATGCAATTAGTGAAATGCGGGAATCATGAGCCACAGGGCAAACAGCACGATCACGGCGCAAGCACTGAAGCAAAGTACCGAGACGATGCGGTAGCCCAGATGGGCGTTACCCGAGCTATCGAGAGCTCCAGCGGCCCATAGGCGCAGACCCGACGCATACAGAAGACCAATGGCTCCGGCGACGGCAACCGCCACAGCCAAAACCGCGACAAAACTCATTACGACATCCATGCGCTTCCTCCTCTAAGCTGCACGACCGGCGGCCATGGGGTGAGCTGCAACAGGATTGAGCTTGACCTCTTTGCCGTCATTGACATTGTGGGCGGTAACGGGGTTTCGACGAGACAGGCGGAAGATGACGAAAGCCAGCACAACGAAGGCAATGAACACGCCGACGGTTCCGTACAGACCGAACTTGGTAATGGCGCAAGCGATAGCACCAATGGCACCTGCGCAGGGGAAGGTAATCAACCAGGCAATCAGCATGCGACCAGCGGTTGCCCAGGAAACCTTGTTGCCCTTCTTGCCCAAGCCGGAGCCAATAATGGAGCCGGAGCAAACCTGCGTGGTGGAAAGGGCAAAGCCCAGATGGGACGAAACCAGAATGGTAGTTGCGGAAGCAGCCTCGGCGGCAAAGCCCTGAGGCGTGGTGATCTCGGTCAAGCCCTTACCCAGCGTACGAATGACACGCCAGCCGCCCATGTAGGTACCCAAAGCGATGGCAAAACCACACACGGCGACAACCCACAGCTGGGGACCCGTACCCGAGGCCTGAAGGCCCGTGGAGATCAAGGTCAGCGTGATGATGCCCATGGTCTTCTGGGCATCATTGGTACCGTGAGACAATGCCACCAGGCAAGCAGTAATGGTCTGACCATGACGGAAGCCGTCGATGACCTTGCTTTCGTCCATTTTTCGAACAATCGCAAATATCAATTTGCACGCGATGAAGGCAGCCAGACCAGCAACAACAGGAGACACCAAGGCGGGAATCAGAATCTTGGTGATGACCACACCAAAATTGACGCCCTGAACGCCTGCACCAACGATGACGGCACCCACCAAACCGCCAAACAAAGCATGGGAGGAAGAAGAGGGCAAGCCAACAAGCCACGTAATCAGGTTCCACAAGATGGCACCTATCAGGCCGGCTAAGATAAACTCTGCACCAATCGACACGGCTTCCTCGTTGATGAGGCCACCGGAGATGGTCTTTGCGACCTCGGTGGACAAGAAAGCGCCGATAAGATTCAACGTACCTGCGGCAATGACCGCCGTCTTGGGCTTTAGGGCGCCCGTGGCGATCGAGGTTGCCATGGCGTTTGCCGTGTCATGGAAACCATTCGTGAAGTCAAAGGTCAGCGCCACGGCAATGACAAGCCCGACGATGACCAAAGTGGCAATGTCCATTTCGTTCCTTTTCTACAATCTGCAAAACAACGGAAACAAGGTTACGAAGCTGCCGTCATGCACAAACGAAGCAAAAGAAAAGGCTGCGCAAAGAGAAGGACCCTTCTGTAAAGAAAACCTTACAGAAGGGTCCTTGGGACAAATCGAAGAGAACGAACTAGGCAAGCGGGATGCGTACGGTAAAACGGGCACCGCCACCTGGAGCATCATCAACCGACACCTGGCCACCAAAGGCACAGACCGCATGCTTGACGATAGCGAGGCCCAAGCCCGTGCCACCCGTCTCGCGCGAATGGCTGACATCAACACGGTAGAAACGCTCAAAGATGCGCGAACGATACTCTTCGGGGATGCCGCGACCCTGGTCAGACACCACCAGTTCAACCGTTCCCTTTGCCTTTGATGCTCCAACCTCCGTAGGCTCGACATCGGTCAAGGCTCGAAGAGAGACCGAAATCACGCCACCTTCGCGGTTGTAGCGCACGGCATTGTCCACCAAGTTGTAGACCATCTGCTGAGCCAGCGAGGCTGCCCCCAAAACAATGACGTTGTCATCGACGTCAAGATCGATCTTCATCTCACGCTCGGCTGCAGCACTCCCCAGGCGATCGACCACCGAACGACACACGACGCTCAGATCCACCGGATCGAGCTTCTGCTGACCCTGCTCGTCGAGGCGAGAGAGCGTCAGCACATCGTCGATGAGCTCGCGCATTCGGGTGGCTTCCTCACGAATCAGACCTGCAAACCGAGCGTTATCTTCCGGCTTCACCACGCCGTATTCCATCAGTTCGGCATAGCCGCCAATCACCTGCAAAGGCGTCTTCATCTCATGGCTGACGTTGCCTGTGAACTCACGACGCGCTTCCATCGCACGCTCGAGTTCGGCGTTTTGGCACTCAAGTTCGCAGCGCTGCTCGTCTACGCGCGCAAGCAAGGGACGCATCTCCTGGTACACGTCATTGTCCAGGGGGTGCGACAAATCAATATGACGCAAGGGACGCGTGATGCGTGCCGTCAGGAGACTTGATGCCAAAAACGAAAGGAACACGATGACGCCCAGAGAAATTCCCAGCTGAACGGTCATGCCACCAAGGAACGACGCCATGGAAGTACGCGTTTCGGCAAGACGCAGCACCTCGCCATTGTCCAACTGAATGGCTGCATACAGCGTGTCTTGGCCTACGGTCTCCGAACGACGCATGGTGCTTGCGCTACCTTGGGTGAGTGCCTGAACCACTTCCTGACGCGATGCGTGATTGCCCATCTTCTTGGGGTCAGCCCAGTTGTCGTACAGAACCGTGCCGTCACGGGCAATCAGGGTACAACGCACGTCAGCCATGGGAATCTTGTCCAGGAATGCCAGACGTTCTTCGTCGGTCTTGTCCTTAAGCAAGTTCGCAAAAGAGTTCGTCTGGGAAAGCAGCGCATTTTCGGCCTCGTTTTCATATGACGAAAAGGAGGCAGTCGTGGCCGCAAACGTAGAAGAAGCCATCACCACGAAGGAGATGGCAAACAGAACCGCAAAGATCTTGCCGAACAGCGTGTTGCGGCCAAATTTGAGCACTAGGATTCCTTAAGGTCGGGCGCCTTGAAGCGATAGCCCACGCCACGCACCGTCTGGATGCCGTCCCCGGCACCCTCGCTCGCCTGGTTGAGCTTACGACGCAGAGTCTGAATATGGGCATCAACTGTTCGGGTTTCGCCAACAAAGGTGATGTTCCACACGTCTTCGAGCAGTTGGGCGCGCGACAAGGCACGTCCCTCGTTGATGAGTAGCGTATGCAGCAGCTCAAACTCCTTGGGAGTCAGATCGAGAAGCGCTCCTGCGCAACTTGCCTCGTGTGCGGATTCGTCGAGGCTGATAGGGCCGCACTGAAGCACGCGGCCCATTGGCTTGCTGGTAATCTTTGCGCGCCTGAGCAGCGCATTACAGCGACTTACAAGCTCCATCATGCCGAAAGGCTTTGCAAGGTAGTCATCAGCACCTGCATCAAGGCCCTGGACCTTGTCGAACTCGGTGCCCTTCGCGGTAAGCATCATGACGGGAACTTGGGAGCATCGGCGGTCAGCGCGCAGCTCGCGCAACAAGGTCATGCCGTCAGTACCCGGCATCATGATGTCCAGCAGGACTAAATCAGGGATGTGCTCCGCACAGGCAGCGCGAAACGCCACGGCATCGGGAAAGCCTTCTGCCTCAAGCCCAGCTTGCTTCAGCGCGTAGACGGCAAGCTCCCGGATGTTGGTATCGTCTTCAACGTAGTAAATCATGCTTAGATTCTAAATCTTCGATTATGTGCTGGCACTTGCCCTAGGCAAGCTGTTCCATCTTTTCCAGCAAATAGCCTTCACGAACGCCAGACTTTGCCACCACGGTTTCGGTAGCTTCTGCTGCACACATAATTTCGCGAGCAATGACGCAACCAGGAAGAAAGGTGTGCATGCGAGCAGGATTAATCTCAAGCATGATGCGAGACAGATGGGCGTCTTCCTTCTGGGCTGCCTCCAGAATCAGGTCAAGGTCCGCCAGGGTGAGCACACGCTTTGCCGCCTGAACGGCACCAAGCTCAGCAGCAACCTTGATTGCCATGCGGACCGTACCGCCGATACCACACAGACTTTCGACCTTAGCCAAGTCAACACCGGACCCATTGATGGCACGACGGACGTTTTCGGCAACGCGAGCAAGCTCTTCAGCGGTTGGCACCAGTTCGCACACGTAGTCATGCCACACCGACAGGGAGCCAAAGGGAAGGCTCTCCCCGCCCTGGTAGACGCCCTCTTCGAGCAGAACCAGCTCGGTGGAGCCGCCACCGATGTCAAAGAAGAGACCCGTATTGACATCAACGGTCTCCAGAGCACCACGTGCACTCAGGCGCGCCTCGTCAACACCAGACAGAACCTCGATCTTGCAGCAGTTACGGTCTTGAATCAGATCGACCACTTCGGCCGAATTCTTGCAATTACGAATGGCAGCCGTGGCAAACACGAACATCCGCTTGCAGCCCACCAACTCTGCCGTACGCAGGAGCTTCTTCAGAGCCTTCGATGCAGCCTTGACGCCCTCCTTGCTCATGACGCCGTCTTCGACGTAAGAAGCTAGACCCACGGTTTCACGTGCATCCAGGAGCTTCTTGTACGTGCGGGTTTCAAAATTGGGCAAGTATACACACAGGCGAATGGTGTTCGAGCCCATGTCGACGATGCCCCAGATTTCGGTCTTTGCTGCCATGCGGCCTTCCTTTCGGCTCAACTTTTTCGAGCCCTTCTCGCACTGACCCCCATGGCCAGCGCCCTTTACTGTCTTCTTGTTCTTCATATGACGTCTAAGGTACCGAACAAGAGCAAGCCCCTCATCAAGGCTCTGCAAAGAATGCGTAAAGGACAGAAGCTGCGTTTTCGTGCCGCTTACAGCATATCCGCGATTTCGTAAATGAGACGTTCGCTCTTCTGCCACCCCAGGCAAGCGTCGGTAATGGACTTGCCATAGACACCGCCATCGACGGGCTGGTTGCCGTCCTCGATGTAGCTTTCGATCATGAAGCCCTTGATCAGGCCACGGAGGCTTTCGTTGTAGGTACTGTAGTTGAGCACTTCCTTGACGATGCGTGGCTGCTCAAAGGGGTTCTTGCGAGAATTGCTGTGGTTGGCATCGATGATCACCGCAGGGTTGGCAAGCTCCGGATGCTCAGCGTAGTGCTCTTGCACTCGCAGAATGTCTTCGTAGTGGTAGTTCGGACGGGCCGAGCCATATTCGTCAGTGTAACCACGCATAATGACGTGCGCATAGGGATTGCCCTGTGACTGGCACGCCCAACCGCGATAAATGAAGTCGTGCTTGGACTGAGCTGCCACCACGCTGTTCAAGGTAACGTTAAGGTCGCCTGACGTGGGGTTCTTCATGCCCACGGGAATCTCGATACCGCTTGAAACCAGACGATGCTCCTGGTTTTCCACCGAGCGGGCACCCACAGCAACATACCCCAGCAGGTCATCCAGGTACTTGTAGTTCTGTGGATAGAGCATCTCGTCGGCACAGGTGAAGCCCGTTTCAGCGACGGCTCGCATATGCAGCTCACGCGTGGCGATAATGCCAGCAAAAGCATTGGGCTTGCTCGTAGGATCCGGCTGATGCACGAGCCCCTTATAGCCCTTGCCCGTGGTGCGCGGCTTGTTCGTGTAGATGCGAGGAACGATCATGATCTTGTCCTTGACCGCTTCCTGCACGGGAATCAAACGGCTGACGTAGTCCATGACGCTGTCTTCGTTGTCTGCAGAGCAAGGTCCGATCACAAGAACGATACGATCATCTTCGCCCGAAAAAATACGTTCCAACTCGGCACGACGCTTTGCAATCGTCTGGCTCATCTCCATGGTCAGGGGGTACATTTCCTTGGCTTCCATGGGAATGGGAAGCTTGCGGTCGAAAATCATATTCATGGTGAGCTCGTTTCTTTTGACGATGCGCTATCAGTCTTTGTTATTACGGAGTGTGATAGATATATCACAGTTTGCTCATTCCTGCCATAAGCTAATCTGTCCACAGAACGCAGATTCGGTCTACACTGCCCCTGGGAAACAAACTCACCACCGGAGACGCCATGAAAAAGACCACGCTTTGCTACCTCGAACACAACGACTGCTACCTCATGATGCTGCGTAACAAGAAGGATCATGACCAAAGTGAAGGGAAGTGGCTCGGCATTGGCGGCAAATTCCTGCCCGAAGAAAGCCCCGAGGCCTGCCTTGCCCGTGAGGTCAAGGAGGAAACGGGCTTCACGCTGGGCGACCCCCATTTTCATGGCGTCGTGCACTTCCTCTCTGACGTCTGGGACGACGAAGACATGTATCTCTACACTGCCAAACACTTCTCGTGGGAGGAAGCCGGAGACCTGACTCAGGGCGAAGCCGTAAACTCAGATGAGCTTGGCGAGTCCGCTCCCCCCGTGCCACCTTGCAACGAAGGCACGCTGGCTTGGATTCCCAAGAGCCAGGTTCTTGACCTGAACTTGTGGGAAGGCGACCACCTGTTCCTTGAGCGTCTTATTGCGGAAGAGGACTTTGGCGAACTTACGGTGCGCTACGAAGGCGACACCCTTGTTGCTACCAACTAGCATTCCTCGCAGAACCCCCAGTTCAAAGCTAGCAGCTCAGACCGACCCTGAAAGGCTCGAACTCAGGAACAAAAAAGGAGGCCCCAAGGGCCTCCTTTCATTAATGTGCACAAGGCTTGCTATCCCTGCGGTCACTCAACCGTCACATGGCAAGGGAGAAAAGCCACTTGGCCTGGCTAACCGCCGAAGATGGCAAGCAAGAAGCCTGCCGCAACGGCTGAGCCGATAACGCCCGCAACGTTCGGGCCCATGGCATGCATAAGCAGGAAGTTCTGGGGGTTGGCCTTCTGGCCTTCAGTCTGCGAGACGCGCGCCGCCATGGGGACGGCCGAAACGCCAGCCGAACCAATGAGTGGGTTGATCTTGCCACCCGAAAGCACGCACATCAGCTTGCCGATAAGCAGACCACCGATAGTAGCCATGCAGAATGCCAGCAGACCAAGGACAACGATCTCGAGCGTCTCAACCGTAAGGAAGCGGTTGTACAGAGCAGTGCCACCAACGGAGACGGACAGGAAGATCGTAACGATGTTCATCAGCGAGTTCTGAGCCGTATCGGACAGACGATCGGTAACGCCGCACTCGCGGAACAGGTTGCCCAGCATCAGGCAGCCCAGCAAAGGAGCGACGGAAGGAAGAAGCAGGCAGACGAACAGGGTGACCACGATGGGGAAGATGATCTTCTCCTTCTTGGAGACGGTACGGAGCTGCTTCATCTCGATCTTGCGCTCCTTCTCCGTGGTCAGAAGACGCATCAGAGGAGGCTGGATCAGAGGAATCAGGGCCATGTAGGAGTAAGCCGCAATGGCGATGGCCGCCAGGTACTCCGGTGCCAACTGGGAAGTAAGCCAGATGGCAGTAGGACCGTCTGCGCCACCGATAATGCCGATGGAAGCAGCCACGTTGGGAGCAAAGCCCATAGCGCCAGCCAGCAGGAAGGCACCGAAGATGCCCAGCTGAGCAGCAGCGCCCAAGAAAAGGCACTTGGGGTTTGCAAGCAGAGGACCAAAGTCAGTCATGGCGCCAACGCCCAGGAAGATCAACGAAGGATACAGGCCGGTCTTCACACCCAGGTACAAGACGTCAAGCAAGCCGCCTTCGTGGAAGATCGTGGTGACGTTTACGTCGCCAGCAATATAGCCATCCCACAGCTCGGGGTGATACATGCCGCCACCGGGAATGTTGGCCAACAGCATGCCGAAGGCAATGCCGCACAGGAGCAGAGGCTCGAACTTTTTGGCGATGCCCAAATACAAAAGCACGCAGGCAATGAGGAGCATCAGCACCTGACGGATGTCGCCACCCATCAGAAAGAAACCAGAAGTCTCCCAGAGCCTGTAGAGAATATCAACTGCGCTATCCACTTACGCTCCCTAGATGGTCATGAGGGTCTCGCCCGTTTCGACGGACTGGCCCACGCTCACGAGGACGGACTTCACGGTGCCAGCGGAAGGAGCGTTGACTTCGACGTTCATCTTCATTGCCTCAACGATGGCAACCACGTCGCCTTCAGCAACGGCGTCGCCAACCTTGACGTTCAGGGACACGACGCTTGCAGGCATAGGAGACACCACGGGGGTGCCATCGCCAGCAGCAACGGCAGCAGCAGGTGCGGGAGCAGGCGCTGCAGCTGCGGCGGGAGCTGCCACGGGTGCAGCAGCCACAGGAGCGGCAGCAGCGGGAGCCTTTGCCTCATATTCGTCAAGGATCATGGCAGAGCCGTGCTCAACCTCGACCTCGTAGGTCTTGTCCTTAAGCGTGATCACGTACTTCATTTGACCTCCTTGATGGAGATGAACCTGAGTTCATTCAACGGTTTGCCCAGCTCGTCGGCGACGATAGCCATGATCATCGCAGCATCGCGCGGGTCGGTGTCGTACAGCTTCAAGTCGCCCGCAGAGCCGGGAGCCAAAGGTGCCTCGGGGGCAGCGCTGGCCTCGGCCTTCGCAGCGGATGCTCCAGCCGCGGCCTTGGGGGTGCGGGGAGCCAGAACGAAGGTGAGCAGCTTGATGAACAGGATAAGAACGGCAAGAACGCAGAACACGATGCAAACGCCCAGCACCGAGTAGAACAGGTAGTCGCCCATTGTCATCTGTGCGTTCATTAGTCGACCGCCCTGATGCTATAGGAGACGCGCTTTTCCTCTTCTTCCTGGCGAGTGGTGAAGAACGCCTCTGCTACCTGGGGGAAGGCGATGTAGGAAAGAACGTCCTCCTCGCAGCGAGCGCGCTCGCCCAGTTCCTTTTCGGCGACCTCGAAGGTGTCAGTGGGCAGCGTGTCGGCGTAGCGGCCACCAAGGGGCTGCTCGTCGCCGAGAACCTTCTGCAGAATCTCAGGCTCGATAGCGGCAGGGGTCTTGCCGTATTCGCCGCGGCAGTAGCCCTTGACCTCGTTGGAGACGTTCTTGTAGCGCTCACCGACCAGCACGTTGTTGACGGCCTGGTTGCCCACGATCTGAGAAGTGGGGGTGACCAGAGGAGGATAGCCAAGGTCAGCACGGACGCGAGGAACTTCCTTCAGAGCCTCGTCGTACTTGTCCAGGGCATTCATCATCTTCAGCTGAGACAGCAGGTTGGACAGCATGCCGCCGGGAACCTGATGGTCAAGGCACTGCGTGTCGGTGGTCAGCGAAATGGGGTTCAGGGTGCCGTCCTCAAGATATTCGTTACGAATGGGTTTGAAGTAGTCGGCAATCTCGAACAGGAGCTTTTCGTTGAGACCCGTGTCATAGCCAAGCTCGCGCAGCGCGATGGCCAGAGTCTCGGTGGCGGGCTGGGAAGTGCCGCCCGAGAAGGGAGAGATGGCGGTGTCGATGACGTCAGCGCCAGCCTCGACAGCCTTCAGGTAGGTCATGAAGGCCATGCCCGTGGTGCTATGGGTGTGGACGACCAGGGGCAGGTCGACGGAATCCTTGATGGCGGAAACCAGGTCATAGGCGTTTGCGGGCGTCATGATGCCAGCCATGTCCTTGATGCAGATGGTGGAGACGCCCATGGACTCGAGCTCCTTAGCCATCTTTACATAGGCATCCAGGGTATGAACGGGACTCGTGGTGTAGGAGATGGTGCCCGAAGCCATTGCGCCGGCCTCAAGCGTTGTCTCGATGGCGACCTTCAGGTTGGTAAGGTCGTTCAGGGCATCAAAAATACGAATGATGTCGATGCCGTTGCGAACGGACGCGCGGATGAAGCGACGAACAACGTCATCGGGATAATGCTTGTAACCCAGAATGTTCTGGCCACGAAGCAGCATCTGGAGCTTCGTGTTGGGGACGGCCGCACGCAGCTTGCGCAGGCGCTCCCAAGGATCCTCGTTCAAATAGCGCAGGCAGACGTCAAACGTTGCGCCACCCCAGCACTCGAGGGAGTAGTAGCCCGCCTCATCGAGCTTTCCCAGGACGGGCTCCATCTTGTCGAAGGAGAGCCTGGTTGCGATAAGGCTCTGACCGGCATCACGCAAAACCGTTTCGGTGAATCCGATCTTTTGATTGGACATAGGTCAACCTCCAAAAGAAATTGTTTCTGGGGAGTGAACGACCCCAGAAGTCCGACTTTCCAATTCTAGCGAGCCATGACGCAGCAAGTACCAAGAACGTAAAATTTGACCCCCGAATTGAGGATATTTTTCGACGAAATGCGTTTGATTTTGTGAGGAACGCGTTCAATTGAAACCCCCTTAAGCCGTGCTTTAAACAGAATGCCTCACGAAACGGATATACTGCCTCCAATGTTTGGGCCAAGCCCAGCCCCCAAGAAGCAATTCAGCGACCTAACTTGCCGCTTGTCAGCCAGAACGGAACCGAACCATGACCGAAACGAAGCACCACAACGAATCATCACGGCGTCCCGGAAACCCCAAAGAAGAAGCACCGGGCTGGAACCCTTCGAGCTCCCGTCCGCGACCACGCATCCAGATTGCCGACCCCCTGGCTCCCGCATCTGAGTCAGCAGCAGCACCCAATACCCCTCCCGTGGCAAAGACCCCATCTGTGCCCGCACCGCAACGCCGCATGCTGCCTAGCATTGAAGTCGAGCCTCCGGCAGAACCAAGCTCCAAGCCCGTGCCAACCTGCGTCTTTGACCAAACGCAGCACGTCCGCATTCCCCAGCAGAATGCGACGCAGGCCCAAGGTGCCTCCCCTTCCAGCGGCAACGGCGTCATCCCGCCCCATAAGGGGCAGGCGCCCACACCTTCGATGCCCGAACCTGGGTGCAAGCGTCGCGCGCCCAAGGCGATTGCGATCCTGGCCCTTGTTGCAGTACTTGTCGCAGGTTGCGGGTTCGGAGTGCACCAGTGGTACGTTTCCCACCCCGTCGACATCACGCTTGACGGAGCCCCCACCACGATTGAAGGAAGCCAGCGCACCATCCAGGGCCTCATCGACGCAGGAACCGTGACGCCCACCCCCGGAAACCACTTGGCCGTTGATGGCTCGGTTCTGAAGCAGGGCGGCGGCGAAGCAGCCTCGGTCAAGCTCAATGGCCAAGCAACCAGCGACTTTGCCACCCTTCTCATGGACGGCGACACCATTGAGGTGACCAACGGCAAGGACACCACCGAAGAGTCCACGGAAGAGACCAAGACCACCAAGCCCGCCAAGGCTGACGTCAAGCTTACGGGCACGGGTGCCATCCATGCACTTTCCGGCCCAAGCGAAGAAACCGTGAAAGTGGTCACTGGCAAGGAATCCGGGCTCACCCAGACCACCGTGCTCAAGAAGTCGAGCGGCCTTTCCGTCAAGCGATACAACGCCGACACCAAGGGCAAAAAGATGATCGCGCTCACCTTCGACGACGGCCCCTGGCCCACCACCACTGACGAAATCCTGGACATCCTTTCCAGTAACGGCGCCAAGGCCACCTTCTTCACCATTGGCAAGCAGATTCCCAATCACACCAGCAGCGTCAAGCGCATGAAGGACGATGGCCACCAGATTTGCACCCACACCTACGACCACGCTTCGGGATCAGGTCGAGGCGTGAACATCACCTACATGACCAAGGCTGAGCAGCGTGCCGAGATTGAAAAAGGCATGAAGGCCATCGAAGACGTCACGGGAGATAAGGCCAGCAAGGTGGTGCGCCTGCCTGGTGGCAACGTGAACGAAGAGACCTACCGCAATCTTTCCGACTTGATTACCGCCGAAATCAACTGGAGCATTGACACCGAAGACTGGTCGCGTCCGGGCGCTGATGCCATCTACCAGCGCCTCAAGAACGCCAGCGCCGGCAGCATCATCCTGATGCACGACGGCGGCGGAGACCGAAGCCAGACCGTAGCCGCCCTGAAGAAGGCCCTGCCCGAGCTCAAGGCCCAAGGCTATTCCTTCGTCACCATGGACGAGCTGCTGAAAAACGCCCAGTAGGAAGCTGCGCGAAATACAATCTTGTCGAACGACCCAGCACACCTCCGGTGCTCAGATCGCACTAGACGCTTACGCCAAAAGCCAACCTCGCCCAACCAGTTGACTCGCCGCCCCCTTTTCGAACGCAAGAAGGGGGCGGTTCAGCTTGTCGACAGGCTTGCCACCTTTCGGAGAGCAAATCTGCACCGCGCCCCAGCGTAAGTCCCTCTGACACCCCCTATATGCGCCTCTTATGAAAGAGTGGCAAGAACCGCCCTCCAACACGTCTGAGCTAGGTATAATCAAATGCTTGAAACTGACTTAAGTAATACTGAAAACAAGGAGCAAACCATGCGTGAATTCACCAAGTCTCGCAAGCTGGACAACGTCTTGTACGACGTCCGCGGACCCGTCGTGGACGAGGCAGCGCGCATGGAAGCGGCCGGCACGCATGTGCTGAAGCTCAACATCGGCAACCCTGCCCCCTTTGGGTTCCGTACGCCCGACGAGGTCATCTATGACATGTCGCGCCAACTCACGGAATGCGAAGGATATTCCAACGCCAAGGGCCTCTATTCCGCTCGCAAGGCAATCATGCAGTATTCGCAGATCAAGAACCTGCCCAACGTCACCATCGAAGACGTCTACACCGGCAACGGCGTAAGCGAGCTCATCAACCTGTCCATGTCGGCATTGCTCGACAACGGTGACGAAATACTGATTCCGAGCCCCGACTACCCCCTGTGGACGGCCTGCGCAACGCTTGCCGGCGGACACCCCGTGCACTACCTGTGCGACGAGCAGGCCGAGTGGTACCCGGACATGGACGACATCCGCAAGAAGATCACGGACCGCACCAAGGCCATCGTCATCATCAATCCCAACAACCCCACGGGCGCCCTGTACCCCCGCGAAGTGCTGCAAGAGATCGTCGAGATTGCCCGTCAGAACCAGCTGATCATCTTCTCGGACGAAATCTACGATCGCCTGGTCTTCGACGACGCTGAGCACGTCTCCATCGCCAGCCTTGCACCCGACCTGTTCTGCGTCACCTTCAGCGGCCTTTCCAAGTCGCACATGATCGCTGGCTACCGCATTGGCTGGATGATTCTTTCCGGCAATAAGCGCATTGCCCGCGACTACATCGAGGGCCTTAACATGCTCTCCAACATGCGCCTGTGCTCGAACGTCCCCGCTCAGTCCATCGTGCAGACGGCACTCTGGGGCCACCAGTCTGTCGAAAACTACGTGAAGCCCGGTGGCCGCGTCTACAACCAGCGCGAGTTCATCTACGACCGCCTGAATGCCATCGATGGCATCACCTGCGTAAAGCCCAAAGCCGCCTTCTACGCCTTCCCTCGTATCGACACGAAGAAGTTCGGTATCGTCGACGACGAACGCTTCGCCCTCGACCTGCTTCGCGAGCAGAAGATCCTGTTGATTCACGGCGGAGGATTCAACTGGCACGAACCCGACCACTTCCGTGTGGTCTACCTCCCCCGCCGCGCCGTCCTCGGCGAAGCCATGGACAAGCTGGCAAGCTTCCTGGAGCACTACCACCAGTAAGCGACAGCGAAACCAAGCAGCCAAAAGCACCTAGCTATCAAGTGCAGCATACCTACGCAGCATCAGAAGACGGCATCAAGAGGTTCTGAGACTTCTATCTGCTCTTGCCCCCTGAACAGCTCGGTCATCTTCCTCAAAAAGGGCTCCTGGGTTCCCTCGAGCATACGCAAATGGAGCGTCACCTTATCGGTGTAGGCAACGTCCAAAGTCTTCGCCCCGGCATCAGCCGCAATGCGCGCCACCTGCTCATACTGTGGATAAGGGACAGAAGCATGGATGTCCACACAACGCGAAACCCTCACGAGCTCAGCCGCCTCGATGCCTGCCTGGGTTGCCTGCGTGTAGGCACGCACCAGACCGCCCGTTCCAAGCAAGGTGCCGCCAA
Source organism: Coriobacteriia bacterium (assembly GCA_030537255.1). GTDB lineage: Bacteria > Actinomycetota > Coriobacteriia > Coriobacteriales > Eggerthellaceae > Anaerotardibacter. The sequence continues at coordinate 14,266 of JAUNOE010000009.1, forward strand.
AATAGCGTGTCACCACCACAATTAGGTCAGTCAAACCAGCATGCTGGATGGCCTGGAGGACAGGCATGCCTGCTGTCTTCTGGGGTTCACCATCATCGGAATAACGGATTCGTTGGCTTGCTCCTTCCCCACGTAGCACATAGGCATACACGTTATGGCGTGCCATACGGTGCTTTGTGCGCACCTCATCCAGAAAGGTCAGCGCCTCTTCCTCGGTTTCGACATGAGCAAGTTGCGCAATGAAGCGACTCTTCTTTTCCTCGATTTCGGCCTCGGACGAGCCCTCGATCGTCACATATGCAGACACAACAATCCCCTTGCTTGAGCCAGACAAAAAGAAAGGGCGGCCACCAACGCGGCCGCCCGAGCAAGCGCTCTGCTTATTTTGCCAGACCGACTTCCTCCAGGTAGGAACGAAGGTCAACGTCCCAAGCGGGAAGCTGGGCACCGTACATCTCGAGCATCAGGCTTTCAAGCTCGATCTTTTCTGCGGTGACCAGGTCGGTTGCGGGCTCGAGGAACTTGCCCTTGTCGATGCCGCAAATTTCCATGACCTTGGCAGCAAAGTCATAGCGGCTCACGCAACCCTGGCTGGTGATGTGGAAAACGCCCGTGCCGCCGTTCTGAATCAGGCGGTCGAGGAACTTCACGTACATCGAAACCGAGGTGGGAGACGCGAATTGGTCAGTACGCGCCTTGTACGTCTTGCCCGCATTCACCGCATTCAGGATGTCCATCAAGATGCCGCCGTTGACGCTGTAGAGCCACGAAGAACGGATGATGGCATGATCGGGAGTGGTGTCACGCACCATGGTTTCGCCGGCGCGCTTGGACTTGCCATAGGCGCATTCGGGATGTGGATTGTCGAACTCGTTGACCGCTTCGTGCAAACGAGGAGGGAACACGTCGTCGGTGGAAACCTGAATGATCAGGGCGCCGACGGTATTTGCCGCCAGGGCCACGTTACGGGCACCAAGGGCATTGGTCTCATAGGCCTTGATGCGATTGCTCAGGCCCGTAACCGAGCGAGGGATGCCAGCACAGTTGATGATCACGTCGGGCTGGACCTCAACGGCAAAGGAGCACACCTTGTCAGCGTCACACACGGTAACTTCGTAATCAGTGCCAATGACGTTGTAGCCCAGATCGGAAAAACGCTTCACGAACTCGGAGCCCAAAAAGCCCTTGGAGCCCGTGATCCAGATGGTTTTCTTGTCGCTCATTTCAAACCTTATCGTTCGGTGGGACATAAGGCCCGGACCTTTGGACCGAGCCCTTGGATGGTGCTTCGATGCGGCATTGCTTGGGATGCGCCCTTGCACCCGCGGATGATTGTCCGCAGCGCCGAAGCTTACGGGATAAGACACCCTGGAGCCTGGCGAAACGGGAGGCGCATGTGCGCCTCCCTAGGATACCGCTAGGCAGTCGCACCAGCCACGTCGTGATGCGATGAACCCTGGTCATCGGAGCCTGCGCCACGGAAATGCTGATAGGCAAGAACCAAGGCGATCAGGGCAAAGCCGACCAGGTTGCTACCCACGGAGGCAATGCTGGCGAAATCGGTGATGGGAAGCATCACGCAAACGCCGGCAACCACCATGACCACACGCAGAGCCACGTTGATGCGACCCCTGAAGTAGCCACAGAGACCGCCCGCAACACCAAACAGGCCAAAGAGCGCCATGACGATGTTGATGCCGTAGTGCCAGACGGGCAGCGGATCTCCCTGCATGATCATCACGGGGTAGAAGGCAAAGATAAACGGAACGATGTAGGCGGCAATAGCCAGACGCGATGCGTTGAAGGCCGTACGCATGGCATCCGCCTTTGCGATCGCCGCGCCCGCAAACGCCGCCAAGGCAACCGGGGGCGTGATGTCAGCCAGGATGCCGAAGTAGAACACGAAGAAGTGAGCGCACACCAGGGGCACACCGAGCTGCATGAGGATAGGAGCACACGTTGCGGCCATGATGCAGTAGTTTGCCGTGGTGGGAACGCCCATGCCCAGAACGATGCAGCAAAGCATGGTCAGAATCAGGCCGATGAGCATCACCTCGCCAGAAGCGGAGACGATAACGTTGATCAACGTGGAAGCAAGACCGGTGATGGTGATGCAACCTGCGATCATGCCAGCCATGGCGCAGGCAATCGCCACGGAAATAGAGTTCTTGGCGCCAGCGGCGAACGCATCGCAGCAGGTCCACAGTGCAGTCTTGGAAGACTCAACGAAAACGCTTGCAAAGCTCTGGCCCTCAGCACGGCTCTCCCAGTTGGTCTGGATGAAGTGGATGTAGCCAATCACGAAAGCCGCAAAGATCGAAATGGCAGCAGACATAGCCATGGTGAACACATTGGCGGCAACGAGCCACACCAGCAGCACCAGAGGAATGACCAGGTAGCAGTTCTTGCCCAGCCAGCCCCACTTGGGAAGCATTTCGCGGGGGATGCCCTTGAGGCCCGTCTTCTTTGCCTCCAGGTGCACCGAGAAGAAGATGCCGGCAAAGTAGAGCAGTGCAGGAACGATGGCGATTGCAGCAACCTCGATATAGGGAATGCCCATGTACTCGGCCATCAGGAAGGCAGCGGCACCCATGATGGGAGGCATGATCTGACCGCCCGTGGAGGAGGCTGCTTCGACAGCGCCAGCAAATTCGGGACGATAGCCCGTCTTCTTCATCATGGGAATGGTGACCGAACCGGTGGTCACGGTATTGCCAACCGAGGAGCCAGAAACCATGCCGCACAGAGCAGAGGAAATGACCGACACCTTGGCAGCACCGCCGGAAGACCAGCCAGCCAAGCGGTTTGCGAAGGAGATGAAGAAGTTGGCGATGCCGGTACGCTCAAGGAAGGCACCAAAGATGATGAACAGAACGATGTAGGTGTAGCAGACGTTGGTCGGCGTTCCCAGGATGCCACTCGAAGTGTAGAAGAGCTTCTGCACCACGTTGGACACGGAGTTCACGATGTCACCGCTGCGGCCCATCTGGAAGGACAAGGCATACACCATAAGCGCAGTGACCACCAGAAGAATGGGCAGGCCAACACAACGGCGGCACAGCTCGAACACCGCAAGGATGCCCACGACACCCAGGATGACCTCGACAGCGCCAATGCGCGTGCCCATCAGCAGAATCTCCTTGCAATTAAGGGAGAAGTAGAAGAAGGCGGCCGCGCCCGCAACCATGATCACCAGGTCATACCAGGGAATGTGGTTTGGCTTGAGCTTGGTCTTGCGTGCGGGATACATCAGGTAACCCACGATGATGATGAATGCGACAAAGCGAGCCAGACGTGACTCAGCCTGGTCAGTAGAGAACAAGGTCATGCCCAAACACCAAACGGAGAACACCACCATGACCGCCGCGATGACGACCTTGGGGATACCTTCCCAGATGCGGATGTTTGACTCCTGGTCGTACTTGCGCATGATTTCGTCGGTATCGAGCTCGCCCTGAGACTTGGCCACAGGGGCTTCCTTTGACTTGAAAAGGCTCACGCTACCCTCCTACTCTGCATTCTTGGTGTCCACCGTGACGCCCTGCTCGGCGAAGTACTTGGCGGCGCCAGGGTGATAGGGAACGGCGGCAACCGAAGTGGCGGTCTTCAGGTTGACCTCGGAATACTTGTCATGCGCATCAGGCTGAGCCTGCGCGCCGTCGAAGATGGACTTGACAAACTTGTAGACGGCTTCGTCCGAAACGTTGTCATTGGCAAGGACCACAGAGAGAACCGCGACCGTGGTGGTATCGGTGTCCATGCCATAGGCGTCCTTGGAAATGGTGGCCTCCTGGTAGTAAGGGGAGGTCTTCTGGAGCTCAGCAATGTGCTCCTTGTCCAGCGACACCAGATAGACAGGCTTGGACGTAGACAGGTCGGTAATCGAGGTGGTGGGAGCACCAGCAACCACGAATGCCGCATCAATCTTGCCGTTCTTCAAAGAGTCGGTCGAATCGCCGAAGCTCTGGTACACGGGCTTGATGTCCGTCTCGGAATCAATGCCATAAGCGCCCAGGATGTCAATGGCGTTGAAGTTGACGCCGGAGCCAGCTGCACCGATAGAAACCGTCTTGCCCTTGAGGTCGGCAACCGTCTTGATGCCGGGATCGGTGGTCACGATCTGTACCTGCTCAGGATAGAGGGCAGCGACCACGGAGAAGTCGGAATAGGCGCCCGTCTTCTCAAACAGCTTGGATCCCTGATAGGCATACGTCTGGACGTCGGCCTGGCAGAATGCCATATCGGCATCGCCGTCCTGCATCGACTGGATGTTTGCCTGGGATCCGTTGCTGGAAAGCGCAACGACGGTGGTACCCGTAGTGTTGGTGCAGTAGTTGGCCAGAACGGTACCAAATGCGTAATAGGTTCCGGATTCGCCACCCGTGACGAACTGCAGGTTGTCCTTGATGCCTTCGTTGTCCTTGGTGAATCCGCCACCACCTGCGAATCCGGCATAGCCGGCGGCGATGAGGATGACCGCATAGACCGCGACGATCAAGGCTTTTGCCTTCTTGCTCACCTGGTTTCCCCTTTCTGCTTTTCGAGGTTCAACCTGGCCTTTTTCGTCCTAGCAAACAGCAAGCCGCCAGACCGTGAGGCCAAGCGGCGTATCTCTTGTGCGCATATACGCACACATGCAGCACAGATGCGGTGCCCGACGAAAAGGGCGAGGTTGAGCCATGCTTCTAGTACTCGATAACGCGAAGCATAGCGACTTACAGATAATCAGCAGTAGATTTATACAAAATTATTCGGTAATGGAACAAATTATTTCGGCACTTGTAACAAAATCATGCTCTTTTGGTCATGAAATGACAAAGACCGTAGCTACATCGCGCATCGCCAACATTTGCGACCCTGGAACAGCGGCCGGCCCAATCCCAAAACAACGGCTGGCTCGACCTCGGAACTGCGACCAGCCCATAAACGACAAGTCGAAGGAGCCTGGAAGGCCAAGCTAAGGGCTCGGACCCCGCCCCCCCCCCAGACCGTTTAGCAACGAAGCGGGAAAAACCCACCCCGACCCCGGCGGCAGTCCGGGGCCAGTCCCTCGCGGCGGGGTCTTTATTTAAGCCGTCCAAGTTTGGGGTGCAGTTCAAACCAGCCAAGAGGGCCTTTTTGGCAAAAACCCGCTTAAATGTACGAATCTTTCTGAGAAGTGCTGGCACGGTGACAAATCAAAGAAACGCGTTGGGTTTCGACCAAGCGCCTGACCTGGGCTTTTGTTATGGTGCGTTTTTGACAAAGGGAAGTGTTGGGGTCCTCGGCCCCATGGAGAAGCAACGTATTCGTACATTTGCCTTTGTTTTTGCCAAAACGAGCGTGTCGGCTGGTTTTGGGGCAGCATAAGATACCCTGAGCACTACCGATTGAGGGATTGATCGCCTGGGATGCGCGGTCCTGGAAAACGCAAGGTGCGCCCGACCAACAACACAAGACGCCCTGAGCATTACACGCTCCTGGCCAACTAGTCGGCGTCACCCGTTTTGGGGCAGCATAAGATACCCTGAGCACTATTGCACTTGGGACTTATGCCGCTTTGAGCGCCGACGCATTCCATATCGCCGGCAGCGTAAGATACCCTGAGCACCGCCATGCTTTGATGATCGATCCGCATTGCTTGTTTTGAGCAAACGAGAGGTCCCAGGCACTACCAACTCATAAGGTGCCCTGGTCACTCCTTAAACGGCAAACGACCAGCGAAGGACGCCCTGGCACCGCAAGACGCCCTGGCACCACCAGACATCCTGAGCGCCACCAGCTCACGGAACGCTCTGGTTGCCCCAACAGCAACAACCAGCAAGAGGCACGGCACCACAAGACACCTGAGTGCCACAAGACAAAGGAATCGAAGGGCAGAGCGCATGTTTGTCACATGGGAATGGTTCACCACCCTGGCAGAAGAGAAGAGCTTCACCAAGGCTGCAGCCAGCCTTGGCATCTCCCAGCAAACGCTGAGTTCGCGCCTTGCCTCACTCGAACGAGATCTGGAAGCCAAGCTGATGGTGCGCGGCACTCCCCTCTCCCTGACGCCTGCAGGCATGGCCTTTCTCATTTACGCCCGTGAGCAGCAACAGGCTCAACAAGACATGCTGCGACAGATTGGCGAAGTAACCGGATCAGGCGCCGGCCAGCTGAAGGTCGGCATCTCGCCCCTACGATGCCGGACCCTGATGCCCCAGGTTGCACGGAAAATGGTGGAAGCCCTCCCCGACGTGAGCATCCGCTTGATGGAAGGCACAAACCAAGAAGTCACCCGAATGGCAGAACGAGGCGAGGTCGATGCCGTGGTGGCACGCTTCGGCAACGTACATCCCGGCGTCGAAGTCACGCCCCTCTACAAAGAAGAAGTAGTACTCGCCGTGCACGAAGAGCTGCTTGAGCGCGTCTGCGGCATGCCAGCGCAAGAGGCAAAAGCCCGTATCGAGGCCGAAGGACTGGGACTTCTCAAGGACTGCCCGTTTGTCATGGGCACGGTCGAGGACGTGTCGGGGCGCATCGCTTACTCGGAACTCCGCAACGCAGGCATCACCCCGCATGTGACGGTGAGCTCGCAAAGCATGACCACATTGCTTTCGATGGGCTGCGTGGGACTCGGTGCCGTGTTCTGCCCCGTGAACATGCTGAACGCCACCACCCTTTCTGACCGCATGGTGCGTATCCGCCTCTCCGAACAGGCCACCTACACCATTGAACTGGGCATCCCCATGAACATGACCGCCTGGCACGCCCGCGACGTGCTAAAGCGAACCCTCATCGAACTCACCCGAGACTAGGGCGGAGACGAACCAAGCGCGCACATAACACCACCCAGAACGACAAGGGACGCACTCCCGAGCAAAAAACGAACCATCACGAAGAAAACCGCTCCCGAACGAGGACAAACCAAGCGCTTCGCCTTTAGGCCAAATCACGCAGCGGCACCCAGCCCTTAAGCAGAACGGCCTCGGCAAAACCCGACGTCCTCACAAAACACCATCAACAACAAAGGCCGCACCCCCGAACGAAGCTTCCCGCAGGAAACACTCGTTCTGAGGGTGCGGCCTTTTTGAGCTGGAAGTCTCTGCCGAAAGTCACGCGCTCAGTACAAGTCCGCGCTTAGTCACGGAGCGCTTCTTCCTCCTCGGCATCCGACTCCATGAGCTCGAATTCGATAGCCTGCTTCTGCACCTGCTTCAGGCTCTCTGCCTCAATAAAGACGCTCGTGGCGTCAGGGAACTCGGAGCGAATGCCAGCTTCGATGCGATCGATGGACTGCAGGATCTGGCGAGCTGGAGCATCGGGCGAGAAGTTAGCGTCGATGGCCAGAAGAATGTCGTGGGGGCCAAGGAACATGGACAGCACACGGCCGCAGTCAACCACGTTGGCATCAGACTCGACGATTTCGACGACGCGGCGAATCTGGGGCTTGGTCATGCCTTCGCCGATAAGCAGCGCCTTAGTTTCGGACAGGAGCACGGTAGAAACCGCCATCAGCAGCAGGGCAATCGCAATAGACGCAATGGCGTCATACATCGGGTTGCCCGTCAGGTGGCTGGCAACGATACCCAAGAAGGCAAACAGCAGACCTGTCTCAGCTGCAGCATCCTCAAGCACCACCGTGTACAGACTGGGGTCCTTGCAGTGATGGATGAACCTCAGGGGAGAAGTGTCGCCACGAGCAACATTGAACTGCTTGATGGCAACGCCTAGGGTGCAACCCTCGATAACAGCAGCAATACCCAGAACAACCAAGGAAGGCAGAGGGTCGGACAGATGTGCCTGATCAAGATTGACGATGTGCGCCACGCCCTGAATAAGCGAGATCAGACCACCAACAGCAAAGATAAGCACCGCAACGACCAGAGTCCAGAAGTAGAGCTCCTTACCGTAGCCAAAGGGATGGTCTTCGTCACTCGGCTTCTTCGATCGATGGATGCCAAACAAAACCAGAATGCCATTACCCGAGTCAACGATTGAGTGAATGCCCTCGGAAATCATGGCCTGCGAACCCGTAACAAAGGCCGCAATGAACTTGACGATGCCAACCAAGATGTTTCCACAGATAGCCGCGACAACCGCGACTACGGAATTCCCTTCTTGCTTGGGCTTTTCCTTGCGCAATGAAGCGGTTGGGTTCGAGTCGGAAAGCTCGTCTGCCTGCTCCATCAGCATGTCGCGTACGGCATCGACCCGCTTTTTGTCACGCAGCAATCCTTTGTGCGTACGCCGGGGGTCGGCTCCTGTGGACGCGGGGTTGGTCTGGTTACTCGGGGGTTGGTCGGCACCCTTCATCGATGAAAATCCTTTCCTAGATGGTCATATGCAAAGTTGACGAAGAACGATGGTAACAGCCCTTCTGCTTAGCAGGACGAAGGCTAGGTAAAATTCAACAAGCGCACAAATGAAGGCGGCAAGGGATTCATTCAGAACCTCGCCAACGGCCCCATAAGCAGCCTAGTCAAGCAACTCGTCCATGAAACCGGCGCGATACTCCTTAAACACCACGTCACCGCCGTCCTGCGTGGCGTCAAGATCCACGTCCGCAAGGATCTGGAAATCATGATCGTCGTCGGTATCGCGGAAGATCTGACGAACATGCCAGACATGGTTGGCCTTTTCGTCGGACTCATCGATGAAGAAGTACGCCGTGGAGCGAGCGTCAGCATCCAGAAGAATATCCTCGTGGGCATCATAGAAGCCATCGAGCTCCTGACGCCAACGCCTGACGCCGAAGCCCCAGTCGGCATCGAGGGCACCCAGAGCATCCGCATCGTCTGCCGCAGCCAAACGCACACGCTGAAACAAGGCGTTGCGTACCAGGACGGAAAGGCCCCTTCGATCGATAACCACCGCATCTTCCGCCTGAGGCGCGGATGCATCCTCGCCGCCCGCGTTCTCCCATTCGTCCACCAAACTGGAGTCGACGGTGCGGACTACCACGGACAGCCAGGAAATGATGTCGCAGAGACGCTCGTCGCGCTTGTCTGCGGGAATAGTTCGATCCAGGACGCGGTACACGTCAGACAGGTAGCGCAACAGGGTTCCCTCGGAACGAGCGATGTTGTACGCCGAGACGTAGCTCTTGAAGGTGGCGCCCGTCTCGACCATCTCGCGCAGCACGCTCTTGGGCAAAAGCTCGTAGTCAGCGGCCCAGGGCACGGACTGGCAGTACAAGTCGAAGGCCTCCGCAAGCTCGTCTTCTAGCGGCTTGGGATAGGTGATGTCCTCCAAGCGCTCCAGGCGCTCATCGTATTCGATGCCCTCGGCCTTCATTTCAGCCATGGCGCGCGACTTGGCGCGGCGCTCCTGCGCACGCAGCACCTGACGGGGGTTTTCGACCGTGGCCTCTGCCATGGAGATCACGTCAAGCGCATAGGTGTCGCTTTCGGGATCAAGCAGTTCGAGCGCCGCCAAGAGGAAGGGAGAAAGCGGCTGGTCAAGCGCAAAGTCCTCGGGCATGTCCAACGTGACGAAGTAGTCGGGGGCACCATCTTCGTCCACCTCGTGGTCAACCACGCCTGCGGCTTCCAAGGTGGCAAACACCTCGTTCGCACGATGATGCAGCTCGGCCTTTTCCTCGGGAGTTTGACTGGAGGCATCGATCAGGTCATCCAGGTTAGCCCGGGCATCGCCACCGCGCTCAACCAGGTTAACCACCATGGAATTCGTAATGCGCATGCGGGGCTTCAGGGTTTCGGGGCTCGCCTCGACAACGCGCTCGAAGGCGCCCTTGTTCCAGGTGACCTTGCCCTGGGGAGGACGTTTCAGCTTCAGCTTGCGCTGCTTCTTGGGGTCGTTGCCCGCCTTGGCACGCATGCGCGCGTTCTCGATTTCGTACTCGGGAGCCTGAACCAAAACCACGCCTTCGGTGTCGAAGCCTGAGCGACCGGCGCGCCCTGCAATCTGGTGGAATTCACGTGCGTTCAGGCGACGCATGCGGTGACCGTCAAACTTGATGAGCGCCGTCAGAAGCACCGTATGGATGGGCACATTGATGCCCACGCCCAGCGTGTCCGTACCGCAAATGACGGGAAGGAGCCCTTGCTGAGCGAGTTTTTCCACCAGCAGGCGATAACGCGGCAACATGCCTGCATGATGCACGCCCACGCCGCAGCCCAGCAGCCGCTGGAGCGTCTTGCCAAAGGCGGTCGAAAAGCTGGTTCCCTTGCAGGCTTCCTTGATGGCGGCACGCTCTTCCTTGCCTGCAATGCCGAAGCTAGCAAGAGCTTGCGCAGAATCAAGGGCGGCATCCTGGGAAAAGTGGACCACGTAGATCGGGGCTTCGCCCTTGCGCAGCGCCAGTTCCACCGTGCCCTCCATGGCCGTGTCCACGTATTCATACGAAAGAGGAATGGGGCGAGGGGCATCGGCAACCACGTCGACGTCTGTTCCGGTTCGGTTCGTAAGAGAAGTGGCAATGTCGGTGACGTCGCCCAAAGTGGCGCTCATCAACAAGAATTGTGCGTTGGTAAGCTCGATCAGGGGAACCTGCCAAGCCCAGCCACGATCCACATCTCCATAGAAATGGAACTCGTCCATGGTCACGTAGCCGATGTCCGCCGAAGGGCCTTCGCCCAGGGCGCGATTTGCCAAGACCTCGGCCGTACAGCAGATGACGGGAGCATCAGGATTGATGGTGGTGTCGCCCGTGATCATGCCCACATAGTCACGGCCTAAAAGCTGCACCAGATCGAAAAACTTTTCGCTGACCAGAGCCTTGATGGGGGCCGTGTAATAGGAGGTACCGCCGCCCAAGCACAAGGCCTTGAAGTGCATACCCAACGCAACCAAGGACTTTCCTGATCCAGTTGGGGTTCCCAAAATCACATGATTGCCCATCATGAGGCTCATCAAGGCCTCTTCCTGATGTGGCCAGACCTCGATGCCCCGGTCTTCCATCCAACCGATGAAGGCCATCAAGGCCTCGTCAGGATCCACGGGGTTTTCGTCAGACGCCGCATCCCACAAGCTGTCAGCCAAGAGGCCCAAGCCGCCAAAACCCTGGAAGTCCGGTTCGCCGTCAGCTGCGGCAAGGTCTAGTGCGGTATCCGCGAGACTGGTCTCCTCCTGGGAACCATCCTGGGAACCCTTCTGAGAACCAGCAATCGTGGAATCGGCGCAAAGATCAGCTTCGTTCAGTTCGGACATGTACGAAAACCCCTGTCTTGTTACATTCGTGAGCATCTTCGGTTTCTCTTTGGAACCCACGGTATCATGGTCGAATGTCGCTGCGCCCCCGCGTGGCGCCAAATTAGATTTTCAACCCTCAAGGAGCCCCCTATGGCAACCGATTACGTCAGCCTTTCCTGCAAAGAATTCGCCGCACAGCTTGCTGCCAAGCAGTCCGTTCCCGGCGGTGGTGGCGCAGCAGCATTGGTCGGTGCCCTGGCTGCTTCCCTGGGAGCCATGACCGCCAACTTCACCACGGGCAAGAAGGCCTACGAGGAATACGAAGAGGACCTTCAGCGCATGATCGCCGAACTCGACGAGCTGCGTGCGGCCATGCTTGCCCACGTAGACGGCGATGCCGAAAGCTTCAGCAACTACATGGAGGTCTACCGTGTTCCCAAGGACGACCCCAAGCGCCCCGCTGCCCTTGAGCAGGCAACCAAGGATTCCGCTTCGAGCCCCTTTGCCATGATGCGCGACCTCACCCGCATCATCGAAATCCTGGAGGAACTGGCGACCAAGGGCTCCAAGATGCTGCTCTCTGACACTGCCTGCGGCGCCAGCCTGGCCCGTGCTGCCCTGGAAACCGCCAGCGTGAACGTCTACGTAAACGCCCGCGCCTCCCGAGATGCCGCCTGGGCGCTCGATATCGAAACCCAGTGCGACGTCATGCTGGCCGAATACGGCCCCCGTGCCGAGCGCGTATTCCGCACGCTAACCGCCAAGATCGGCCGCTAGGACCCACTGTGGCACGAGCTCGCAAGCCAAATAACCTGGACGACCAGCTCAAACGCTGGTCAGCTGCCATCGTCGAAGACCCCACCTCTCACAAGGGCCGCTGGAAAAAAGACTTCTTCCCCGAAGCCACCGAGGTGCGCCTTGACCTGGGGTGCGGCAAAGGCGCCTTTCTGGCGAAGAGTGCCCTGGCCAATCCTGACGTGCTCTACGTGGGCTTGGACATCAGTTCGGTATGCATTGCCCGCTGCGCCCAGAAAGCCGTGGAAGAGCAGATTCCCAACATGATCGTGTCACGTGTCGATGCTTCCGACCTGCTGGATGTCTTCGAACCAGGCGAGCTCGCGCTTATTCATCTGAACTTCAACGCGCCCTTCCCGCCCAAAAAGATGGCAGCGCGCCGCCTAACGCATATCGACCACCTTGTGCGCTATCGCAAGCTAGTAGGAGAGGACGGCGTGATCGAGCTGCGCACCGACAACATGCCGTACTGGAAGTGGACGCTTGAAGAGCTGCGCATCGCCGGCTACCACATCGACTGGCAAACCGAAGATCTGCACGAAGCCGTGAGCCGTCACCTGGTACCCGAGCCCTTCGTCCGAAGCGAATACGACGAGAAGCTGGTCGAAAAGGGGGCTGTGGTGTACGCACTGAAGGCACATCCCGGCTGCACCCCTGCACGTATGGAGCAGACCAAGAGGCTGGGTCTGGTGGACTACCTCCCCGAAGACCTCGACGAGCTCACGCATATCCCCTACGGCATGGAAGACACCATCACCAATATGCGCAACCGCAAGCGCAATGCCGCCAACGCGCAGGCCCGCCGCGACTGGTGGGAACACAACTACGGCAGCAAGCGCCCCCGGAAAGGCAAGGCAAACAAGTAGTGAACAGATTCTGCTGTTCCAAAAAGCGTATTATGCAAAGAATCCAACGGCAGCATCATGCATGAACCTCTTGGCCGCCCATACCTGGCAGCGGTCAAGAAACGTGCGGCCATGCGCCAAGGAATACGTCTCAATAATTGGTAGGGCGTACACTTTCGTCCCTACCCCGTCACGAAAGGGCCCTAGGGACATGGCCGAAAAGAACGACCAGAGCAAGACCGCAACCATTACCAACACGAACCGCTGGGAGACCCGCCAGCTGGTCATCATGGCCCTCATGGCCGCAATTTGCGTCCTGCTTTCCTTTATCGAGATTCCCATCCTGCCCGCAGCTCCCTGGCTGAAGTATGACCCCTCCTTCGTTCCCGCCATGGTCACCGGCTGTGCCTACGGCGCTGGCCCCGGCGTTGCCGTCGGCCTGGTCTCCGTCATCCTGCACATCTTCATGACCGGCAACTTCTGGGGCGGTGTCATGAACGTGCTGGCCGTGTGCGCCTACGTCATCCCCACTGCCCTGATCTACAAGAAGATGCACACCTGGAAGGGCGCCGTCCTGGGTCTGGTTGCTGGCTCCATCTGCGCAATCGTGATTTCCATCCTGGCAAACCTGGTGGTCACCCCCATCTACGCCGGCATCCCCGTCGAGGGCGTCATTGCCATGATTCTGCCCATCCTGATTCCCTTCAACGTGATGAAGGTCGTTCTGAACTCCGTCCTCACGCTTGCCGTGTACAAGGCGATCTCCAACCTGATCACCCCCAAGAAGGACCAGGTGCAGGGCCGCTAGCCCTTCGCGGCCTGGCAACCTAGCCCCAACCCCAAAGGTCACCCATGATTGACTTCGATGGCGTCCGCTTCACCTACGACCGGGACCACTACGCCCTAAATGGCATTGACCTGCATATTCCCGCAGGTCAGTTTGTGTGCATCCTAGGCGGCAACGGCAGCGGCAAGTCCACCCTGTCCAAGCATGTCAACGCCCTGCTTATGCCCGACGAAGGCTGCGTGCACGTTGACGGAACCGACACGCGCGAGCAAGGCCTGTGGTATCTCGTTCGTTCCACGGCGGGCATGGTGTTCCAAAACCCCGACGACCAGATCGTTGCCACCCTGGTGGAAAACGACGTCGCCTTCGGTCCAGAGAACTTGGGTGTCCCTTCATCTGAGCTGCGGGAACGCGTCACTGAAGGCCTACGAGCCGTAGGTCTTCAGGGCTTTGAGCTGCGCGAGACCACCGCTCTTTCCGGTGGACAGAAGCAGCGCGTCGCCATTGCCGGTGTCCTTGCCATGCATCCCCGTGTGCTGATCTTCGACGAGGCTTCGGCCATGATTGACCCCCGCGGACGCAAGGGCCTGCTCAAGGTGGCACGCAACCTGAACGACGCCGGCATGACCATCATCATGGTCACCCATTTCATGGAAGAGGCTGCGCAGGCCGACCGCGTCATCGTAATGAAGGCCGGATCGGCGGTTCTCGACGGAACGCCAAGCGAGGTGTTCTCGCACGCCGCCGAGCTACGTGAACTCAACCTAGACGTCCCCTTCGCCACCGAGCTTTCCCTTGAACTCCAAGAGCAAGGCGTTCCCGTAAGCACCCATCTTTCCGAATCCGACCTCGAGGAGGACGTATGCAGCTTGTTTTCGAGGGCGTAAGCTACGCCTATTCGTCCCCTACCAAGAAGAGATCCGGCAAGACTTCACAGAAAAAGGCTGATCGTAGGCTGTTCGGCAAGCGCAAGGCATCAAATACCGCAACTGCGACGTCCGACGAAAAGGCCGCCTGGGGCAACGACCCCAACAGCGAATTTGCCCTGCAAGATGTCAGCTTCACCCTTGAGGAAGGCGAGTTCTTAGGCATCTGCGGCCACACTGGCAGTGGCAAGTCGACGCTCATCCAGCACATGAACGGACTCCTGTCTCCTACCATGGGGCGCGTGCTCCTTGACGGCAAGGACCTGGCAAACAAGGAGACCCAGCGTCTCTGTCGCGGCAATGTGGGCGTAGTGTTCCAATACCCCGAGCACCAGCTGTTCGCCCAGACCGTATTCGACGACGTGGCTTTTGGCCCTCGCAACCTGGGTCTCTCCGAAGATGAGGTCCTGATGCGGGTTCGTGCAGCGCTTGAGCACGTACGTCTGGACTTTGACGAACTGCACGACCTGAGCCCATTCGAGCTCTCGGGCGGACAGCAACGCCGCGTCGCCTTTGCCGGCGTGCTGGCCATGCGCCCCCGCATCCTGGTTTTGGACGAGCCCGCAGCGGGTCTGGACCCCGCGGCACGCACGAGCTTCCTTTCGCTTATCGACGACCTGCATAAGCAAGGACTTACCGTGGTTATGGTCTCGCATAGTATGGAGGACCTAGCTCGCCTGTGCGACCAGCTGCTCGTGCTCAACCAGGGCCACGTGTTTGCGCAAGGCACTCCAGCGGAAGTATTCGCTGATGCCGAAGGCCTCCGCTCTATTGGTCTAGACGTTCCTGCGGCTCAGCGCACAGCCAATGCCCTTCGCGCCAAAGGGATCAAACTGCCTCGCGCACTATATGTCGACGCCAAGGAGCTCGCACAAGATCTGGGATGCGCCTATCGCACACTGCATCCCTCCACTGAGCATGCGGTCAAGGGGAGCGATGCCTGATGGGCAAAATCGTTTTTGGCCGCTATTACCCCGGCACCAGCTTCGTTCATAAGATGGACGCACGCACCAAGTTGACGCTGATGCTCGTCTTCATGGTTGCAGCATTGTGCTGCACCAATCCCGCATCGCTCGCTGTGTGCGCCGCGTTCACCTTCGTCTTTTACTGCGCGGGACGTATCCCACCTCGCGTGGCGATAGGTGCCGTGCTTCCGCTTTCTTTCATCGTGGTGCTGGCCATGCTGGCGAACCTGCTGTTCATCCAGACGGGCACCATCTACGTAGACTGGGGCTTTTTCAAGATCACCGAGGGAGGCATTCGGCAATGCCTGTTCATGGGCGCACGTCTGACGCTGCTGCTGTTTGGCGCCTGCCTAGTCACGCTGACCACCACCACGCTTGACGTCACCGATGCCTTCGAGGCAATGCTTGCGCCTTTCGCTCGCTTTGGAATGCCAGCCCATGAGCTGTCCATGATCATGGGCATTGCGCTTCGCTTCCTTCCCCAATTCATGGAGGAGTTGGCCTATACCCGTTCGGCACAGATCAGCCGCGGAGCACGCCTGTCCGAAGGTTCGCTGTCCGAACGAGTGAACGCACTGAAGGCCCTGTTTGTGCCCCTTTTCGCCAGCGTATTTCGCCATGCGGAGACCCTTGCGGGCGCCATGGACGCGCGCTGCTACCATGGTGGTCCTGGCCGCACCCGCCTCTCCGAGCTGCGTTATGGCTGGCGCGATGCCGTGGGAGCCAGCACATTTGCCCTGATGGTGATTGGCATCATCGCCTGCGCCGTGCTGCTGTAGGGGCTTTGCTGAT
>JAUNOE010000063.1 GCA_030537255.1 Coriobacteriia bacterium
TTGAGCCATTTGTCGGTGTTGGCCGACGTCAGAAACCAATAGAGACGAAGAGGTCGCAGGTTTTGTCCTGCGGCCTCTTGTTGTTTTGAGCGCAGTAGGTGCGCTTCGTGCAGTCATTGAAGATGTGACCCATGTCAGTCTTGTTCGTGGGAGCTTTATGGGAATCGAAGCCGTCAAACAAAGAGAGCTCCCTTCATGCATAGATGCGAAGGGAGCTCGTCACTTAGCGTCTTCTGAGCGATGCTTGCGTCTTAGTGATGGAACAGGCGCATGCCAGTGAAGGCAAGGGCGATGCCATACTTGTCGCAGGCTTCGATTACGTTGTCGTCACGAATGGAGCCACCGGGTTCGGCAATGTAGTCGACGCCAGACTTGCGGGCACGCTCCACGTTGTCGCCGAAGGGGAAGAAGGCATCGGAACCGCAGGAGACGCCGCTTTGCTGGGCAACCCATGCGGCACGTTCTTCGCGGGTCAGGGGCTCAGGCTTGACCTTGAAGGTCTCCTGCCAAACGCCTTCTGCGAGCACGTCTTCGTATTCGTCGGACGTGTAGACATCGATGGCATTGTCACGGCTGGGGCGACGAATGTCATCGACGAACTGCAGGCCAAGTACCTTGGGGTGCTGGCGCAGGTACCAGTTGTCAGCCTTGTCGCCTGCCAGGCGGGTGCAATGGATGCGGCTCTGCTGACCAGCGCCAACGCCGATGGTCTGGCCGTCCTTGACGTAGCAGACGGAGTTGGACTGCGTGTGCTTCAGCGTGATGAGGGCCACGATCAAGTCGGTCTTGGCGTCGGAGGGAATCTCCTTGTTGGCGCTGACCACGTTGTCCAGCAGTGCTTCGTTGATTTCAAAGAAGTTGTGACCCTGTTCGAAGGTGATGCCAAAGACGTCCTTGCACTCCTGCTGCTCGGGGACATAGGAGGGGTCAATCTGGACGATGTTGTAGTTGCCCTTCTTCTTGCTCTTGAGGATTTCGAGTGCCTCATCGGTGAAGCCAGGAGCGATGATGCCGTCGGAGACCTCCTGCTTCAAGTAGGTTGCGCAAGCCGCATCGCAGACATCGGAGAGGGCTGCCCAGTCGCCGTAGGAGCACAGGCGGTCAGCGCCACGGGCACGGATGTAGGCGCAGGCGATAGGGGAGAGCTCAGCATCGTCGTCAACGAAGTAAATTTGCTTGTCGATTTCGCTCAGGGGCTTGCCAACGGCGGCGCCAGCGGGGGAGACGTGCTTGAAGGAAGCGGCAGCGGGCATGCCGGTTGCTTCCTTGAGTTCCTTGACCAGCTGCCAGGAGTTCAGGGCGTCCAGGAAGTTGATGTAGCCAGGGCGGCCGTTTAGTACGGTGACGGGCAGGTCTTCGCCGTGCTTCATGAAGATGCGGGCAGGCTTCTGGTTGGGATTGCAGCCATATTTGAGCTCAAGCTCGTTCATGGGATTCCTTTCGCTTGGTTTGTTGGGTTTCTGGAGGACGTTTAGTCTCCCAGGTTCTTGTTCCAGATGCGCACGTCGCCGTCCACGTTTGCGTAGAGGGAGACCTTGTTGTCATCATTCAGCGCTTCCCAGACCTGGTCGGGTTCGGGAAGGGTGACCTTGATGGGTTCGCCGGCGAAGGTGGGCAGGGGATTGCCATCGCCTTGGTAGGTGCTGATGAAGTAGCCTTCGCCTTCCTTGACCCCCTCGTAGCAGAATAAGTTGCGTTGGCAGGTGCCGTCATTGTGCTTGAGGATTGAGATCTCGAAGCTGCCGTCTTCGCGGATGAAGGTGCTGATGCGGGGCGTGAAATTGGGTTCGTCGGGTTCGTATTCGCGGGCCATGCAACCTTCGTGCCAGCCCAGGTCGCGAATGGTGTCGGTCTGGTCGCCGTTGGTGACGATGAGGGCACCTTCGACCTTGCGGACGGGGTGGTAGATGATCAGGCTGGGGTCCTCGAGCTTCGAAGGGTCGTGAGCCTCGGTCTGGATGCCGTCCTCGGTGATGGTGAACACGCGGTTGCGGCTGTTGGCGCTGCGGCCCATGATCCAGTAGTACACGTGGTTCTTGCCCACGACGATTCCTCGGCCGGGATAGGGGTTGGTGCGCAGCAATTCGAGCAGGTCGGTCATTGTTCGGCTTCCTTCCTTCGGGTTCATTCGAGGCTGGTACGCAGCCAGCCTTCGTATCTTGTGCTGAATGTCCTCTTCTCGTTGCACGCAAGGTTGGGCAACGAAAAAGGGCAGACCTGCTCAGGGGAGCGGGTCTGCCCAGACGGTCGGCATGTTGGTATGCGGTTGAGTCATCTGTTCCCCCGTGGTTATCCACGTATCCGTCAGTCACAGCGACAAGTGCTTCCCAGAGTTTACCATGCTTGCCTTCGTTGGTTCGGAGGAAAAGCACAAGGCGAAGTAGTGGCTTAGGTAGGCATAAAACTCTTGCACCAGGGGAGCGTCGTTGGCACCTGTGAGACAGAGATGTACTTCGCGTCTTATTTCGGTGTCCAGGGGAACCAGCTTGACATCGCCCTCGCGTGTGCCGCCCCAGCTGTGTTCGGGCCAGAAGCCAATGCCTAAGCCTAGTGCGATGACCTTTCTGACGACGCTGGGATTGTCGCTTTCGAATACGATGCGTGGCTCAAACCCGGCGCTTCGACAGAGTTCGTGAGTAAATCGGCTAAATCCAGATTGAGAGGAAAGCGAAACGAAGTCACTCTTCGAAAGCTCGGCAAAGGACAGGCTCTGGTTGGGGGTGGGGGTAGTTGCAGACATTGCCACCATCACCCGTTCCGAAAAACTCCGGCAAGCAGCCGACGAAGGGGGGCGCAGCGAGTCAACGATGATGTCGGTGTCTTGGTCTGTGCCCTGGCCCATCTGGGTGAGGACGACCCTTGCATTTGGGTTTTCGGCCATCCATCCTGCGATTGCATCCGCTGCGATATGCGATGCTGCACCAAGGTGAATCCTGATTTCTTGCCGTGCGTCGTCCCTGCAGTAAGCCAGGTTACGCTTGATGTTCTCAAGTTCGCCCACCACGGGGGTCAGGCGGTCCTTGAGCAGGCGTCCTTCGCGAGTCAGGTGGAGCCCGCGCCCTTCGCGTAGGAAGAGCTTTGTGCCGAGCTCTTGTTCGAGGCGGGCAATCTGGCGACTGAGCGCAGGCTGCGCAATGCCAAGACGGTGAGCGCTTTGCGTCATGTGCTCCGTGGCTGCCACGTCAAGGAAGTATTTCATCTGAAGAAGATCCATGGGTCAAATGATAACAATTCTGTATCGAACTTTTGAAAAACGATATTGGATTCGAATGTGTTCAGGGCGTAGTTTGAAGGTCGCAAAACTATAGGAGACGTACCTCAAGGAAGTGCATGTGACATGGTGCTCGCCCAGATTCTCGAAGCTGCGATGCTTGTTTGCTTTGGTCTTTCCTGGCCACTGAATGCGTATAAGAACTACAAGGCTCGTACGACGGCTGGAACCAGCTGGCAGTTCATCCTGCTTATTACCCTGGGCTATTTTGCCGGTATTGGTGCGAAGTTCGCATCGGGTTCGCTCAATTGGGTTTTGGCGGTGTATTTCCTGAATCTGGTCTTCCTGGCAGCAAATTGGGTGGTCTATTTCCGTAATTGCGCTTTGGATAGGGCCCGCTTGGCTGGGGCCACGTTGGAAGCCGAGCTTCCTGCAAACGTGAAGAGCGTCATTGTTGCAACGGACGGTTCTGCGGCATCACTTGACGCCTTGAGCTTTGCTGCAAAGTCGGTGGACCTGAAGCGCGCCGATCGGGTGGAAGTACTGGCCGTTGCCGCTCCTGGTAATGCGCTATCTGCTCAGCGAGCGGAAAAGGCGGTTGCACTAGCCAAGGAAAGCTTGTCGGAGCTGGGGGTTTCGTGCGTCTCCGAGGTCAAGCTTGGTGATGCCGCTGCCATGATCGTGCAGGAGTCTGTCGATAGGCAGGCGGATTTGGTGGTCATGGGCTCTCGTGGCCTAAGTGGTATGAGCAGCTTGCTTTTGGGAAGCGTCAGCCGCACGGTCACCGAAAAGCTTGCCTGCCCAGTTCTGGTGGTCAAATAAGGATTCGCGTATCAGTGCTTGCTGGAGCGGTTTGCTGCTGAAGAGTTCATAAGGGTTCGGGGTTTTGTCTCTTGATCGAAGGGAGCGCAAGACGCTTTTGAGCCTTATCTCGAATTTTGGATATCTTACTCGGCGATCGTGCCGCAAGGGGTCTGGTTCTGGAGTGTCTCTGTGATCAGGCCCCTTGACTTCGTTCTAGCCTGCATGGTCTGAATCACGTGGGTGGTTGGTCTGCCGATGCAGGCTGAAAAACAGGCTGGGTAGGGGGAGCAGAAGGAATCTGGGCAACAAAAAGACCCACATAAAGCGGGTCTCTAATAAGCTGGTACTCCCGATCGGATTCGAACCGACGATCTCCGCCTTGAGAGGGCGGCGTCCTAAACCGCTAGACGACGGGAGCATATGTAAGGGGCTCCGAAGAGCCCCTGAAAAGGCTGGTACTCCCGATCGGATTCGAACCGACGATCTCCGCCTTGAGAGGGCGGCGTCCTAAACCGCTAGACGACGGGAGCAAAATGGCTGGGGTGGAAGGAGTCGAACCCTCACATACGGTACCAGAAACCGCTGTACTGCCATTATACTACACCCCAGTGGGTCGCTTGACTTGCTGTCTTGCGCAAGAAGGTATATTACGGAGGGTAACCTCTCGCGTCAAGAAGTTTTTTGAAAAAATTTGGACCTAGGTGCGCAGAGGCCTGACCTTGTAGGCCCAGGGGGCTTCGTCTTAGCATTGAACCTATCCCAAAACGTCCTCCACCAAGGAGGGCAAAATGAATCCTTATATCGTTAATGACCTGGAGAAACTTGATGGTCTAAAAGGCTTGGCGAGTCAAGACGTAAGCATGAGACGAAAACTATTGTCTCGGCTGTCCGCCGACCGTGGGGCCCAAAGATTCCTTTTGGCTCCTGCTGGATACGGAAAGACCTGCCTCGCTGCTTCCTATGGGCGGCTTGCCTTTGGCCCCAAGCGTTTTTGGTGGGTCGATGCCTCCGATCCTCGCTTCTTGTTTGACCTCGATGCGATTGCGCGTGGGGATTCGAATCAGATAAAGGACACCCTTGAGAGCCGCCGCTCCAGTTTGATTGTCTTTGACGCCGTGCCTTGTCTCAGTTTGGAGCGCAAGAGGGTATTTGGGGGCGTGTTGCAAAGGGCGCAGTCCAGGGGATGGGAGATTTTGGTGACGTCCCGCGATTTGTCGCTCGTTGGCGCCTGTGCCCACGATAGGCAGTGCGAGCGCCAACGCGCTTCCTTCTCAAGGCAGGGAAGTCCGGAGCCCGATGCTCACGAGGGAGAGAGCCTTGCATCTGGAGGCAAAGCCCTGCTTCGGACCTCGCAGGGACGGGGGACCCTTTCGGTGGTAGGCAAGCCGGGGCTTCGATTTCTGTTTGCCCAGGATTTGCTTCTTGACGAATCGGAGCGTACGGATTTGATGGGTGCGGCACGCCATCAGCTGGGAGCACGTGTCTCCCTCGCAGGGGTTCCTTCCATTGCTTTCTCCGAGGAAGGTGCGCGTGTCCGTTTTTTGACAGGGCTTGCAACTGGCCCGTTCTCCCTGGTCGAGGCCTTGTCCTTGGTTTCGCTCTTGCTTGGCTCAGGCAAGATTTCGGACTTGGACCACTTTGCCGATCGTTCGAATTGGGAGGGGAACCCCCGATTTTCTCGTGACTATCCTCATGCTGGGATTGGTACGAAGGGTGATTTCCGCAGTCCCCTTGAGCTAACCAGTGAAGAGAAGCTCTTTCTGCTTGCTTCGTGCGGCGACTCTCTGGCGAATGCTCTCTTCGGTGAAAAGGGCGCCATTGTGCCTTTTGCAGGCGTGGAGCCAATCTCTCGTGCTGCTGGCGTGCGGCGGGGAGGCGGCACTGCGCTCTACCTGCTAAGGCGCAGGCTCGTCGACCGTCTTGTCGATGCTGGCGACCTTTCTCTAGCTGGTCGCATTATCGCGGCGTCGGGAGATGCCGTCTGGGCGCGCGCCTTCTTTGACTCCTGGACATCGCATCTTCTTAAGGAATGCGAGCCTCTTGCCGCTGTGGAGTTGGCGCAAGCGTCGGACACGAGCGATGCCTCATGGGAGTTCTTGTTCATGAGCGCTCTTTCCCACATGGGCCTGGGGAATAATGCGGGGGCACGAGACAGCCTTCGTAAGGCTCGGCTGCTCTTGGCTTCGGAGCATCCCTCGTGCGAAGATTCGGGAAAAGGGCCCGCCCTTACATTGGTTGAGCTGCTTCTTGTTTTGGTG
Source organism: Coriobacteriia bacterium (assembly GCA_030537255.1). Lineage (GTDB taxonomy): Bacteria > Actinomycetota > Coriobacteriia > Coriobacteriales > Eggerthellaceae > Anaerotardibacter. The sequence goes on from JAUNOE010000063.1 coordinate 6,274, forward strand.
GGCTCCGATAGCGCCAGAGAGCGCAGGACGCGTGTGCGTGAGTTGGTGGTGACCTTGTCTGAGGGGGAAGGTGTTCCTGAGTGCGAGATACTTTCTTTTGTAAGGAGGTCGGCAGTCATAGCTCTGTCCGTCGAGAAGGCCCCCATGGCGTTGAAGCAGGCCCTAGAGAAGGACTCCTTTGCTCCGGAGGGCCTTTCTGCCCTTGTTGCTTCCTTGCTCGTAATGGACTGGCTGGGGTCGGCTCCTGAAGGGACGGAAGCTGCGGAGTTGATTTCGGCCTTTGCCTTACGTCTGCAGAAGCAAGGCGCACCCGAATGGCAGTGCTTCGTTCTTGCAAGGTTTGCTTCGAGGTGGCTGGTTGGATCAATCGAGGAAGCACTCGGGCCGGTCATTTTGAGAAAAGGACGCCTTGCGCAGACCAAGTTGGCGGGTCAGGTAGCAGCATGGAAGGCGCAAGAACCTGACGGGGGAGTTCGTTTTGGTGCCTTCGTTCCTGGCGCGCACATCGGCGGTGTTCGTGTTTCTAATGCCAGCGATGCCCCTTCGTCAAAGGGGAAGCTTCGTTTGTTTGGCGGTTTTGATCTAAGACTGCCTAGGCCTGTTGATGGGGAAGGTGGTGCCCAGGAATCGTCAGTGGAAGCCCGTGGGGGTCATTTGGATTCCGTTGCGATGAGGGCGAAAGCGCGAATTCTCGTGGGCCTGCTGGCAGCAAACCATGGTTGTGAGGTTTCGCGCGAATGGTTGGGTTCTGCCTTGTGGCCTCTGGTCGACCGCAACTCTCAGCGCGTGAGCTT
>JAUNOE010000064.1 GCA_030537255.1 Coriobacteriia bacterium
CTCGCAAGATTGCTATTTTCGATACGACTCTCCGTGATGGTGAGCAGTCTCCTGGCGCATCCATGAACTCTGAGGAAAAGCTGGTTATTACCCGCCAGCTGCTGCGTCTAGGCGTCGACGTCATTGAGGCAGGCTTCCCCATTTCTTCCCCTGGCGACTTCAAGTCTGTTCAGCAGATCGCCGCAGAGGTTGGCGACCGCGCCACCGTTTGCGCGCTGACCCGTGCCGTCACCAAGGATATCGATTCCGCCGCTGCTGCACTGAAGGATTGCGCACGCCCTCGTATTCATACGGGTATTGGTGTGTCTCATTCTCATATCTATGACAAGCTGCGCACCACTCCCGAAGTCATCATCGAACGCGCCGTCAAGGCAACTAAGTATGCGCGCAATCTCTGCGATGACATCGAGTTCTACTGCGAGGACGCTGGACGTTCTGACTATGAGTACCTGGCTCGCGTTGTAGAGGCCGTCATTGATGCAGGCGCCACCGTCGTCAACATTCCTGATACCACGGGATATTCGCTGCCTGACGAATTTGGTCGTCGTATCAAGTTCCTCATGGACAATGTCTCAAACATCGACAAGGCAACCATTTCGGTTCATTGTCACAATGACCTCGGCATGGCTACCGCGCTTTCCTTGGCGGGCGTCATGAATGGCGCTGGTCAGATCGAATGCACCATCAACGGCTTGGGCGAACGCGCCGGCAATACCGCCATGGAAGAAGTCGTCATGGCCATGAAGATGCATGGTGAAGAGCTTGATGCCCATACTGACATCAACACGCGTGAGTTCATTCGCGCTTCCAAGCTTGTCAGCTCTATTACCGGTTTTGTGGTTCAGCCCAACAAGTCCATCGTTGGCGCCAATGCCTTTGCGCACTCTTCTGGTATTCATCAGGATGGCGTCATCAAGGAACGTTCCACCTACGAGATCATTGACCCTGCAGAAGTTGGAGCAGGCCAGTCCTCCATCGTCCTTTCTGCTCGCTCCGGTCGCGCCGCACTGCGTCATCGCCTGGAGATCCTTGGCTACCATATCGAAGGTGACGCGTTCGAAGAGCTGCACACCGCATTCCTTGACCTGGCCGACAAGAAGAAGGAAGTCTATGACGAGGACCTGGAGTCTCTCGTTAACGCCCGAGACCGCGAAGCTAAGCTTGAGAAGGCTTACGAGCTGGTTAGCGTTCAGATTTCTTGCGGTCAGCCTTTGATTCCTACCGCTACTGTCACGCTGCGTGACGCCATTGGCACTGAGCGTGTTGCTTGCGCTACCGGTACTGGCCCCATCGATGCCCTTTACAACGCGGTGAACCAGGTTGTCGACATCGAGAATGACCTCACCGAGTTCTCGGTTCAGTCTGTCACCCGCGGCATCGACGCCCTGGGCGAGGTCACCATTCGTGTAACCGCTTCCGATGGCCAGGTCTTCACGGGTCGTGGCGCCGACTCCGACATCATCGTGTCTTCCGCCAAGGCATACCTCAACGCACTTAATCGCCTTATCGAGCATAAGAAGTCCAAGTAGGACCCATCTTGTATTGTCTCGAGTGCGGGAAAAAGGTCGAACCTGGTTCTGAGAAGTGTCCCGGATGCGGCCTTTCGGTAGAGGAGATGCAGAAACGTATCGCCCATGCCGTAGAAATGGTGACCTATGCGGAAACCGTCGGACCCGATGCAACCACCAAGCTTCCTCCCGTCCGTGTGCGCGAGTACACGGACGGGGAGGGGAAGCCCTTGAACCCGGCGGACCCCGTTGCCCCTGATGCTCTTGAGGGTCGCGGCTTGGAAGGTCTTCCGACCATTGGTTCAGGCGATCCATACCTCACGATGCCGATTCAGCGCATTGTCGATGATTCCGCCAAAGTGATCTTCGACAGTGACACAAGGGCAAAAACGTACTCTCAGCCTCTGCCTGAGAAGTTCAATCCTGTACCTTTGCTTGTTAGCATTATCGTGGTCCTTCTTGTGGCAGTCTGCATTCTTTCGTATTTGCTATTTGTCCGCTAGACAGACGCGCGGCATCGTGGTATAAATTCTTATGCATCTGTGTGATGCTAATCCAATACTTTCGACGTATCTGAGGAAGTGGGCTTAGTCCCGCTTCCTTTGTTTACGGGATGAAAACGCAAAGGAGGGAACAATGCTGACAGCCAAGGAGCGTAAACTCCTGGAGGCTCTTGAGCCCGAGGCCGCAAAACACGATACCGAAATCGTGTCGGTCGAAATTGTTGGTTCTAAGAAAGCTCCCACCATCAGGGTCTACATTGACTGTGAAGGTGGCATCAGCTTCGACGAGCTTGCCCTTGCACAGGAATGGGTAAACCTGCTCATGGACGACATTGACCCCTTCCCTGGTGCTTACACTCTTGAGGTGTCGTCCCCAGGTATCGACCGGCCCTTGCGTACCCCCGAGCACTTCGAGCGCTTCGTTGGGGAAAAGGCGCGTGTGGTCATGGCAAAGCCCCATGAGGGTCGTGCCAAGTGGACGGGAATCCTCAAGGGATATTCCGACGACGCCGTACTGCTGGACGTTGACGGCGACCAAGTTTCGCTTCCTTATGAAGACATCAAGAAGGCGAACGTAATTGCAACCATCGACTTTGGCTCTTAGGAGAAAGTGACGAACATGGCAACTTCCGAACTGATCGAGGCACTGCAGGCACTCGCGCACGAACGCAAGATCGACGAGTTCTACCTGATTGAGCGCCTTGAGGAATCTCTCGCAAAAAGCTATCAGAACATTCTTGACCTGGAATGGGATGCTCGCGTCATCATTGATCGCCACACTGGCAAAATTTACGTTTATGAGCTGGTACCCGTTGGCGAGCCCGATGAAGAGACCGGCGAGTACTCAGAATTTGAGGAACGCGACGTCACCCCTGATGATGTGAGCCGCATTGCTGCTCAGAACGCAAAGAGCGTCATCAGCTCAATTGTCCGCGAGGCTGCACGCCAGTCCATCTACGAAGAGTTCTCCGATCGCGTTGGTGATTTGGTCACGGGTACGGTTCTTCAGGGTACCCCTGATTTCACCATTATCAAGATTCGTGATGGTGTTGAGGCCGAGCTGCCTCACTTTGACCAGAAGAAGTATCCCGGCGAGCTGAATGAGCGTCCCCGCAACGAGCGCTATCGCCACAATCAGCGTCTGAAGCTGTTGATCATTGACGTCCGCGATCCCCGCACCGAGCTTTCGCGCGGTCGTGGTGAGCACATGCGTCCTTCTATTGTGGTTTCCCGCACTCATCCCGACCTGATTCGTCGTCTGTTCGAGATCGAAGTTCCCGAAATCTACGATGGCCTTGTCGAAATCAAGTCCATTGCTCGTGAGCCTGGCGAACGCTCTAAGGTCGCCGTGGCCTCTCGTGAGCGCAACCTTGACCCCGTTGGCGCTTGTGTCGGCCCCCGCGGTTCACGTGTCCGCATGGTTGTCGAAGGTCTCCGTAACGAGCGTGTCGACGTCATTCAGTGGGACGAAAACCCCGCAGTATATGTGGCTAATGCCCTTTCTCCTGCAAAGGTTACCCACGTCGACATCGACGAGGACAAGAGCTATGCAACCGTCATCGTTCCTGACGACCAGCTTTCCTTGGCCATTGGCAAGGAGGGTCAGAATGCTCGCCTTGCCGCTCGCTTGACCGGCTGGCATATCGACATCAAGTCCGCGTCTTTCGCTGGCGAGCCCATGGAAGAAGAGCATGACGTTCTTCAGGACATTATCGATGAGGATGAAGAGGGCCTGTGCTCCTACATTCGTCCTGACGGCAGCCGTTGCCGCAACCATGCTCGCCCTGGCGAGCCCTACTGCGGTATCCACGCTGACCTGGAAATGCAGTAGGATTTACCCATGAGCACACGTACCCACGAGCGCACCTGCGTAATCTGTCGTTCCACCGATACCAAGAACGGCCTTTTGCGCATCGTCCGTCATCCCGAAGGCGGTGTCGACTACGACCCCACTGGAAAGATGAACGGTCGAGGGGCCTATGTGTGCAGTCTTGGTTGCTTCGACAAGGCTGCCAAGGCCCATCGGCTCGACGGAGCCCTTAAGGTGAAGCTCACCGAAGAAGACTACCAGCGCATCGGCAGGCAGATGCTTGATGCGCTTTGCCCACAGCAATAGGAGAAGAGGAGAATCTATGGCCGGCATGCGCGTACATGAGTTGGCTAAGGAATTCGACATGAGCAGCAAGGACCTGCTTAGTCGCCTTGCCGAAATGAAGATCCCCGCCAAGAGCCACGCAAGCATCTTGAGTGAGGCCAACATCGAGAAGGTCCGTCAGAACCTGTCCCCCGAGGACAAGGAACGTGCGGGCAAGCTCGAAGAGGAAGAGGCCAAGCAGCTGGCTGAGGAAAAGGCCAAGGCGGCGGCAGCCAAGGCAGCCGAAGAAGCCGAACGTCGTGCTGCCGCTGAGGCTGAGCGCGAAGCCCGCGAAGCCGAGCGCGCCCGTCGTGAAGCAAAGAAGACTGAAAAGGCTCCTCGCAAGGTTTCCAATTCTCCCTTCGAAAGCCTGGCAAGCCAGCTTGAGCGCGAGCAGGCCCGTCTTGAGCGCGAGCGCAAGGAAGCCGAAGAACGTCGTGTGCGTGAGGCACGCGCTCGTGAGGTCGCCAAGAAGCAGGCGGTCGAAGAAGCCCTCCATAACCGCAATCACAAGCACAATGACAAGCCGGCTTCTGCCAAACCGGCCCCCAAGCCCAAGAAGGCTGCACCCACTTCCACCAGCAACTTCTCCTCTTTGCTGGATCAGATCAAAAACGAAGAAGTGCGTCTGAAGAATGAGCGCAAGGAAGCTGCCGCCAACAAGCGCGCTGGTGGCGGCAATGCAAACGCCGGTACTCGTGGCAAGAATAAGGGCGCACGTCATGGCTTCGAGCCCGTCGTGCCTGAGCTCGAGCAGAATCAGCAGGGCGAAGACCGTTATGCTCAGATGGCCATCCATGCTGAGGAATTCCAGCGTGACAAGGTTCTCGCTGAAGCTCGTGCTGCAGTTGAAGCTGCGCAAAACACCAAGGACCAGGGCGGTCGTCGTAAGAAGCGCAAGGAAAAGCGTGAGGCTGAGAAGCGCCAGAAGATTGCTGAAAAGGCAATCGAGCACGGCATCGACCCCACGCTCGTTCTTGATGAATCCGTCGTCGAGGTTCCTCAAGGCTCTACCGTCGCACAGCTTGCCGAGCTGCTTGAGGTCACTCCCAATGACATCGTCAAGCGTCTGTTTATGATGGGCGAGATGATGACCCTTACTCAGTCCATGTCCGACGAGCTCATCGAGCTTGTTGCTGATGACCTGGGTCGTAAGGTTCGCGTAGTTTCCCCCGAAGAGGAATACGCCGTTGTCTACAACGATACCGACGCCGACCTCATGCCCCGTCCTCCCGTGGTCACCGTCATGGGCCACGTCGACCACGGCAAGACCTCGCTGCTTGACGCAATTCGCCATACCGGCGTTGCTGAGGGCGAAGCAGGTGGCATCACTCAGCACATCGGTGCTTCTGTTATCAACATTAACAATCGCCAGATCACCTTCATTGACACCCCTGGTCACGAAGCCTTTACCGCAATGCGTGCTCGTGGTGCACAGGTTACTGACGTTATCGTTCTTGTCGTCGCAGCAGATGACGGCGTGATGCCCCAGACCGTTGAGGCAATCAACCACGCAAAGGCTGCAAACGTGCCCATCGTGGTTGCCGTTAACAAGATCGACAAACCTGGCGCTACTCCTGACCGTGTTCGCCAGGAGCTCACCGAGCATGGCGTCATTCCTGAGGAATGGGGTGGCCAGAACATGTTTGTTGATGTTTCTGCGCGCCAGCGCATCAATATTGATGAACTGCTTGAGACCATCTTGCTTCAGGCCGACATCCTGGAACTCAAGGCAAACCCCAACGCTGAGGCATCTGGCTTCGTCATCGAGGCAAACCTCGACCGCGGTCGTGGCTCCGTTGCTACCGTCCTGGTCAGTCGCGGTACCTTGCATCCTGGTGATATGGTTGTCGCAGGCACTTCCTACGGCAAGGTTCGTGCACTCATCAATCCCAAGGGCGAGCATGTCGACAAGGCCGTTCCCGCTGACCCCGTGGAGATCCTGGGCTTGAACTCCGTTCCTGTTGCAGGCGACGAGTTCCGCGTCTTCGAAGATGAGCGTGACGCACGTCATCTGGCTGAGGAGCGTGCACTGCGTGCCCGCCTGAAGCAGCAGGAGAACCGTGCCCACATGAGCCTGGATGACCTGTTCAACCAGATCGAGGAAGGCAAGACCACCGACCTCAACCTTATCGTCAAGGCAGACGTCGCGGGCTCCATCGAGGCTCTGCGTGACTCCTTCAGCAAGATGGACCAGACCGAGGTGCGTATCAACATCGTGCATGCTGCCGTTGGTGGCATCACTGAGACGGACGTTACCCTGGCTGCCGCATCGAACGCCATCATCATTGGCTTCAACGTTCGTCCTACGGGCAAGACCCGCGAGGTCGCAGAGCGTGAAGGTGTCGACATTCGTCTGTACCGTGTTATATATCAGGCAATCGAAGACATCAATGCCGCACGCGTCGGTCTGTTGTCTCCTGACATCGTCGAAGAGGACACTGGCATTGCCGAGGTTCGCGAGACCTTCCGCGTACCTAAGGTGGGAGTCATCGCTGGTTGCTACGTCACCGAAGGAGAAATCCATCGCGACGACAAGGTTCGTATCGTTCGTGACGGTACGGTCATCTACGAAGGCACCATCGATTCGCTTCGCCGCTTCAAGGACGATGTCAAGTCCGTTGCCCGCAACTATGAGTGCGGCATTGGCATCGCAGGCTATCAGGACATCCACATTGGTGACACCATCGAGGGTTACCGCGTGGTTGAGGTGGAAAGGACCGAGTAATGAAGCAGTCTCCTTCTTCCCGTCGTGTAAACGAGCAGCTGCGTGAGGTTATCTCCAGCATCATGCTGTTCGAGATGTCCGACCCTCGCCTGGAACGCGTAACCATTAC
>JAUNOE010000065.1 GCA_030537255.1 Coriobacteriia bacterium
ATAATCCCAGGTCAGAGACTAGCTTGAATCAATGACTTGCTCGCACGAAAAATCGAATCGTCCATAGCGTCAATTTTTGTCTAGAAACCTAAAGAATGCGCGACTCTGAGCCCCGCTGCAGGGTCTGCGTAGGCGGTATTCGGCATTTCGAAACGGCTCAATCAATCGGTATCGACAAAGGCGGCTTCCAGCTAAATGCATATAGTTGGTCAAACAGCGTTTGCTCTTGTGGGTCTTATGCCGCAGGCTTCTAGCTAAGTACATATGGTCGACATCCAGCATTTGATTTTGCGCCAAACCTTCCGTCGACCAGCTTCCTGCTAGGCACGCATGGTCACTATCCGGCATAGCTCATTTATTTTGGTCGAGTTCTTTCGGCGACCTTGCTGGGTTGACTTGTCTTAGACCAGCATGCGCAGGGTGTCGTACTTTTTGGGATGTGGCGATTCGTTCGCTACCAGGTACATCTGGTTACCAAAAAAGTCGATGCTCTCGATCTCATAGCCCTGCTTGCCTTTTTCGATAGTGGAGCTGACGTCCAGAAGGGCGCGGTCCATGCGGTAAAGGCGGGTGCCAGCAGAGCGGTAGACGTTAATAAGACTTTGCGCCGAGCCAGTTTTGAAGCGCAGGATGATGTTGCGGTTGGTGCGCTTGTCGCCGCTCTTGTTGACGTACATCTTATCCTTCTGGTCGCTGACAGGCAGGTAGAGGTAACCACCATGGAAGGCGATGTCCTGTTTGCCTCGTCCGCTCTTCTTGCCGGCATCAAAGCTTTCGGCTGAGGAGCTGAATACTCCTGCGTGGATGTTGATCTTGCTGGGTAGCTCGACCCTGAACTTGGCATCGACATTGGGGATGGTGAACGTGCCTTTCGTATTTGAAGTGGGAGCGGCAAATACGTAGCAGTTGCAGAAGACTTCGTTTCTGCTGGAGTCTCTGCCGTTGCGGGCAATGAACTTTTTGCTTATGCCGTCCCAAGCAAGCGCACGCGGCCTGAAGCCCTTGCAGATCCAGGAGCCAAGACCCAGGCTTGAAGGATCGAAGTCTGCTCCGTCTACTGCAGCAGCGTTAGGCACGAAGATGGTTCTGATCAGTCCGTTGCCGCTACTAGCGCTGTCGGGGACGAAAAGCCGGGTGCCGCTTCCAGTGGGGATACAGCATAGGCCGTTTGCATGCCCAAGCCACGAATTGCCGAAGGCGCCCACCAGTTTGAAGTCGGATTTCTTGCTGGCCGAAAGCGGCGCCGAATAGAGGGCACCAACCTTGCTGGATGCGTCGGTCTTGATCACGTAGACCCTGTGGTTTGCGTTGTCGATGGCAAGACCCTGGGTTTCAGAACAGCGGTAGCTTGATGCGGTTGTTTTGGGGGTGTGTTCATCGGGATAGATGATCTGCCTCTGCTTGACCGTGTATTCGTCGGCATTGGCCACGATGCGTGTGCGAATCAGTTGGTTGCAGTCGTCCGAATAGGTGCGTGCAAGGGCGGCTTGGGGTTGCGCCAGGCAATTGCCGGTACTGCCCAGGGCGAGTGCGCTTAGGGAAAGCGCCGCAGTTTTCATGAGACTGCGGCGGCTAATTAGGGAACAATCTGCTGGAGTTGTGCTGCTCAAGGTGGAACCTCGGACTTGCTCGTAGTGGTGGGTATGGCTTGCGTCGTGTTTCAGGCGATGTGGTGGCGCTGGGTTGGCGTATATCGGCATCCTTCGGTGTGGCCTTGGGTTGTCCCGGTCTGCCTGCGTGTGGTTCTGCGCGGCAAGGCTTAAGCCATGATTCTAGTTCGGGTTTGGCTCTTACTTTAGGGGAGCAAGAGCTGCTCTGTGAGACTCAAACCCGCTATAGCCCACAAAAGCCTGGAGCGATGTCTAGTAGAATCCTTAGACGTGGAAGCTTCGGATGGCATCGTAGGTTTTGTTCTTCGCTTCGTTGGTAACCATGAAGATGGTTTTGCCCACGCAGTCGAAGCCCTCGAATTCGTAGCCTTGCTTGTTGGGCTTAACGGCGGCATCAAACAAGGCGCGGTCCATCTTGTAGCGGTAGGGGACACGCAGCTTCTTGTTTGACTTCTTCATCTGGGTGGCGTACTTGGTGCGCAGGGAGCTCACGCTTCCGATCTTCCAGCGCAGGGCGAGGTTACGCTGCACGTTGCCTTGGTACTTTCCGCTTTTGATGTCGCTGAAGCCGTTGTAAAGATAGGTGCCGTCGTAGCACAGGTCCTGCCTGCCCCAGCCAGACACCTTGCACTTCATAGCCTTGGAACCAAGGGCTCCTGCAGGTGCGGTGACGTAGTTGGGGATTTCGATTTCAAAGCGGGCTGAGTAGTGCTTTTCGGTCATCTTGGTGGTGCCAGTGTGCGCAGAGGTGGGGGTCTTGAACACGAAGCACTTCATGTGGTAGGCGCCATTCTTCTTGGAGATACCATTACGGGCAATGACGCACTTGCTGGCGCGGTCGTAGGTAAGGCCGCGGGGATTGCAAGCAGATTTGTGATAAGAACCGCAGACCCAGGTACTGGTTTTGATGCCCGTGGAAGGCTTGGACGCGTCAGGTACGTAGACGACCCGGATCTTGTTGGAATTGGTGGCAACTAGAAGGCGCGTGCCCTTGCCGCAGGGAATGGCACATATGCTATTGGCGTGGCCCAGCCAATTCTTCTCGAAAAGACCCACGACTTTCCACTGCTTGCCACTGGTCGCGGAAAGCGGGGCGGAAAGAATGAAGGCGCGCTTGGATGATGTGGGGTCGTTGCGTGTGATGTAGTATCGCTTGTTCACTTCGTCGATTGCCAAGGCCTGGACATCGCGTGCGGCGTAGGTCTTGCCGTGGTAGGAAAAGCTTTTCATGCTTTTGGTGGCTGACATGTCGCCTGCTTCAAGCAGGACGCGGGAGCGGAAGGTGGAGCTCTTGTTTGTACCGTAGGTCTTGGAGGCGGCCAGGGCCTCTTCGGGAGCCAGGGTAGCGGCAGAGCCAGTCAGGGCAAGTCCCGCTGCCGTGATGCCGGAGAGCTTCAGGAAGCTGCGGCGATCGAGTTCGGCGGTCATAAAGCCATCCCTTCTTTCGGGTGCGTTAATCTAGAAAGCTTATCACCTGAGTCGGTGTTAGCTAGCTGCGTTGCTCTCTAACCACAATCTTTGCATGGATATGAGCGTTTCTTACGGGGTATGAAGCAGTTTGAGTTATCAGTTGGTAACAATTCGTCGCTATACTGACCCTCTTATAGAAGTAATCGAAGCGTTCTAGCAGAAGGAGTAGTTCATGGCGCGCCCTATGACTATGGCCGAGAAAATCTTGGCTGCCCATGCGGGTCTTGACGAGGTAGTTCCAGGACAGTTGGTCGAATGTGACCTTGACCTGGTTCTTGCCAATGACGTCACTGCACCCATCGCCATCAAGAAGGTTGCCGAAATCGGCGTCGACAAGGTCTTTGATCCCGAGCGCGTCCTGCTAGTTCCCGATCACTACACCCCCAATAAGGACATTGCAGCTGCCGAGCAGGCCAAGATCGTTCGTGATTTTGCCAAGGCTCAGGGCATCACCCACTACTGGGAAGTCGGTTGCGTGGGCGTCGAGCATGCGCTCCTGCCTGAGCAGGGCGTCGTCACCGCTGGCGACTTGATCATCGGCGCTGATTCGCACACCTGCACCTACGGTGCCTTGGGTGCCTTCTCTACCGGCGTCGGCTCCACTGACGCGGGCGTGGGCTTCGCAACCGGCAAGGCCTGGTTCAAGGTTCCTGAGTCCATCCTTTTCAAGATCGAAGGCGAACTGGCCCCTGGCGTCACTGGCAAGGACATCATTCTGCATATCATTGGCATGATCGGCGTTGATGGTGCGCTTTATCGCGCAATGGAGTTCACGGGCTCCACCATCGCAAACCTGCCCATGGACGAGCGCCTGACTATCTCCAACATGGCGATCGAAGCTGGTGGCAAGGCCGGCCTCATTCCTGTTGACGACGTGACGCGTGAGTATCTCACTGGCCGTTCTGAGCGTCCTTGGGTTGAATACCATTCTGACGAAGGTGCCGAGTACTGCCAGGTCTACGAAATCGACGCGGCAAGCATTCAGCCCACCGTCGCTTGGCCCCATCTTCCTTCCAACACCAAGCTGGTTGCCGATTCGCGCGAGGTCAAGATCGACCAGGCAGTCATCGGTTCCTGTACCAATGGTCGCCTTGATGACATGCGTCAGGCTGCTGCCGTGCTGAAGGGCCACAAGGTTCACCCCGATGTTCGCTGCATCATCATCCCTGCTACGCAGCTGGTCTATCGTCAGTGCATCGAAGAGGGACTGATGGAAATCTTCCTGGATGCAAACTGTGCCATTTCCGCTCCTACCTGCGGCCCCTGCCTGGGTGGTCACATGGGTATTCTTGCCAAGGGCGAGCGCGCCATCGCAACCACTAACCGTAACTTCGTTGGCCGCATGGGTCATCCCGAGTCCGAGGTCTACCTGTCCTCGCCTGCAGTTGCCGCCGCTTCTGCCGTGCTGGGCCATATCGGCCTGCCTGAGGACTTGGACTAAGGAAAGGGGAGACATCCAATGGAATTCAAGGGTACCGTCTACCGCTGCGGCCGTGACATCGACACTGACGTAATCATTCCCGCTCGTTATTTGACCACTTCCGACCCTGCGGAGCTTGCCAAGCACTGCATGGAAGACCTGGACACCGAGTTCTCCAGCAAGGTCACCAAGGGCGACATCATCGTTGCTGATGAGAACTTCGGCTGCGGCTCTTCTCGCGAGCATGCCCCCATCGCCATCAAGGCTTCCGGCATTGATGTGGTCATTGCCAAGAGCTTTGCTCGTATCTTCTATCGCAACTGCATTAATATCGGCTTGGCCATCATTGAGTGCCCCGAGGCCGTTGACGGCATTAACAACGGTGACGTTGTGTCCGTCGATGCCGACGCGGGCGTCATTACCAACGAAACCACGGGTGCGGTTTTCCAGGCCCAGCCTTTCCCCGAGTTCCTGCAGGAAATCATTACTGCGGGCGGTTTGGTTCCTCGCTGGCAGGCAAAGTTGGGCACTAAGTAGTCCTGACGTCCTAGTCGTCTAGTCAACGAAGGGGCGCGGCCATTGATCGTGGTCGCGCCCCTTTTTGTGTTGCTGCGTGCTGAGCAGAGTGGTTTGCAGATCATCTGCGTACGCGTTTTTGCGCCCAGTCTGTTGGTTCGTTTTTGTTCGTTTGTTTCCCTAGGCTAGGTTTTCCAGAATTTCGAAAGCAAGACATTCGCCATCGAGCTGGAACATCAGCTTTTGCATGGAAGTTTCTGCCAAGTTCCCCCTGATGGTAAGCTCGAAACTGACGGTAGGGGAGTCATCTGCGCCTTCGACGCGTGCGCCTGCGTCCGCTTTGTCCCCATTGATGCCTGCATCCCGCATGGCAAGGGAGACGCCGTTGACGGGCTCCATGCGCTCCATGTTATAGCCGTAGTCCCCGATCATGCTTAGGATGGCACTCATGGCGTTGGGTTTGTCGGCACGGGAAAGACGTATGCGCACCATGTGCCCTGGCGTGCTTGCTAGTTCGTGACCCGCAACGTTCTGAAACACCCGGGGGTTCCAGTCAAAGATAAGGCCGTATTGATACATGCGGCTTGCTTCCATGATCTTGCGCACAACGGCGAGATATTCGGCCTTTAGGGCATCATCTACCTCGCTGCCGAGGGACTCCAAAATCAGCTGCTCGCGGTCGGCACGGAAGATAGTGGTGTCACCCGACTCAAGCTTGGCCTCGGCTACTTGGTGAGAGTAGCCCATGCGGCGCATGAGCAGCGTTTTGATCTCCTGGTCGGTGGCGTCGATGTTCTTCCTGATATCGCTGAGGTTCATAATGGCTTAGTCCTTGCCTGTGGCAGTAGTTTTGGTCACTCATTATAGGTTGACGCGTACGCAAACTGCTACTATGGGAGGGTTCTAACATGAAAGGTCGAAACACCATGCCTACTTACAAGATTTGTCTGTTGCCGGGTGACGGCATCGGTCCCGAAATCATGGCTGAGGGCATCAAGGTCCTCGACGCCGTCGGCGCCAAGTACGACACCACGTTCGAATACACCAACGCCCTTATCGGCGGTTGCGCCATCGACGCAACGGGCAGCGCCCTTCCTAAGGAAACCCTCGACGTTGCACGTGCGAGCGATGCCGTTTTGTTGGCAGCCGTCGGTGGCCCTAAGTGGGACACCACTGACTCTAACAAGCCTCGTCCCGAGCAGGGCCTTTTGGGTATCCGCAAGGAATTGGGCCTCTACACCAACCTGCGCCCCGTGCAGATCTTCAACGCCTTGGCCGGTGCTTCCACTCTGAAGCCGGAAGTCATCGATGGCGTTGATCTGGTCATCGTCCGCGAACTCACTGGTGGCTTGTACTTTGGCAGCCGCGAGCGCTTCTATGACGAGGAAGGTGCTGGTGCCAACGGTACCAAGGGTCAGCGTGCGGTCGACACCCTTGAGTATCGCGAATATGAGGTAGAGCGCATCGCACGCCAGGCTTTCGAGGCTGCCAAGACCCGTCGCGGTTGCGTCCACTCCATTGACAAGGCCAATGTTCTTGACACTTCCCGCATGTGGCGCGAAGTCGTGCATCGCATTCATGACGAGGAATATCCTGAAATCGAGCTGCATGACATGCTTGTTGACAATACCGCTATGCAGCTGATCAATTGGCCCAAGCAGTTTGACGTCGTGGTCACCGAGAACATGTTTGGCGACATCCTTTCTGACGAAGCCGCACAGATCACGGGTTCGCT
>JAUNOE010000010.1:0-7401 GCA_030537255.1 Coriobacteriia bacterium
AGAGAAGACGACCTCGCCAACGGCAGCGCCAGGGGAAGCATTCAGGCCGTGAGCAACAACGTTGCGAGGCGCATCGGGATCAAAGCAAGGATGCAGCAGCTGATCGAGCGCCTCGGGGTCGACGCGCATGACAGCCTCTTCCTTGGTAATAAGGCCTTCACGCTGCATCTCGATTGCGATGGAAACAGCAGCGGCAGCAGTACGCTTGCCCACGCGAGTCTGAAGCATCCACAGCTTGCCCTGTTCAATGGTGAACTCGATGTCACACATGTCGCGGAAGTGGTTCTCCAGGATGACAAAGACTTCCTCGAGCTGACGGCCAGCCTCCTCCAGGCCAGGAGTTTCCTTAAGCAAGGCGATGGGAGACGTGTTACGAATACCGGCAACGACGTCTTCGCCCTGGGCGTTCACCAGGTAGTCACCATAGAACTCCTTGACGCCGTTGGCAGGGTTGCGGGTGAAGGCGACACCCGTAGCGGACGTCTCGCCCTTGTTGCCAAAGACCATGGACTGGACGTTGACCGCCGTACCCAGGTCATCGGAAATCTTGTTCTGCTTGCGGTAGATGATTGCACGAGGGTTGTTCCAGGAACCAAAGACCGCCTCGATGGCCAGCTGAAGCTGAACGTCGGTGTTCTGAGGGAAATGGGCCACGCCGTCTTCTACCAGCATGGGATAGGCCGCAGGATCGACGTTCTCCGAGAAGATCTGCTTGAACTCGGCCACAAGCTCGGTCAGGTCAGCTTCGGTAAGCTCGGTATCGGACTGAACGCCACGAGAGCGCTTCATGAGGTTGAGAGCGTTTTCGAACAGATCGCCGTCAAGACCGACAACAACATTGGAAAACATCTGAATGAAACGACGATAGGAATCCCAGGCAAAGCGGGCATCACCCGTCTGGCCGATCAGGCCAAGAATGGACTCGTCGTTCAGGCCCAAGTTCAGAACGGTGTCCATCATGCCCGGCATGGACAAGGGAGCGCCCGAGCGGACGGAGACCAACAGAGGGTCGTTGACGTCGCCGATCTTCTTGCCTGCACGGGCTTCCAGGTCCTCACGATAGGCCTGGATGTCTTCAAGCGCACCTTCGGGCCAGACGTTGCCGGCAGAGGCGTATTCGATGCAGGTTTGACACGACATGGTGAATCCCGGAGGAACGGGCAGGCCGATGTTGGTCATCTCGGCCAGGTTGGCGCCCTTGCCGCCAAGCACGGACTTCATGTGCGTGTTGCCTTCGGTTACATTGCGACCTTCGGCATCCTTGCCAAAGGCAAACACACGCTTTACCGTCTCAGACATCTTCAATCTCCTAAATAAGATAGGTTGCACTGCCCACGAAACGGGTTCTCTGGCGCCTAGCGCACAAAGCCCCATCCACACCAGAGCAAGTGTCCCCCTAAGGGTCCATCCTGCGGTACTGCGGGTGGGCGATGCCATAGTAGCGCAAAATCTCGGCGGCAGTTTCCTCCACCGCGCGGTTGTCGGTATGCACCACAATGGCTCCAAGTTTTCGCATGAGCGCACGAGCCGATTCCAAATCCTGATAGATGTGTTCGGGGTCAGCATAGGACGAAGCCAAGTTTAACGCCTGCCCCAGACGACGCTTGCGAATACCCCCGAGCGTCTCCGCATTGATCATGAGACCGAACAACCTGCTCTGATCCACCTCGAAGAGTTCTTTCGGGGGTTCGGTCGCAGGATCCAGAGGAACGTTGGCAACACGAATGCCCATCTGCGACAGATAGATGGAAAGGGGCGTCTTGGAAGCACGTGAAACACCGATAATCACCATGTCGGCATTCGGCAGGTCCTGGGGATTGCGGCCGTCGTCATGGCTAATGGCAAATTCGATGGCCTCAATTCGTCTGAAGTACTGGTCGTTCACCAGATGAATGCGATTTGGGCTGAAGCTAGGCTTGCTGCCACATGCCTCGCCTAGAGTGGCAACCGGACCCTCCATCAGATCCTCGACAAAAGCGTCGGGGTGCGCCTTGGCGAACTCGCCCATGGCTGCCTTCAAGGAGTCATCGACCAAGGTATGGAACACCACGAAGGCCATCCCTCGATGTGCTTCCTGGTGATAGGCGAAATGCTCCTCCAGATCAGAGCGCATGGTCGAGGCATCACGCACTTCGGCAAGCGTTTCCAACGAAGGGTCATCATCTGCAAAGCAAGAAGCGGCGGCCCGGGCCACCGCTTCTGCGGTAGTTCCCAGGCCGTCGCTCACCACATGGATGGTGGGCATACCTGGCCTCACCGTTCCCCGATGCATCCAGGTAGCCATAGGCAGTACCCACCTTCCCGTATCTATTGAATTTGCTTACTTCGTCTTGGCCATGACACCGAAGTCGGCGATGTTGGCAAAGACCGAAACGAAACCATTGAGCAGGCAGTGGCGGTTGGTGCGCAGCGCCTCGTCTTCGTCATTGACCATGACCGCCGCAAAGAAGGCGTCGATAGGACCGCGTAGCTTTGACAGCTCAGTAAGGGCGCACTCGTAGGAGCCCTGGTCGAGAGCCTTTTCGATGGCAAGCTTGGCAGCGTTCGTAGCAGCCAGCAGAGAACGCTCGTCTTCGTTCAGAAGCCCCTCGTTGACCTGGTCGCCCAGCTCAGGATCACGCAGGTTGTTGGCGCGGGCATATGCGATAGCAAGGTCCTCGAAAGCCTCCGTGTCATTGGCGCGGGCAGCCTCGAGAGCTTCCACGCGACGCATGACCTCGACGGGTTCGGCAACGCCACAGGCCAAAACGGCATCGATGGCATCGACGCTCGTGCCCGCGTCCTTGAGCATGACGCGAGTGCGCGTGACGAAGAAGTCAATGACCTCCGCCTTGACGGCAGCACGGTCGAACTCCAGCTTGTCATAGCTTGCCAGGGACTCGTCGATGGCAGCAACCAGACTCACGTCCAGGCCCGCCTTCAACATGTTGACCACGCCGATAGCACTACGACGCAACGCAAAGGGGTCGGAAGAGCCCGTAGGACCCTGACCCACTGCGAACATGCCGCAGATGCTGTCGAGCTTGTCGGCAACGGCAACAATCTTGCCCACAGTGGTCGCGGGTACGTCATCACCGGCAAAACGCGGCATGTAATGCTGCTGGATGGCCTCGGCGACCTGGTCGGTCTCGCCGGCAGCCTTGGCATAGTAGGAACCCATGATGCCCTGGACGCTGGTGAACTCGACGACGGCACCCGTCACCAAGTCAGCCTTGCACAGATAGGCGGCACGCGATGCGTCAGCCGCATCCTGGCCAGAGAGACCAGCATCTGCGGCCATGAACTCAGCCAGACGCTGGATGCGCTCGGTCTTCTCCAGCACGGTGCCCAGCTTTTCCTGGAACACGACCTCGGACAACTGAGGAACATAGTCAGCCAGGGGCTTCTTCAGATCCTCGTCATAGAAGAACTTCGCGTCGTAGAGACGAGCACGGACCACACGCTCATTGCCATCAGTGATGGTGGCAGAGCACTCGGGGTTACCGTTGCCCACGACCAGGAAGTGGTTCACCAGCTTGCCCTCTGCGTCATACAGAGGGAAGTAGCGCTGATGCACCAGCATGGCGTCGACGATAATCTCCTCGGGCACGGCCAGGAACTCCTCGTCAAAGGTGCCCATGAGTACCGTGGGGTACTCGCACAAGTTGACAACTTCCACCAGGGTCTTGGGGTGCAGGACGCACTTGTAGCCCGTCTTGTCCTCAATAGCGGAAACGCCCTCGCGAATGATCGCTTCACGCTCGTGCTCAGAAGGAATCACCTTGGCAGCGCGCACAACGTCAAGAAGCTCATCGGCACCTGCAACAGTGAAGGGACCAGGTGCCAAGAAGCGATGGCCATAGGTGTTGCGGCCTGCGGTAAGGCCAGCAAAGCTGAAATCAACGACCTCATCACCGAAGAGCGCCACCATCCAGCGGACAGGACGAACGAATTTGTCGTGCTGGGAGCCCCAACGCTGGGAACGAGGCCAAGCAAGGCCACGAATGGTGCCATCGAGAACAGCGGGCAGAAGTTCGGTTACCTGAATGCTCGGCGTGCTCTTGCGGGCGTAGACATAGCCGTCCTTGACAGTGAGGTCATCAGCCGTAAGGCCCTTGCCACGCGCAAAACCAAGGGCAGCCTTGGTGGGATTGCCTTCGGCATCGAAGGCAATCTTGGTGCTGGGGCCCTTGAAGACCTCTTCGGTGGCCTCGGTGGCCGCAGGGACATCATGAACGAGGACGATCAGACGGCGAGGCGAGTCAAAGACCTCTACCTGACCATGGGGAATGGCGGCATCGTCCAAAAGCTTCGGAACCAAAGCATGGAGCTGCTTGATGGCAGAGTTCAGGTCGAAGGCGGGGATTTCCTCTACGCCGATTTCGTATGCGAGAGTCTTGGTGGTCATTCCTTACTCCCCTTCCTTTGCCTCGATGCCCACGACATGCTGCAGATAGGATGCGCAGCAGGCCTTGGCAAGCGTACGTACACGAAGGATGTAGCCCATGCGCTCGGTAGCACTGATGACACCACGTGCGTCAAGCAGGTTGAAGGCATGCGAGCACTTCAGCACGTAATCATACGCAGGCAGAGGCAGACCGGCCTTCAGCGTGCGGTTGCACTCGGCCTCATAGCGATCGAACTCGCCAAACAGAAGATCGGTGTCAGCCACCTCGAAGTTATATGCGGAGAACTCGCGCTCGTTTTCAAGGAATACGTCGCCATAGGTGAATACCGTACCGTCGTCACCACGAGACCACACCAGGTCATAGACGGAATCAACACCCTGAATGTACATGGCCAGACGCTCGGTGCCATAAGTGACTTCGGCGGGAACGGGATCGCACTCGAAGCCGCCCACCTGCTGGAAGTAGGTGAACTGGGTGACTTCCATGCCATTGAGCCAGACCTCCCAGCCCAAACCCCAGGCGCCCAACGTGGGGCTCTCCCAGTCGTCCTCGACGAAGCGGACGTCATGCTCGGCTGGCTCGATGCCAATGGCGCGCAGCGAACCCAAGTAGAGGTCCTGGATGTTCTCAGGCGAAGGCTTCATGATCACCTGGAACTGATAGTAATGCTGCATACGATTGGGGTTTTCGCCATAGCGACCATCGGCAGGACGGCGGCAAGGCTGGACATAGGCAGCCCTCCAGGCGTCAGGACCCAGGCTGCGCAGC
Source organism: Coriobacteriia bacterium (assembly GCA_030537255.1). Taxonomy (GTDB): domain Bacteria; phylum Actinomycetota; class Coriobacteriia; order Coriobacteriales; family Eggerthellaceae; genus Anaerotardibacter. Next base: position 5,157 of record JAUNOE010000010.1, read on the forward strand.
GTGGTGGCGGTGTGGAAGGTGCCCGCACCAACCTCGTTGTCGTAGGGCTGCATGACGACGCAACCCTGCTTTGCCCAATACTGCTGAAGTGCCAGGATCATCTCCTGGAAGGTCAGCACCTCAGTCGATGGCTTGGAACTCATCGTTCTCCTTCTTCTGTAGGGATAGTTGGTCTAGCGGATTAGAGGCCACAAGGCTCGACGGGGGACTACAAGGCACCCATGTCCTCCAGGGGCCAATAGATAGCAAAGGCACGACCGAAGACGCTTGAAGTCTTGACGGCACCGAAATAACGGGAGTCGGCAGAGTTTTCACGATTGTCTCCCATCACCCAAACACAATCTGCGGGAACGGTGTAGGGATAGCTGATATCAACGCCGCTCGCAGTTTCAAGTGGGCTGGAAGAGGAAATCTTGCCATTGTCGCCACGTGCGACATAGGGTTCGGAGAGTTTCTTGCCGTCAACGTAAACGACATAATGGGCGGAGCCATCAGACTCCGTATAGTCATGAACCAGGTTCACGGTCTGACCGCCAGTTGCAATGACACGCTTAATCAGGACGCGTGAAGGAATCTCGGGATCGTGGAACGTAACGATGTCGCCTGCCTTAGGCGTGCCAAACTGATAGCTCAGCTTTTCGACGAACACCATGTCCTTGACTTCCTTGATGCCTGGTTCGGCATCGTGTCCCTGAATGGTAGGCTCCATCGAGGAGGAGGGAACCTGAAAGGGTTCGATCACGTAGGTACGCAGCCCCCAGGAAGCGGCCAAGACAATGGCCACCATGACGACGAAGCCCAGAAAGCGCCTCACGATTCCGGGTCCTTGTTTCTCGGCATGAGTACCTGAGTTCACTCGTTAGTCCCTTCTTCACGCAGATTTGACAGACATCTAGCCATGATAGCCCACTGCGCAAACAACAAAAAGGCAGCGGGCGAAAAAGCCACGCTGCCATCATGTGTAATTGGTATGACCCTACTGGCTTTGCAGGGAGTCCAGATACCTTCGGTCCTTATCGTCAAGCGCCGCCGTGTCGAGCAAGTCGGGCCTCAGGCGCAGAGTGCGCTCCAGACTCTGCTGATGACGCCACTCTTCGATCTTGGCATGATGCCCTGACAGAAGCACCTCGGGTACGTCCATACCCCGATAGCTTGCAGGTCGGGTGTACTGAGGATATTCCAGGAGACCGTCGTAGAAGCTTTCGTCAACGGCGCTTCCCTCGTCACCCAGAACACCGTCCAAACGACGAACGACCGCATCGATGATGACCATGGAGGCCAGCTCGCCTGAAGTCAGCACGTAATCCCCAATGGAAAGAACGCGGTCCGCCAACGTGTAGGCCCGCTCATCAATGCCCTCGTAATGACCGCAAATGAAGAACAGCCGTTCCTTTTCAGCGAGCTCCAAGGTGATGGCCTCGTTAAAGGTCTCACCTGTAGGGGAAAGAAAGATGACGTAAGGCTTTTCAGGCGACTGGGCAAAGAGCTCGTCAGTTGCCTCAAAAATGGGCTCGCACTTCATGACAAGACCCTGGCCGCCGCCATAGGGTTCATCGTCCGTAGTGCGATGACGGTCATGGGTCCAATCGCGCAGGTCGTGCGCATGAAAATCCAACACACCCTTTTCCTGTGCACGACGCATGATCGACTCGTTCATGATCGAGTCGTAGCAATGGGGAAACACCGAAAGGGTGTCAATACGCATGAATGCCTCCTTGGATGGACCTGGCCCGATGAGGCCTACAAGTCAAGAAGGCCCTGAGGGAGGTCCATGACGATACGCGAACCCTCCGCGTCAACTTCCACGATGAATTCCTCGACCAGGGGAATCAGCACATCCCCCGAGCCTTCACGCACAACGGAAAGCAAGGGATGAGCTGGGTTTTCGATGACTTCGGACACCTGGCCCACATGTTCACCGGAAAGAAGTTCCACCGAAAAGCCGGCAATGGGCCATTCGTCTTCGTCCCAACCTTCGGGAAGATCGTCCTTCGACACCAGGCAGAAGTGGCCTTGAAGCTTTTCTGCTTCGTCGATGGAGGGAACGTCTCGGAAGTAGACCACAAAACGACCATCGCCCTGCTCGACGACCTTGCGCACGACCGACGAACGCGGCATGCGCAGGACGGGGGGAACAAAGGTGACCTCCATCCCCTCTTCGAGCAAAAAAGGAAGACCCGCACGTGCACGCACGACGAGTCCTCCTTCGAGGTTCTTGACCTTGATGAGTTCAGCTACGTTTGCC
>JAUNOE010000010.1:7411-12789 GCA_030537255.1 Coriobacteriia bacterium
TAGTCGACGATTTCGACTTCCACGGAGTAACCTCCGCGCGAACCAGCAGCGCGGCACAAGGTACGAATGGCCTTGATCACACGACCCTGACGGCCGATGACCTTGCCCGCATCGCTTTCGTCAACGGAAACCTCCACCAACACGGTACCGTCCTCCAGATTGGAAGAAGAAATCTCCAGTGCTTCGGGGGTATCGACCAAAGGCGTGACGAGGCTGCGGACCAGCTCGGCCATATCTTCGCGTGGCTCAGACATAACTACTAGGCGTTGTAGTTCTTGATCAGGCGAGCGACGGTGTCAGTGGGCTGAGCACCATTCTTGACCCAGGCGTTGACCTTTTCCATGTCCAGCTTGACAGCTGCAGGATCGGTGCAGGGGTTGTAGGTGCCAACCTGCTCGATGTAACGGCCGTCGCGACGAGCGCGAGAGTCGGCAACGACGATGCGGTAGTAGGGGGCCTTCTTAGCGCCGTGACGGGCGAGGCGAATCTTGACTGCCATGAAGCAATACTCCTTCTTGGTTGTTAACACTGCGGCGGGTACGCCACAAAACAGCGATTAAAGATAGTAACGCAACGGTTACGTGTTTACAAGTGCCCGACATGCAGATTTGCCACTCCCCTGTCCTTTAGAAGCCGAGGAGAGGAAAACGTCACCCAGGGGCGCCCTACAGCCCAGCACGAACGACCGGAACTACTTGCCCAGATTCTTGCCAAGCGACTCCAAGTCGCCCGAATCTAGCATCTCCTGCATCTTGCGCAAGTTGGCCATGGACATACCACCCATACCGGGAACGCGACGACGGCCCTTCTTGTTCTTCTTGCCCTTCTTGCCGCGACGGCTGCTGCTATCTGCCATCTGGGCGGTCTGAGCCATCATCTTTTTCATCATCTTGCGAGTCTCGAGGAACTTCTTGATAAGCTGGTTGACCTGCCAGACCTCGACGCCAGCACCCTTGGCAATGCGCTCCTTGCGCGAACCATTGATGATGCCCGGCTGCTCACGCTCGGCCTTGGTCATGGAGTTGATAATGACCTCCATTTCGTCAAGCGCGTTCTCGTTCACATTGCCCTCGCGCATGGCCTTGTCGCCACCAGGAAGGGCGCTGATGAGCTTCTGGATGCCACCAACCTTGTGGATCTGACGATTCATCTCAATGAAGTCATTGAGATTGATTTCGCCCTTGGCCATGCGGTCGGCAGACTGCTCCTCAATGTCTTCGACCTTCATCTTGGAAGCCGTCTCGATCAGGGAGATGACGTCACCCATGCCCAGGATGCGCTTGGCCATGCGCTCCGGATGGAACTCCTCCAAGGAATCAGGCTTTTCTCCCGCCGAGATGAACATGATGGGCTTGCCTGTGACCTGCTTGATGGAAAGGGCACCACCACCACGTGCGTCGCCGTCCATCTTGGACATAATCACGCCGTCGAAGTCAACGCGCTCCGAAAATGCCTGAGCAACGTTGACCACGTCCTGGCCGGTCATGGCATCGACGACCATGAGAATCTGATCTGGCTTGACGGCATTCTTGATGGCTTCCGCCTCGGCCATCATCTCCTCGTCGACGTGCAGACGACCCGCGGTATCGACGATGACCACATCATGCATGGTATCGATGGCACGCTGGACGCCTTCAGTGGCAATAGCCACGGGGTCCTTGCCGTCGCCGCGGTAAAAGCCTGCGCCGATTTCATTTGCGAGCGTTTCCAACTGGTCTGCCGCAGCGGGGCGGTAGACGTCGCAGGCGCACAGCAGGGGACGATGATTGCGCTGCTTGAGCAAATAAGCAAGCTTGGCAGACGCCGTGGTCTTACCGGAACCCTGCAGACCCACCATCATGATGACATTGGGGATACGGCTTGACAGCGTGAGCTTTGCATCGGTCTGACCCAGAAGAACGCCCAGCTCTTCCATGACCACCTTGATGACGTTCTGGGAAGGGTTGAGAGATTCCAGGGTCTCAGCCGTGAGACAGCGCTCCTTGCAGGTGGCAATGAATCCCTTGACCACCTTGAAATTGACGTCAGCCTCAAGAAGCGCCATACGCACTTCCTTCATTGCCGCATTGATGTCCTCTTCAGTCAGGCGGCCCTTGCTTTTCATGCCACCAAAGATGCCTTGAAGTTTCTCAGATAGGTTCTCAAACATGTCTGCTCCAAACGAATTGGCCAAAAAGAGGGGGTCGGGCATGACACCCCGAAAATATCGCTGCTACCCTCGACCGACCCACCGCACAAGCGAGGGGAACACAAGGGGAAGCGAAGCCTAAAGACCCGCAGGCCACCAAGCGCGCAGGCCGCGCTTCTTTGGCTTCTTGTCCTCATCGGCCTTGGGAGCTTCGGGCCCCTGCTCAGATTCGACCGAAGTCTCAACGGCTTCCGGCGCGGGCACGGGCTCAGGTTCGGCAGCGACGAATTCAGGCTGAGGCTCGACCTCGGTGGGCTCGACCATCCCAGACTCCCCTTCCGAATGGAGCTCACCCTGGGGTTGAAGCTCTTCCTCTTCGACGGGCTGGTCGGGTTCGCGGTTGTCCAGTTCGCCAATCAAGGCATGAGCAAAGTCATGAGCATCAAAGTCGTCAAGGTCTTCAAGGCCCTCACCCACACCGATCTTGTAGATGGGAAGACCCAGCTCGTGACTGACCGCAACAGCGATGCCACCCTTAGCGGTGCCGTCAAGCTTCGTGACGATCAGGCCATCAAGATCCAGGGCACGATTAAACTCACGTGCCTGCTGAAGGCCGTTCTGACCCGTGGTGGCATCGATGACGAGCAAGGTAGTCACAGGAACCTGGGAGCGCTTACGAACCACATTGACGACCTTCTCCAGCTCGCGCATAAGATCCGCCGACGTATGCAGACGACCAGCGGTGTCAATCAAGGTAAGTTCGGTGCCCAGCTCCTCGGCGCGCTCAACCGTCTCGTAGCACACACTGGCAGGATCGCTGCCGCGCTCGCGCGTAACCATCTCAACACCAGCACGCTTGCTCCACACCTCGAGCTGCTCGATGGCTGCGGCGCGGAAGGTGTCGCCGCTTCCCAAGAGGACCGAACGTCCTTCCTGGGTATAGCGAGCCGCAAGCTTGCCGACCGTGGTGGTCTTACCAGTACCGTTGATTCCCACGAAGAGGACAACTCGAGGAAGGTCCTCGAACACGTCTTCTTCGGGCTCGGTAAAGCTGGCTGCGACTTCGTCGACCAAGAGGTCAAGCACGGCCCAGCCATCCGACAGAGCCTGGCGCGTGGCGGTCTCACGCAGGTTCTCGATAATTTCGTCGGTGGCCTGCGCACCCAAATCCGACAGAATCAGAGCCTCTTCGAGGTTGTCCCAGAAGTCGTCATCAACATCAGGACCGCGGTCCATCATGATGTTCATGCGCTCCTTGAAGGTAGCGTTCGAGGCACCGAGACCTCGCTTAATGCGGTCAAAGAAGCCCATTTATTCCTCCTTAGAAGCGGCAATAGCGGCTTCGAGCTTCTGGCTCAGAACCTTGGTGATGCCGTCTGCCTGCATTGAAACACCATACAAGATGTCGGCCGACTCCATGGTTCGGCGCTGGTGAGTAATCATGATGAGCTGCGTGTCCTGACGCACCTTCTGCAGATACGCGATCAGACGACGCAGGTTCGTGTCGTCGAGCGCCGCTTCAACCTCGTCCAAGATGTAGAAGGGCGTGCGACGAATGCCATACACGGCAAACAGCAACGCCATGGCCGTCATGGACTTTTCGCCGCCCGAAAGAAGGGACATCTTGCGCACGCGTTTGCCCACGGGCTGGGCGTTCACGTCGACGCCAGTGTTCTCCAGGTCATCGGGGTCCACCAAGGATAGGTGGGCCTGGCCACCAGGGAACAAAATGGCAAAAATGCGGGCGAAGTTATCGTTCACCTGATTGAAAGTTGCCAGGAAGTCGTCACGCATGCGGTCATCGATCACGTTGGTGATGCGAACCAGCGCCGAACGAGCAAGACGCATGTCGGCGAGCTGACTCGAAAGATACTCGTGTCGCTTGGCGATGACCTCGTACTCCTGGGCCGCGTCGGGATTGATGGTACCCAGGTTCTTGATGCGACGTTCGAGACTCCCCGCCTCTTCCTGTGCGGTCGTGCGGTCCTGAAGCGGTTCCCGAGAAAGCGCGGTCTCCAGCGAGACCCCCCGCTCCTCGGTAATTGCCTTGACGGCAGAGTCGACCTGAACCTCAAGACGACCCTTTTCGATACGCACTTCAGAAATCTGGGCAGTGACGGCATCAAAGGCATCATGCGCCTCGCGCATGGCCTGCGTTGCCTGGGCCACCTGGCCAGCCAAGCCATGCGACGAAGCACGCTCCTGGGTGGTCTGCTCTTCCAATCGCAGGGCACACAGACGAGCCGAATCGACCAGACGACCCAGGGTAGAAAGCAGCGGGTCAAGACGCTTGGAGGCCCGATCCGACACGATGATGCGCTCATTCGCCTCATCGTTCTTGCGCACGAACGCCTTGAGTTCCGATTCGCGGGTCTGCAGCATGCGCTGAGCATACGCGGCACGCTCGTCCAGGCGCGCCACGTCCAGGCGAGCATCAGAGAGCTTCTGGGACAGACTGACGACCTCTCGCTGCAACGGCGAAGCCTTCCCATCAAGTTCCTTGATGGCGGCCTTGTTCTCTGTCAGCTTGGAATTCAGCTCAACCAGCTGATTTGCCAGCGTATCGGTACGAGGGCGTGCCTGATCCAGTGCCGTCTTGTTCTTAACGATCTGGGCATCTAGCTTCGCCTCTTCGGCAGACAAGCCGGAAAGGGATGATTCGCTGCGTTGTGCCTGGTCCTGGGCCGAAGCGGCAGCTCCCCTCACCTGGGCAAGCTCCTCTGCCAGAGAAAGCGTCTGCGCCTGGAAGGCCCTAAGCTCCTCTTCGAGCTTGGACGACTTCTCCAACAATCCGTCATAGGTAGCCTTGGCTTCCTGCTCGAGCTCCTTCAGCTCAACGATCTTACGACGGCGAGCCAAAGAGCTGGCCTCACCCGAACGGGAGCCGCTCTTGACGAAGGAAACCTTGCCTTCGGGCCAGGCAATGCAGCCATCAGCGGAGACGACGCGCACACCACGCTCGACCGCAAGCCTGCAGGCAGAGCGGTAATCATCGGCCAAGAGAACGTCTCCCAGCAAGGTTTCTGCGGCGCACGAAAGCTCGGAGGTGACAGTAAGCTCATCGATCAAACGCACACAATCGCCTGAAACGTCGAGGGACCGGGACGCGAAGGGCAACAGGGTTGCCATACCCTCTGGGCCAGCGGCCACCAGGCTGGTAAGAACCTCTTCAAGGGAGCCCTCGACAGCCAAGGCGCGTACGTCCTGGCCCAACAGGGCCTCCACCACCACTTCCAGATGGGGAGGAACT
>JAUNOE010000010.1:12806-19039 GCA_030537255.1 Coriobacteriia bacterium
ACCAGGCCATGGCTCACTGGCACCAAGCCCTCACGGCCCTCGGACTCGTCAAGGAGCCAAGCGAGCAGCGGATTGGTGCGCTCCTGGGCACGCTCCTGCTCTTCGAGTGCCCCCCGCTCGGCGGACAGGCGCGTGTAGGCAGTACGTGCGTCGTCGCATTCGCGACGAGCCTGGTTGCGCTCAACCAGGGCGTGGTTCATCTTGGAACGGGCCTCGGATTCGGCGGTCTCCTTCTGCGTCAGCTCGACAGCCAAACGGTCTGCTTCGGCACGCTTTGCAGCCACATCGGTGCGCAGCTGCTCAAGACGCCCGGAAAGGTCAGCCTTGCGAGCTTCCAAAACGCTTGCCTCGGCCTCCGCTTCAGACAAGTCGCCCTTGAGCGCCTCCTGAGCTGCCTGAACCGTTTCCAGACGATGGGTCAAACCACGTTGTTCGGTAGTCAGGGTGTCAATACGACGACGCAGGTCGTTACGCTCAATGCGCCTTTCGTCATGCATGCGAGAAATGGAAGAAAGACGCTCCTTGGCCTTCGTCTGCTCGGACCGAGACTTTTCTTCCTCAGTTCGCGCAACAGCCACCTCTGACTCCAGCTCGCCGCGGCGCTGATTGCCCTCCTCAAGTTCACGCGTGATTCGTTCGAGCTCGGAACGGAGATGAGCCCTGCGCTCCTTGAGCACCATAACCTGAGAGGCCAGGCGCTCACCCGAACGCTGCGCGCGGGCATGGCTCTGACTTGTGCTAGCAGCCTGAACGTCGCGTTCCTCAAGCTGCTTCTGCAGCTCGTCAAGCTTTGCTTGGCTTGCACCAAGGGCTTCCTTGGCCTGGGCGGACTTCCCAACCAGAAGCTCCTCGCGTCCAAGAACCTCTTCCCATTTGCGCTTCAGGACCCGAAGGTCGTCCACGGCCAAGTCCAGCTCGAGCTCAGAAAGCTCGGCAGTCAGCTGCGCATGCGTCTGGGCACGCTTGGCCTTACGCTCAAGGGGCTTGAGCTGACGCTCAACCTCTCGTGCGATGTCCTGCACGCGCGCAAGATTGTTATCCATGCGCTCAAGCTTGCGCAGACTACGACGCTTGCGTTCCTTGTGCTTCAAGATGCCCGCAGCCTCTTCGATGAGTGCACGACGATCCTCGGGCTTGGATGAAAGCACGGAATCCAGGTTTCCCTGCGAAATGATGGAATTGGTGCCGGTGCCCAGGCCAGAGTCATGCAGCACGTCGAGAACGTCCATGCGCCTGACCACCGAACCGTTGATCAGGTACTCGGATTCGCCGTTGCGATACATGCGGCGGCCAATGCTTACCTCGGAATAGTCAACGGGCAAGGTGCCATCAGAATTGTCCAGACACAACTCAACCTCGGCAACGTTCACGGGTTTACGATTGCGCGCGCCAGCAAAGATGACGTCTTCCATGGCCTGACCACGAAGATTCTTGGCATTACGTTCGCCCAAGACCCACAGGACGGCATCTGAGATATTGGATTTGCCCGAACCATTGGGACCAACAATAGCGGCAACACCTGGCTCGAACTTCATGACAGTACGGTCGGCGAAGGACTTGAAACCCTTCAGCGTGAGAGACTTCAGGTACAAGGTTCAAGTCCTCACTGCTGTTTTCTGCGGGCCTTTTCGGCCTGACGGAGCGCCTTCTCTTCTGCCTTGGCAGCCTTGGCGGCCGCGGTTGCCTGAGCCTTGCGCTTCTTGTCTTTGGAGCTACGGGCTTCAAAGAAGGAGCCCAGCACCTCCAAAGCAGACTCTGCCGCATGGCTTTCGGATTCCTTCTTAGTGCGTCCTACGCCCTTGCCAATGGATTTGGTACCCACACAAACCTGGGTGATGAAGGTACGGTCGTGCGGCGGGCCCTGCGTCTCGATGAGGCGGTAGGTGGGCGTGATGCCATCTTCCTGCAGACGCTCTTGAAGGACGCTCTTGGGGTTTTCAGGCTCCTTGGCCATTTTCTTGCTCATATGGATGATGAGCGTGCGATCGATGAAGTCACGAGCGCATTCCAGCCCGCCATCCAGATAGAGAGCTGCCACGCAGGCCTCATAGACATTTTCAAGCGCAGAATGCAGTCCTCGACGACCCGTTCCGGCCTCTGAGGAACCAAAAAGAATGATCTCGGAGAATCCAAGTTCGCCACCAACCTTGGCAAGGGAGGCTCCTGACACCAGGGAAACCTTGATGCGCGTGAGGCCACCTTCATCAAGCGAAGGATAAGCATGGTAAGCGCGATAACTCACGATGGCTCCCAGGATGCTGTCTCCTAGGAACTCAAGACGCTCATACGAATCGGCAATGGAAGGCCCCTCAGCGGCTGACGGATGCGTCAGGGCAGTAAGAATAAGCCTCTTGTCATCAAAGACGTGACCGAGGATTTCCTCAGCTCGAGCGATGCGCTCGGTATGTGCCTCCAACTCAATCAAGATGCCTTGCCTTCTCCTACTTCAGCGAAAACGAACTTCAAATAGCAGATTCTACTCGTCAGCCGCAGGTTTTTTAACAGCCTGCGCGATTAATCCAGAAACATCCAAACGAACACACTTTGCTGTCATCAGAATGCCGTTTTTGACGGCCGTGGCATTGGACGAACCATGACCGACCAAACATGCACCCTTGACGCCAAGCATGGGAGCGCCGCCATAGGTGTCTGCAGAGGTAAGATCCTTGAGCTCGGCAAGCCCCTTTTTCATGGCAAGAGCACCAAGCATTGCCGCTGGAGAAGACTTCATTATCTTCTTCAGGCTGTCGAAGAGAACCGATGCCACACCCTCAATGGTCTTCAGGGACACGTTGCCCGTGAAGCCATCGGTAACCACGACGTCGGCCTTGCAGTCCAGAAGGTCGCGACCCTCGCAATTGCCAATGAAGTTAGGGAGCTGCTCCTTCATCAGAGCATGCGTCTCCTGGGCGAACTGGGAACCCTTCGCCTCCTCCTCACCAATGTTGAGCAGGGCGCAAGTAGGCGACTCGATGCCAATGACCTTTTCGGCATAAATACTTGCCATCTGAGCAAACTGGACCAGATAGGCAGGCTTGCAATCCGCGTTGGCCCCGACGTCACACATGACCACAGGCTTTACGGGAGAAGGCAGAATGGTGGCCATGGCAGGACGCGACACGCCCTTGATGCGCCCCATCACCAGCGTTGCGGCCGCAAGGCAGGCTCCCGTCGAACCAGGACTAAAGAAGCCCTGAGCCTGGCCTTCCTTGACCAGACGACAACCCACCACGATGCTGGAATCCTTCTTCCTGCGCACCGCATGAGCGGGATGCTCGCCCATCTCAATGGCCTGGGTGGTCACTTGTGCACGTACACGATCATGATTGGCGGCAAAGGGCTCGACGACCTCGGCGGGGCCGCACAGGATGACCTCGAGATCCGGATCGGCCTCAAGAGCGAGCAGCGTACCTTCGAGCATGGGGCCAGAACCCAGGTCTCCCCCGACGGCATCTACGGTGATTACGACATGTTCGGACATACGGTCTCCTTTTCGTGTGGACTGCCCATTATACGAAGAGCGTCCGGGGAAGCGCAGGTGGGTGCCGACAACGCATAAAAAAATCCCCCGGAGTGCCGGAGGATTCACAAAAGCAATTCCGAGACGCGACTAGGCAGTCTGGATGACGTCACGATCGCGATAGTGACCGCAGTTGGGGCACACACGGTGAGGAAGCTTCACTTCACCACACTGAGGGCACACGGAACGTGCGGGAGATGCAATCTTGTCGTTCTCGCTGCGACGAGCGTGGGTGCGGGCACGACCAGTCTTACGCTTAGGCACTGCCATGATGTAACTCCTTCTATGCTACAGGAATACCCTGAAAATTCATCTAATCACGCAAAGAGACACCCTACCAAACACGGAAGAATGTTTCAAGAGAAATTTAGTCCTCGAACGAAAGGTTTCGAAGTACGGCGAACGGATTGGTCTCATCGACGTCGTCTTCGGGATCGCACGAACACGGACCCTCGTTCAGATTCTCACCACACTTGGAACACAAGCCCTTGCAGTCATCGCTGCAAACGGGATTGAAAGGCAAGGAAAGCGACACGGCGGTCAAGAGCAAGGGCTCTAGGTCGATCGTGCGATCAGCAGGGAACAGCTCATAGTCCTCTGCGTCTTCGTCCTGCTCGTCAGGCTCGTGCCCCGGCAGGACGAAGTAGCCCTCAATGTCGCCTTCGACCGCGACGGGGGCCTCTTCGAGGCACCGTACGCAGTCGCACGAACCCAAACCAGAAACCTGGCCCATGACCAGAAACGCCTCCGACGTATTGGTGATGGTAAGGTGCCACGTCAGGGACTCGGGAAACCGGAACTCGATACCCCCCTGCTCATAAGTGGGTAACTCGAGTTCACCCGAATAGGAAGCGCTTTCTGCAGATGCATCAAGCGCCTCGGGCACGAACAGTTTCAGATCGGACATCTATCGGCCGTTCATGGAGTTGGCGTTAAGACGGTCGCGGCAGCGACGCACGCTGTTCAGTGCCGTGTCGAGGCTCTGCTCAACATGGGTAAAGACCTCGTCAGCGAAGTCTTCTGCACCTGCACGGGTCTGACGCTCCATTTCGCGAGCCTCGGCCATGATGGTCTCGGCCTGCTGCTGGGAGATACGCACGATTTCCTGTTCGGAGGCAATCGTAATTGCCTGGCTACGTGCGTCCTCGATTAGGCGAGAAGCCTGAGCCTCGGCTTCGTCGAGCAGGGTCTGGCGCTCACGGATGATCTGACGAGACTGGGCGAACTCCACGGGGAATACGTCCCTGATTTCGTCAAGGATCTCCAAGGCGGCCTGGACATCGACCATATGGAAGCCGCTCCTACCGAAACCAGCGGGTTTCGAATCCTCGATAAGGACGGAAAGCTCCTCGACGAGGTTCAACACTCCGGATTCGTCCATGTTGTCATCCTTCCAAAATCGTGCAACGACGCACGAACAGGGGGCAAAACGTACTTTTGGCGTAGCAATTTCACGCTACAACCAAACCACTATAGCGGAAGTCAAGTCTTGTTACCAAGGATTGACGACCAAGTGCCACAAAAACTAGACCTCAAATTGCTTGGGAGCAAAGCGCTTCTTCAAAGCCTTGTCTACACAAGCGGGCACGAACTTGGAAACATCCCCACCCATCGAGGAGATCTCACGGACCACCGAGGAGGACAGGTACATGTACTTCGGCGGAGACATGATGAAGAAGGTCTCCAGGGACTCGCTCAGCTCGTAGTTCATGGCGGTCATCTGAAACTCGTATTCGAAGTCAGTGACCACGCGCAGGCCCTTGACTACGGCATGCGCATCGTACTTGCGGGCGCAATCAACCAGAAGTCCATCGAAACAGACGACACTGACATTGGGAAGATCGGCCGTCGCTTCCTTCACCAGGGCAACACGCTCTTCGAGTGTAAACAGGGGGCCCTTCTTCTTGGAAGCCGCAACCGACACCACGACCTCATCGAAGACCTGGGCCGCACGGGAAATGACGTCAAGATGGCCAGCGGTAATGGGATCGAAGGTTCCCGGTACCAGGGCTCGTTTCATGATCTAGCTCCTTCTCAGTATGACGACGGCGGTATCCCCGTAGGTACGCGCCGAAACCGTCGTCCATTTTAGCGCATCGACCTCAACCGAAACCTCTTGGGCACTCTTGCGGTCGTATTCGTAACTAACCACGGCGTCTTTGGCCAGTTTGCCTGCTTCGTCCATAGCACGAATCCATTCAAAGACCTGCTTCGCTTCGAAAGCATAAGGCGGGTCAAGAAACACCAGATCAAACTGAGGCAAACCTGAGCGCTGGGGCAACTTCAGGCTGTCCGATCGAAGCACCTGGTAGCGCGAACGATCCACCTTGCATGCATTCAGATTGGACTCGACGATACGCAGGGCGTCGCGTCCCTGTTCGCAGAAGCACACACGCGCGGCACCACGAGAAAGGGCCTCAATGCCCAACTGGCCCGAACCTGCAAAAGCGTCCAACACGCACAGGTCCTCAAAACCACCCGTGGCGCTCACCAGTGCGCTCATAAGCGACTCCTTGACGCGATCGGTAGTGGGACGGGTGGTGTCTCCCTTGAGTGCCTTGAGCGTCCTGCCTCGATAGTCTCCGGCAATTACCCTCATGAATGCTCCTCCCTCAAGGCAAGCTCCTGCTTGAGCAGGGCAAGCTCCTCGGTCGTCAGAATGTCATCATCAAGAATGGCCCGCGCATCTTCGGCGGCGGCCTTCACCACTGCC
>JAUNOE010000010.1:19049-28314 GCA_030537255.1 Coriobacteriia bacterium
AACCACGTTTACCAGCTTCAAGCGACTAGCGCCATGCTGCCTGCCTCCAAACACATCGCCTTCGCGACGCAGGGCCAAGTCGCGCTCCGATAGCTCGAAACCATCGTCAACGTCCTCCATCGCTTTCAGGCGCGCCAAGGCCTCAGGCGCTCGCGACCGAGAAATCAGGAACACGCTGGCAGCCTTTGCTCCTCGACCGACGCGTCCCCTGAGCTGATGCAACTGAGCCAAGCCAAAACGGTCGGCGTCTTCGACCACCATCACCGTTGCATTTGGCACGTCAACGCCCACCTCAACCACGGTAGTAGACACCAGAATGTCAATATCCCCTGCCGCAAAGTCCTGCATGATCTGAGCCTTTTCGTCAGCTGCCAACCTGCCGTGCAGCAAGGCAACCCGAGCCTCGGGAAAGACGCTTTCGGACAAGATGCGCGCATGCGTGGTAGCTGCCGACACCACCTTGCCCGCCGGGTCAAAGTCACCCTGCTCCAAAAGCCCCTCCACAAAGGCGTATTCCACCACCGAATCGGCGCCAGGCTCCTCCTCAACCTCATAGTCAGAGGGCCTAAGGGCTTCGGTCGCAACACCAATGAGCGGACAGACTATGTAGGCCTGCTCTCCCCGTGATAGCGCCTCCCGGATGGCATCGTAGGCACGCCCCTCCTCTTCGAAATGGCACACCTTGGTAATGAGTGGAGACAAAGCCTGCGGGCGGCAAGTCAGGTAGGACAAGGTCAAATCACCATAAAGTGCAAGCGCCAGGGACCGAGGGATGGGCGTGGCAGTCATCGACAGCACATCCGAGTCGGGAGCCTTGGCCACAAGCGCACCACGCTGCTCGACACCAAAGCGCTGCTGCTCGTCAATGACGACCACCGAACAATCCTTGGGTCTCACGTCATCAGACAGGAGGGCATGAGTTCCCAGCAACACATCGAGCGAACCTTCTGAGAAACGCCCCAGGACATCCATGCGCTCTGCGGCAGGCGTGGTGCCCGTGAGAATGGCCCAGGTGACCCCTGCCTCATCAAGGAGGGAGCCCACGGAGCGAGCATACTGACGCACCAATACCTCGGTCGGGCCCATCATCAGGGCCTGGTGACCACCCTCTGCGGCAGCCACCAGAGCGAAGAGCGCCACCGCAGTCTTACCGGTTCCCACGTCACCTAAGAGCAGATGATCCATGCAAGACGAGTCGGCCATGCGAGCGAGGATATCCGCTACTGCTGCCTCCTGTTCGTCCGTCAAGGCGAAGGGAAGGGCTCGGCGCAGGGCGTCGAGACGCGGCCCCTTCGTCACCTGGGCATAGGGGGATGTACCTGGCCTGCGATTCCGCGAACGGGCCATGAGGCCCAACTCAAGCAGCAACAGCTCCTCATAGATAAGGCGCCTTCGTGCCATCGCGATATCAGCAGGGGTCTCGGGTTCGTGAATGGCACGCCAAGCCTGATAGCGCGAACACAGACGATAACGAGCACGCAGCGACGCCGGCAACGGGTCGATGCACCCTCTGACCTTCGACAGCGCCCCCGACACCAGACGAGCCATCATGGTGCGCGGAACTTCTGCCGATGCGGGATGCAGGGGCAGAACCACGCCACCAGCTTCGTCTTCAGGCTCCAGGACGACGATTATAGGACTCGTCATGCGCTTGAATCCATAGTTGAACTCAATCTTGCCCGAGACCGACACCCGCATGCCCGAGACAAGCTTGCGAGCCAACCAGGGCTGATTGAAGCAGGTAACCATGAGGATGCCCGACGCATCCAATACGCCGATTTCGACCAAAGACAGATTGCGTTGCCTCGTCTTGCGGGATGTCACGCTGTGAACCATGCCAACCACCGTGCACTGCTCCCCTATCCGTGCTTCGGCAACGCTTCTCACGCAAGACATGTCCACATAGCGCCGAGGATAGCAATCAAGAAGGTCACGAAGGCTCTGAATGCCTCGCAGGCCCAGCGCACGCGCACGCTTGGGTCCCACGCCCTCAAGGGAAGATACGGGTGCGTTGAGCGACAAGGTCGCAGAAAGGCGGTCCCGAACCAAGCCGGGAACCGCCTTTCCTTCGTTCTTATAAGGAGAGGGTGCCACCAAGCAAACCTACTGAAGCGACCTACTCCAGGGAGAGGACGATGGGATACAGGGGCTGCTCGCCTCGGTATGCCTCGATTTCGAGATCCTCATAGGTTTCTTCGATACGCTCCTGCAGAGCTTCGAGAGCCTCGTCCGAATAATCCTCACCCGCAAGAAGGGTCAGGTTGTCCATGTCATCGGCCTCCATGGCCTCAAGGATGCCCATGACCGCATCTTCGACGTTATCCGTCACGGATTCGATGGAGCCATCAGCGATGCCGATGAAGTCACCATCCTTGATGGGATTGCCATGGGCGTCCTTGGCATCCTTGATGGCCTGCGTGACCTCACCAGTGTGAACTTCCTCACGAGCGTCACTCATGGCTTCGACGTTTTCTTCGAGGGAGGCCTCGGCGTCAAAGACAAACAAGGCGGAGAAAGCCTCGGGGACACTGGTGGTAGGAACCACGGCGCAAGGCTTCTCGGAAACCTCGACAGCGCTCTGAGACGCCATGATGATGTTCTTGTTGTTAGGCAGGATGATCACGGAATCCGCATTGACCGCATTAACGGCATCAAGGATGTCCTTGGTGGAGGGATTCATGGTCTGGCCACCAGAAACGACGTAATCGACTCCCAGGGACTTCAGGATGTTGGCATTGCCTTCGCCTGCTGCAACGGCGACAAAACCGATGGGCTTTGCGGGCTCGTTTCTTTCAGCCTGCTCGGCCTTGAGCTTTGCATTGCGGTCCTCGGACTGCAACTTCATGTTGTGAATGAAGACTTCGAAAATCTGGCCACGCTCCAGGAAGTACTCAAGCACCTTGTTTGGGGTGTTGGAATGGACGTGAACCTTGAACTTGGGGGTCGAGCCAACGCAGAGCTCGCAATCGCCCATGGTTGCCAAGAAGTTCAGGGCTTCCTCGGGGTCAAGCGTTTCGGAGTCAACCAGGAATTCGTTGCAATAGGTGTACTGGGAGCCTTCCCAGTCGTTGACTTGCTCGATTTCTACCTTGGGTTCAGCCGTACGAGCATAGGCAAGCTCATCAGCCATAACCTGACCGCGGCCGGTGAGGGAGGCAACAAAGGAATCGAAGAAGATGGCAATACCGAAGCCACCTGCGTCAACGACACCGTTTTCCTTCAATACGGGAAGAAGCTCGGGAGTACGCTGAACCGATGCATATGCCTCGGACACGATGAATTCCATGGCCTCGTCGGTTTCCATCTTCTTCTTGCCAGCGCGCTTTGCGGCAGCAGCGGCGTCACGAAGAACAGTGAGGATAGTTCCCTCGACAGGCTTGCGGACGGCGTTGAAAGCGACCGTTTCGGAACGGGAGAACATTTCGGCCAGTGCGCTGGTATCGAACGCCTCGTGACCTTCGAAGCCTTCGCACAGACCACGCATGATCTGCGAGGTGATGACGCCAGAATTGCCACGGGCACCCATGAGGGCACCATTGGTGATTGCCTTGCGACGCTCAGCATTGGTGGCACCGATGGGCAGGTTGGCGAGGTTTTCCACCACCATGGCCATGGTCAGAGACATATTGGTGCCCGTGTCCCCGTCAGGGACGGGGAAGACGTTAAGACGATTGATTTCGTCCTTGCGGGCGTCGAGCGCCTTTGCGGCCGCCGCAACGGCGTTGACGATGTCATTGGACGTATAGTTGCTCATGAATTGATTGCTCCTTGGATTTGACACAAAACGCAGGGTCTACCTGGTTGACACCTAGCGGACCTGGATGGCCTGCACGTGAACCTCGACGACGAGCGCGCCCTGCACGAGGCCCTTGAGGGCGAAGGACATGGCCTCCACCAGATTTTCAGAAACGGTGTTGATGTTCACGCCATGCTCCAGAACGACATAGAGGTCGACGCGCGTCTGGCCCTCGGTGGTTTCCACCACGACGCCGTTATGCGAACGGCGCACAGGAAGAAGCTTTGCCAATCCGGCTTCGGTCGAAGGAGCAGCCATGCCCACGACGCCATAAACGGAACCTGCAGCGTGGCCAGCCACGCGGGAAATGACATCGTCAGTGATAATGAGGTTGCCTGGTACGTTGCTCATCATTAATCCTTTCGAGTGACGGTGTGCCCCTGATGGGCATACCGAAAGTACAGTATAGCTCAATGCAACTGCACCGATGCCGTCGCCTTACGCAGCTTGGTGTGCCGCTGTACTATGCACCTAGCCCACGCCATCGAGCGTCCACCCGGAGGGCGAGCATACAAAAAACAAAAAAGTCTTGGAAGGCTTCGCCCTCTGTGGTACATTTGTTGGGCTATTTTGTTCACAGGCGGTCACATACCGCACTTGATAAGCAGTTAGATGGAGTTGATAAGTATGTCCAAGGTTTGTGAGATTTGCGGTAAGGCACCCGTTGCTGGTCGCAACGTCAGCCACTCCCATCGCGTGACCAACCGTATGTTCCGCCCCAACATTCAGAAGATCACCATCAAGAAGGATGGTCGCGTCCGCAAGGCTAATGTCTGCACCCAGTGCATGAAGTCTGGCAAGGTCGAGCGCGCATAGGTTTTCGCTCATACCTTTCTTGGGAGCCTTCGGGCTCCTTTTTTTGTGCCCAAATCAATCTACAGATACGAACAACATCTAGAACAAAAAAGCTCCGGCAGCTCACCTAAGAGCCACCGGAGCCTTTTGCCATCTAACAGGCTAGCCCAAAAACTACCCCGCAACTAAAGAACCGGGCTACATGCTGAAGAAGCCCAGCGTCTGAGCCACATAGGCAACCAGAATAACGACAAGCACGATGGGGGCAATATACCTGATGGAGAAAGCCCACACCTTACGTGCCTTGAAGGGGGCGGACAGCATGACCTCGTCCTCAAGCGTCTTGGGGCCAATAATCCAGCCAACGAAGACACAGGTCATCAGTGCAGCCAAAGGCATCATGACGGAGTTGGAGATGAAGTCCAGGAAGTCCAGGATTGAAGAGCCTTCACCCAAAGGCTGAATGAAATCAAGAGAGCTATAACCAAGAGTGACGACAAGACCCATAAGGGTGGTCCAGACGGCAACAACGGTCAAGGCCTTACCACGGGAGCAATGAATTCCGTCAGCAACAATCGAGGTACAAGTCTCAACAAGCGAAATAGAGCTGGTCAAGGCAGCAAACAGTACCAGGAGGAAGAAGACGGTCGCAACGATGCCCGCAAAGTCACCCAGGTTCTGGAACACCTGAGGCAGGACCACGAACATCAGGGAAGGGCCAGAGTTTTCGGCGACAGCCTCGCCAGAACCCATGGTTGCGAAGGTGGCGGGAACGATCATGAAGCCAGCAAGCAAGGAGACACCAAAGGTGGTGCCAGCAATCTGACCAACACTGCTGGTGAGCTTGGTGGACTTGTCCAGGTAGGAGCCATAGGTAACCATGATGCCCATCGCCAAAGACAAGGTAAAGAAGGTCTGGCCCAAGGCGGAAATGACCAGCTCAGGAGAGAACTTGCTCACATCGGGAATCAGATAGAAAACAACGCCATCAAGTGCGCCGGGGAGCATCAGAGAATAGATGGCGATTCCCAGAGCCATAACGATCAGGGCAGGCATCATGATGAGGTTCGCCTTTTCGATGCCCTTATTGACGCCGCGCCACACGATGATGTAAGTCAGCACCATAAAAATGAGCATGAAGATAATGCTCTCGGGGCCATTGGTAATGAAGGACGTGAAGTAGGTGCCGCCATCTACCAGCTGAGATGCCTCACCAGCCGCATAAGCCGCCAGGTACTTGGTAACCCAACCGCCAATTACGCAGTAGTAGGGAACGATGATGAAGGGCACCGCAGACATGAAGACACCAATGAACAGGTACTTCTTGCCGAAGGCCTTGAAAGCGCCAATAGCACTCTGGCCCGTCTTGCGGCCCAGGGAGGTCTCCAACAGCAACAGCGCGATACCAATTGTAAAGACGAACACCAAATAGGTAATCAGGAAGGTACCGCCACCATACTTGGCAGCAAGGTAGGGGAATCGCCACATGGCGCCCAAACCGACCGCCGATGCAGCTGCCGACAAGACGAATGCGAGCTTGCCTGACCAGGCAGCTCGGCCCGTCTCGCGGGCATACTCAGTTGAGGTTGACATAGTTACTCCTTGTAGTGTCCAAAATCAGAGGACATTCGAAAACAGTAAGAGCAACTATAACAAACTGAAATAACTGGCGTGATAACAGGACCAGCTATGGCTCAAGTTACTTCTTGAACGGAGTCTTTGCTCCCCTTCCAGAAATACTAAAGACTTCCTTGAGGTCATTAACGGTGCCCGTGATTTCAGAGACGATCGGCTTTGCGTCTCGTGCAAGCTCGCCCGCCATCTGCACAGCATCGGTAACACCGTCCTTCAGGGCATCGGGAATGACCGACCCCGCAGTCCCAGAAGAATCGCCAGCAAGATCCGACGTGACCTCCTCGCCTGCCTTGGCCTTTGCAGTCAGAGCCTCGATGCGGGTCTGCAGTACGTAGACCTGCGTATCTACGGCATCGATCTTCGCATCGTACCCTTCAAGGTCAACAGGACACTCCCCTATGACCACTTCAAGATCGTCAAGACGGGCACGAAGGGTGCCAAGCATTTCAAGGGCTGCTTCGTTCATGAAGACTCCTTCTTCGTGGAATGGGTGCCACTCTGATGGGCAGCGCCCCGCAAGAGACAGAGAGCCTTGCGGGGCGTCAATCGCAATGCTGCGTTAGTAGCGGCTGCGTTCTTTCAGCGCACGCTCGATTTCGCGCTTCTGGTCACGTTCGGCCATGGACTGGCGCTTGTCATGGAGCTTCTTGCCCCGAGCAAGCGCGATTTCGACCTTGACGCGTCCGTTTTTGTCAAAGTAGATTTTCGTCGGAACCAGAGTAAGACCCTTTTCCTGAGTTCGCTGCGAAAGGAGACGAATCTGTCGGCGATGCATCAAAAGCTTACGTCGGCGGTCTGGGTCTCCATTGAAAATGCTGCCATGGCTGTAGGGAGGAATGTGCAGGTTGTTAAGCCAGACCTCTCCCCCACGGATGAGCGCAAAGCCATCCGTGAGCTGACAGTTGTTTTCGCGAAGAGACCTCACCTCGGTGCCCGTCAACACGATTCCGCACTCATAGGTCTCCACCATTTCGTACTCATGGAAAGCTCGACGATTCTTTGCAATGAGCGTATTGGCGCCCTTAGGCTGGGAAGGCTTCTTGGCCATGACTACACCCCGGGAACGAAGCTGACGTCTTCGTCGAGGTCCAGGACAAAGCGCTTCAGCAGCTTCACGGTTGCCTCCAGGTCATGCAAGGAGAGAACCTCGGTGGGCGTGTGCATGTAGCGAACTGCAACTGAAACCAAGCCGCAGGCCCTACCACTGCGCGAGGTCTGGATAACTGCGGCATCAGTACCGGTAACGCCAGGCTCCGCCTCTATCTGATACGGAATGCCTTCGGCTTCGGCAGCGGCAACCAAACGCTCGAAAACGACGGGGTTAACGTTAGGACCGCGAGCGATGACCGGGCCCTTTCCGCAAACGATCTTGCCATAGCGGCTCTGGTCGATGCCGGGATAGTCAGTGGCATGGGTGACATCAACGGCGATTCCGACATCGGGATCAACGCAGAAGGCGCTGGTCTGAGCACCCCTCAGACCGATTTCCTCCTGAACGGTTCCAACGCAAGAATACGTACCTCGAGAGCCACCCGCCTGCGCAATCTCTTCCATAACACGTGCAGCGACGTAGACACCCATCTTGTCGTCAAAACCACGGGAAACGGCCATGCCACCCGAAAGCTCTTCGAAGCCAACGCCATACGTGATGACATCGCCAATGCGGACGCGTGAGCGCACCTTCTTTGCCGACATGCCCAAGTCGATGACCAGGCTGTGCAGAGGGGTGACGTTCTTGCGCTCTTCAGGCGAAATGAGATGAATGGGCTTACGACCGACCACACCACGAAACACGCCGGACTGAGTGTGCACGTCAACCCTCATACCCGGCAAAATGGCTGCGTCGACGCCACCAACGGCGGACACGGAAAGGAAACCTTCGGGGGAAATGTAGGTAACCATGAGGCCAACCTCATCCATGTGGGCAGCCACCATGACCGAAGGAGCCTCGCCTGCGCCCTCGAGCACTGCATGAACCGAGCCCATGACGTCAGTTTCCACGTAAGTAGCTACAGAAGCGAGGCGCTCACGCACGAGAGACGCAACCTGGGTCTCGCAGCCAGTGACGGAAGGGGTCTCCACCAGGGACTTGAGAAACTTCTTGTCAACTTTCGACATGAGGACCTTCCTTTTCGTTCTTGGACGATGCCCACCGCAACCGGGCAGGCTCTGTGTTTCGAAGACGATTATACGCATCCCCAGGCGTCAGCTCGTCGCTAGACGGAAGCTCAAACGGCGCTCGTGAGGATTTGCGCCTACCAGCACCACCGAAAGACGGGAACCAAGCTGATAGCGAGCCTGCGTGTCGACGCCAACAAGTAGATAGCGATCGGGGTCGAAGGAAAAGTGTTCGTCACCCAGCTCTCGCAGAGGCAAATGACCCGTCGCGGTGTTTTCCAGCTGAACGAAGACGCCAAAGGTGGAAACGCCGCAGATGATTCCCTCAAAACGCGTGCCGATGTCCTTTTGCAGATACTCGACCAACTTGAACTGCTGGCTTTCGAAAGCTGCCTTTTCCGCAATTCGTTCCCTCTTTGAGGCATGCTCGGCCATCCAGGAAAGAGCATGCTTCTGAGCTTCGCTAGTCTCAGTTTCGCCAAATAACGCAATCTTTGCCATGCGATGAACCAAAAGATCTGGATAGCGCCTAATGGGACTCGTGAAGTGACAGTAATGCTCAAGCGCCACGCCAAAATGGGCCCGGTCCTCTGTGCTGTAAACGGCGCGCTTCATGCTCCTCA
The DNA here is from genome assembly GCA_030537255.1 of Coriobacteriia bacterium. Lineage (GTDB taxonomy): Bacteria > Actinomycetota > Coriobacteriia > Coriobacteriales > Eggerthellaceae > Anaerotardibacter. Next base: position 28,017 of record JAUNOE010000010.1, read on the forward strand.
ACAGCAACATGCTCACCAGTTCGTGCTCAGGCTTTCCCTTGGCACGGGAGAGCACCTGCTGTAGCACCTTGGGATCGCCCGAACAGAAACGCCATTCGTCAAGATCTGCGTACTGGGGCATTTCGGACAAGACTTGATAGAGCGTGTAGAGCGACTCCCCGTCGGGAGCATCGTGCACACGGAAAACACAAGGCAAGCCGCGCGCAAGCAGCCACTCGGCAATCAGACGGTTCGCCAGAATCATGGCCTCTTCAATAGCATGGGTAGCCGGGGTGCGACGACGAAGCCTCATACCCAC
>JAUNOE010000011.1:0-24611 GCA_030537255.1 Coriobacteriia bacterium
ATGGGCGGCACCACGAAGCGGTTCCTCACCTTCATGGGTCCGATCTGGATGGGTTGCGAAATATGCTTGACGCTCATTGCGGTCCTTCCTTGTCGCACGGGCTCAAAGGTTGTTTCCGTGCACCTTTCACTGGCCATGGTAGTCGAGCTGAGGATGCCTGGATTCCTGTCGTATTCGAACGTGTTCGGGCTTTTCGAACGCCGTAGCTGCGGTATTCTTTTGTGACGGAATCAAAACGGTGCATAGAGGGTCGCATCGTTATTGTTGCAGGTGGTGCCGGTCTTTTCGGTCTGCCATGCGTGAAAACGAGGGGTTGTGCGTCTGAGGGGGCGTGCGAAGGAAGGCAGGGGCACATGAATCTTTCCCATCTTCATTACTTCACGACTCTAGCTGAAGAGGGTCATTTTTCGAATGCGGCCAAATCGTTATTCATCGCCCGCTCTACGTTGAGCTTGGCCATCACCCAACTCGAGCGCGAGCTGGGCGCCCCCTTGTTTACCAAGAATGGGTCGGCGTTCACCCTTACGGAATATGGCCAGGAGTTCTATCGCTATGCCAGTCTTGCCCTGCAGGACATCGAGACGGGCAAGCGTAGCGTGGCGGCGATGATGGATGGGGATAACGGTACGCTGCGTCTAGGCGTTCCCTTTACCATGCAGAATCCCGATTGGTCGCACATGATCCGTGACTTCCACGAGCAGGGCGAAATATCCCCGAACATCGAGATTACCCAGGGCTTCAGCGAAGAATTGCTCCACGAACTTTCGGTGGGCAACCTCGATCTAACCTTTGCCGCAAAGCTCCCTGATGCTCCCGCTGGTTTGACCTTCGAGCCCTATTGGTCGCATGAGCTTGTCTTGGTCGTGAATCGCGAGAACCCCATGGCCTCCCAGGAATCCGTCAGCCTGGACGAGCTGGGCGGCTTCAAGATCTTTTCGTATCGCAAGGGAAGTCCGCTCTACGACGCCATCCAGCCCTTGGCGGAAGAGCATCAGCTGGAACTGATCAGCTGCTATCGCGACGAAATCACCATCTGTTCTTTGGTGGCTTCTGACAAGCTCGCTTTGGGCTTGGCTACCTATTCGTTCCTGATTCCTGCGTTTACCGACGTGGTCTGCCTGCCTATTAAGGAGGTCCCACGTGATTTTCACCAGGAATACCTGGTCTACCGAAGCGATGATTCTCTTTCCGGCGTGACCTTGCGTTTCCTGGAGTACGCAAAGAAGCACCCAATTCCTAAGGGCTACCTTCCGCACTAGCTAGATGGGGGGCTGCCAGAGGCTGCACCGCCTTTGGCGCCGAACGCAGATTATCCCCGATAGCTTGATGGAGCGCCTTCTTTCTTGCCGGGTTACCGGGTGGATCCTGCTTTGAAGCTTGGGCAGAGGTCGGAGATGAAGCAGCTGTCGCATTGGGGACGTCGTGCGATGCATACCTCGCGGCCGAAGGCTACCCATTGGTGATTGACGGGTCCCCAGAGTTCGCGGGGGATGACGCGAAGCAGGGCCTCCTCGGTTTTTGCGGGCGTGTCTGCCGAGGGTCCCACCAGCTTAAGCTTGTGCGAAATGCGGAACACGTGGGTGTCGACAGCGATTCCTTCCACGATGCCGAATGCTTCGTTGAGCACCACGTTGGCGGTCTTGCGCCCTACGCCGGGAAGCTTTTGGATGAGGTTCATGTCTTGCGGGATTTCGCCACCGAATTCGGTGAGCACCATCTGGGCGCACTTAATGCAATTGGCGGCCTTGGTGCGGTAGAAGCCGATGGAGCGGATGATTTCCATGACGTTTTCCACGTTTGCCGATGCCATACGCTCGGGGGTGCCGTACTTGGCGAATAGCTCGGGCGTGACGCGGTTGACGCCGGCGTCGGTGGTCTGCGCCGAAAGCAGCACGGCGATGGTCAGCTGGAAGGGCGTCTCGTAGTTGAGATGGCAGCGTTCACGGGGGTAATGTTCGTCCATGCGGCGGCATATCTCAACGATGCGCGCCTGTTTGTCTGCCTTCTTTTCGCGTGGCATGTGGAGCTCCCCTGTCTGCTTGGTGCTGGTCGGTTTTCTGTGGAGTCGATTGTGTGGACGCTTGGGTCCTGCGTGGAACCGGCCTTTCGTTGTAGACTACTACCGCATCATACCTATCCTGCCGCAATTAGCGGCTTTTCGTGTTTTGTCTGCTGTTTGGTGCCGGAGCGTGGCTCGTTGGCAGAGGCCTGATGCCATGCGGACGACATCCTGAAGAAGGGGGATTCATGCTTATCGACATCCTTGCCCAGACTTTTGAGCGTTCGGGGGCGCTGAAGTCCTTCTGGGGAAAGCTCGATGCTGGTGGTGACGCCACCCTGGGTGTGGCCTCTTCTGCACGCCCCCTGCTGGTTGCTGCGGCCTTTTCCCGCAATCCGCGCACCACTTTGCTGGTCTGCGCAGGAGAGGAAAACGCCGATCTGTTTGCCCGGAACGTGGCGTCCTACTTGGGCGAAGATGCTGTTCTTCGCCTGCGGGAGCCCACCTGGAGCCCCTTTGACCTAGATGCAAAGCGAGATCCATCCGAAGTGGCGGCTCGCCTGGAGGCCCTTTGGGCGCTTCAGTCGGGCAGGCCCTGTATCGTCGTTGCTTCCGCTCGGGCCCTGTTGCGCAAGCAGGTACCAGCGGTCTTCGGGTTGGCGCGGCCTTTGGAGCTCAAGGCGGGAGTGGACCTGGCCGATGGTGTCATTGAAGGCGTCGAAGATTACACGGACCTGGCGCTTGCTTTGGTGGAGCTGGGGTACGAAAACACTGGATCGCTTATGGGTCCGGGCAGTTTCTGCACACATGGTGGCACCTTGGACGTGTGGCCGGGCAACCTTAAAGCCCCCATCCGCCTTGACTTCTTTGGTGACGAGCTTGAGGAAATCAGGCGATTTCTTCCTTCGACGGGCCAGACCATTGGATTCATGGAGCAAGTGAGTATCTATCCCGTGCGTGCGTTCGAGGTGACGCCGCAGACTCGGGCTCGCGCACGTAAGAAGCTGCTGGTGCCGGCTGAGACCGATCCAGGTTTGCGTGATTTGCTTGAGGCCCTCGAGGACGATTCTCGGGAGGTGCCTGATGCCTTGCTGCCCTTCCTCTATGAATCGACCGAGACCGCCTGTGCTTGCGTGAGCAAGGATGCGCTGACTGTCTTGATCGAACCCCGTTCCCTGATTGATGATGCTCTGCATTATTCCGAGGAACTTGAGCGACGCGCCCAGGGGACATCGATTAAGCCTGGGCTTTTGTTCGCAACGCCTCATGAGCTCGACTTTGGCAAGAATCAGCGCGCTACCTATCTTTCCATCATGCGCGTGGGTGCGCAGATGGATGACGAATTAGTGGTAAAGCGTGTTGACGTCGCAGGAAGCGTGGACAAATTGTTTGGTCGCTTGCGCTCGTTTTGCGATGCTGGCTTCACGGTTGTCTTCAGCGTCCCCAACCTGAGGGCCCGCGATGATGCGAAGCTTGCGATGGTGGACGCTGGCATTCCTTTCGATGAGGTTCTTGATGTCAGTGGCTCTACGCCACGCAAGCTGATTCGTGGTCATGTGTCCTTGGTGGACGTTGATATTCCCTTGGGCATGAACCTGCCCGCAGCGAAGACGGTGCTGATGTCCTTCGGTGATGCGGCAGGTACCATGCGCCGCACTTCGTCGCGCCGCATCGACGTGACCGAGGTCACCTTTCCGTTCAAGCCGGGCGATTACGTCGTTCATGCTCATCATGGCGTCGCCTTCTTCCGTGACATCGTGCGGCGCGACATTGGTGGGGTAGAGCGTGATTACCTGTTGTTGGAATATGCCGAAAATGACAAGTTGTTCATTCCCGTGGAGCAGCTTGATCGCGTATCGCGCTATGTGGGCCCCGAGGGCTCAAAGCCACGTCTCACACGCTTGAACACTAGTGACTGGAACCGTGCGATAGGACGGGCTCGTAAGGCCACCAAACAGCTGGCCTTCGACCTGGTTGACGTATATACGCGTCGTTCGGCTGCCAAGGGCTATCGCTATGGCGCCGACACGACGTGGCAGCGCCAGATGGAAGAGGACTTCCCTTACGACGAGACCCCCGACCAGCTTGCGGCCATTGCCGACGTGAAGGCTGATATGCAGGCGTCACGCCCCATGGATCGCCTGATCTGCGGCGACGTTGGGTTTGGCAAGACCGAGGTGGCCTTACGTGCCGCCTTCAAGGCAACGCAGGACAAAAAGCAGGTCATGGTGCTGTGCCCTACTACCATTTTGGCGCAGCAGCACTACAGCAACTTTCGCGATCGTTTCGAGCCCTATGGCGTGAAGGTCGAGGTCCTTTCACGATTCCGTACTCCTGCTCAGCAGAAGGCGGCGCTTGAGGGCTTTGCGAATGGTGATGTTGCGGTGCTGGTGGGAACCCATCGGCTACTGAGCAGGGACGTCAACCCTCACGACCTAGGCCTGGTCATCATCGACGAGGAGCAGCGCTTCGGCGTGGGCCACAAAGAGCAGCTCAAGAACATGCGTGAATCCATCGATGTGCTCACCTTGTCTGCGACGCCCATTCCACGAACCATGCAGATGGGTCTTTCGGGCGTGCGTGACATGAGCTTGATCCTGACGCCTCCCGGAAACCGACTGCCAGTCGAGGTTCATGTGGGCGAATGGGATCCTGACGTGGTAAGTGATGCCATCCGTCGCGAGTTGGCGCGCAAGGGTCAGGTGTACTACGTTTCCAACCGCGTGCGATCCATCGAAGATGCCACCGAACGCGTACATCAGGCTGCGGGCGAGGCTCGCGTAGGTGTGGCGCATGGCAAGATGGGCAAGGAAGAACTCGAGCGCGTGATGGAGGACTTCAACGCTGGGCAGATCGACGTGTTGGTGGCGACGACCATCATTGAATCGGGCATCGACAACCCCCATTCGAACACCCTGATCATTGAGGACTCGCAGCGCCTGGGTTTGGCTCAGATGTACCAGCTGAAGGGCCGTGTGGGTCGTTCCAACTTGCAGGCCTATGCATATTTCCTCTTCCCGGATGACATTCCCCTGACTGAGGAGGCAATGGCTCGTTTGACCGCGATCAACGAGCATGCCGAGCTGGGTAGCGGTATGCAGGTGGCTTTGCGCGACCTGGAAATTCGTGGTGCGGGTGATTTGCTGGGAGCCGAGCAGAGCGGCAACATGAGCGCAGTGGGCTTCGATCTGTTTGCGCAGATGCTGGCCCAGGCCGTCAACCTTGCTCGTGAAGGCCATGCGGTGGATGACGATTATCTGCCTCCTGCGCTATCCGACATCGTGATTAATCTGCCCGACCCCACCTTCATTCCTGAAGAATATGTTCCCGATGCCGACGAGCGCGTGCTGTTCTACCGAAAGATTGCCAGCGCCGAGTCAGTTGAGGCCGTGGACGAAATCTTCGAGGACCTCAAGTCAAAGCACCCCGAGATGCCTCGGGCAACCATCAACCAGTTTGCGAAGGCCCGTCTCAAGGCGTTTGCCTACAAGCAGGGCATCAAGAGCATCTCTTCGGTTGCGGGCAAGCTGGTGGTCGAGCCGTTCCTTCTGGCTCGGGAACAGCAGGCGCGCATCAACCGCGGGGGCGGTCGCTATGTAGCGGACAAGCAGCGTGTTTCGGTACCTATGAGCCGTGTTGGCGAAAGCGACGACGGCAGCACCTTGGTGGCCGTGTTGGCCTATTTGGAAGGCTTGACGAAAGAACGCGAGGAGCTTCGTGCGCAGCAGGCAAAGCGCACGGGCCGAGGCCAGGGAATGGGTGCCAAGCCACTGACAGCGTTCCATCTCCGAGACCGGTGGCAGCATCACGGGCCATGCGGGCAAGGGGGCTGACCGCTTTGGCGACCGCGAGGCTCGGCGTGCCGAACGTGCTGCAAAGCGAGCTGAGCGTCGTGCGGGAAGGGCATCATCGGTGCCGAGCATGTATGACAACCCCAAGGTGGCAGCCAAGGCAGCTGGCGTGAGTGGTGGCCCCGCCTCGAAATCCGCCGCAGGCAAGGACTCTGGTTCTGCCAGGACTGGGGCTTTGGACGCAAAGCCCCTTGACCAGGAAAGCTCGGCAGAACGAATGGCGCGTGAGCTTCACGTGACCAAGGTCGTCCCTAGTCGACGTGGGCGCTCCCGTGGTGGCGGAAGCAAGGGCGCTGGTACCAGCCGCAACGGTCGCACCGTGCATCGGCAAAACTAGAATCTAGGTTTGCATTTCAAACGGACAGAAGCATCCGTGTACTTCCGTCTGTTTGGGAAAAATGCGGGTTTGCCTGCCGTTTTTGTTTTGCTTGGCTGGTGTTGTCTGGTAACTTGAACTTCATCTCGACTCGCCTATGTTTTGGCGCGGCTGATTTAGCTGATGGTCGCTCGTCTGTTCCTTAGGAGGTTGGAGTGGAGCGTATTACGAAGCTCTCTTTGGAGCTGAAGCTCGAAAGGTCAGACGAGAGTGAGGCAATCCGGCCCTATTCTCTAGGTCCCATGCTGCAAAGCGTCTTGATGGAACACGTCGATTCTGAATATGCATCCTTTTTGCATTCTATCCCCTTCAATCCTTATAGCCAGTGTTGCGTCAGAGGGGAAAACGGGGGTTACGTTTGGAAAATCAATGCATTGACGAACGAGTCTTCCATCCGTTTGGCCGAGCCCGCAAGTACGATCGAGTCCATAACGCTTCGAAATTAGGGGCTTACTTTCTCCATTGGAGCACGAAAGCAGGAATCGTTTGGTATCGATCATTTGGTGGATTGCCTGGGGTCGGATTCGAGGCAAACATTTCGGATCCGCTTTCTGACCCCGACTGCCTTTAAAAGCAAGCGACAGTTCGTCATTGTTCCCGATGTAAGGCTGCTCTTTCAGAATCTGCTCATGCGTTACAACCATTGCTACTCTGGAGAAAAGGAAGTTGACCAGGAAACGCTTGACTATATTACTGAGCACGTTCGAATTACTTCTTACAATTTGAAATCGTGTTATTTTCCCAGGACAATGAGTAAAAGCGACAAGATTCCCGCGTTTGTGGGTGGTCTGACTCTGTACGTATCGGGCCCTCAATCCATAAGGGGGCTTGTTGCCATGCTCCTGACTTTTGGAGAGGCATCGGGTGTCGGTATCAAGACCTCGATGGGGATGGGTGGCATATGCCTTCTCCCAGACCATGGTGTTAAGCGAACTGCGAAGGAGTGAAACGTGGACGACAAGACAGCGTTATATTTCGGTGCGCTTCTTCACGATATCGGAAAGGTCGTATATCGAGGCATATCGAAGAGGGGAACTCATTCCAAGCTGGGTTGCGATTTCGTTCGCGAAGAAGTGGCCCCTTTGAATGAGACTTTTCAGACCGTCGAAGGTCTTAAGGTGGTTGAGCAAATTCGCTATCACCACGCAAGGGAGATAAGGGCATCTGGCGCTTTGCAGAATGATTCGTTGGCCTTCATAACCTACTTTGCCGACAATATATCAGCAGGTATGGACCGAAAGAATGAAGGTGACGAAGCCGATCAGGCCTTCTTTGAGAAGGATGTTGACCTGCGAAAGATTTTCAACATCATCGGTGGTCATCAGGACGATAACGTTATTCCTCATGATGACTACAATCGGATTCGCGAGGACATCAAGCGAAATCTGTCCGGGATCAGCATCGATCCGAAAGAGGTAAATTCGCTCCTACATGTCCTGGAGGCTACCACCAGGACGGTTCCTTCTTCTACGAACACGTCAGAATTGGTCGACGTTTCCCTGTATGACCACTCTAAGACTACGGCGGGACTTGCCGCTTGCGTCTATGACTACCTGGCCGCGAAGGGCGTCACGGATTACCGGAAGGCGCTGTTTTCGGGAGCTTCTTCCCAATCATATTATTACGAGCCGATGTTCCTTCTTTCGTCGTTCGACATGAGCGGCATTCAGGATTTCATCTACAACATCAGTGGCTCTGGAGCATTGAAGCAGCTAAGGGCAAGAAGTCTTTATCTGGATTTCATGATGGAGCACATTGTTGACGAGCTTCTTGACCGCTTGTCCCTGAATCGCTCCAATGTTTTGTACATCGGAGGCGGCCATTCGTACCTAATCCTTCCCAATACTGATTTTGCGAAAAACGAGCTAAGTAAGTTCCTTTCCGAATTGAAGGCTTGGTTTATCAGCCGTCATGGGACGGATCTGTATCTTGCCGCGGCTTATGTCGAGTGCTCTTCCGATGACCTGGCCAACAAAGGTGAGGATAAGCAGCGCTTCCCTGGTCTGTTCAGGGAGCTTTCTGCTCGCCTGTCGACGGCGAAGGCTTCTCGTTATACCGCGGCCGACATCGCAGAATTGAACTTTTCGCCGCAGCATGACGAAATGGAGCGGGAGTGCCAGGAATGCCATCGCTCGTCTTCCTTGGTTGAGCGTCACGGTGTTCTTCTTTGTTCCACTTGCGCTTCTTTGCATGATGTCTCTGCTGATTTGGTAGGAGAAAAGAACGTTTTTGCGGTTATCGACAAGTCGTCCGAGGAATTCTCTGATGAACCTTCGGGGGATAGACTTCATCTCGAACTGCCTTTCGGAGCGGAGCTGGTTCTTTACCGACGCGATAGGTATCTTTCGGAGCGGCCTTTGGTTCGACGCGTGTACACCAAGAACGACTGGGAAGCTGGAATTGATTTTGCGACCCACGTCTGGATAGGTGACTATACTGCCGACACAGATGGTCAGGGCGTTTCTTCGTATGCGATTGATGCGGCGACGATTGAGGAATCCGAGACGCTTGAGGGATCCAAGGGAATTAAGCGTCTCGGCGTTCTTCGGGCCGACGTTGACAATTTGGGCGCGGCATTCGCCAATGGGTTTCCTTGCGAAAAGGCCTCCATTAGCCGTACGGCAACATTGAGTCGCGCATTGAGCCTTTTCTTCAAAAAGGAAATTAACGAAATCTTGGAGAAGTCAGATTACCGGCTTCAGATTATCTATTCGGGCGGCGACGACCTGTTTATCGTGGGCAATTGGAGCGACGTGCTGTATGCGGCGATAGACATACGCAACGAATTCAAGGAATTCACGGGGAATGGTTGCCTGACCATAAGTGCCGGAATTGGTATGTTCGGAGAAACGTATCCCATTGCCCGCATGGCTTCGGAAGCCGGCGAGCTTGAAGACGTTGCGAAGCTTTGTTCCCGTATTGGTAAGGATGGGTCAAGCATTCAAAAGGATGCCGTCACCCTTTGGCGGGACGAAATGGTCTTTGGCTGGGATTATCTTGTCGATGTCGTAGAGCCGCGCATGCGTGAGCTTCGTGAAATCTTTGAGGCGAACGAAAAGGGCAAGGCGTTTATCTACAGAATGCTTGCCTTGTTGCGTGATTATGACCAGGTTATTTCGGCGCCTAGGTTTGCTTATCTATTGGCGCGAAGCTTCGAGTATGCGGACGATGCCGACGCGTTGAGCAAGAAGTTCTACTCATGGGCACTGGATGGCGAGCAGCGCAAATGCTTGGTTGCTGCTCTTGAGTGGTATGTCTACAGCATTAGGGAAAGGGGCTAGTGATGCCAGAAACAAGCGCAGCAGGGGTTTGTCTCCTAGGTGGGCGATTGACCAAGATGAATTATGCGTCGTTGGCTGAGCGCATTATCGAAAATGGCGCATATGCATCAGGGAATGGCGGCCTGTCGATGTCTAAGCTTCGTGGTGTATATGCCCTGATTACGAATGTTTATTCACGGATACATTCCCAGGCTGATTTTGAAAACTATTGTTCTGATCTCCAGTACGTCAAGGTGAAGATGGCTTACGAGTCGGGAAGGGACAGAGTCGTAGGCGACTTCATTAAAAAGACGTGCTTGATGAGTGCAATCGATGATGTCGAAACCTATGAGCAGTTCATTCTCTATTGCCGCTATGCAGAGAGTCTTGTTGCGTATTTCAAGTTCTATGGAGGAAGGGATTAAAGATGGCTTTCACGAAAATCAAGATCGAGGGCACTATCGAAGTGAAGACCGGCCTTCATATTGGCGGAGACGATTCCTTCAGCGCCATTGGCGCAATAGACTCGCCGGTGGTGCGTGATCCTTTGACTAGGGAACCAATCATCCCCGGTTCGTCACTTAAGGGGAAGCTGCGTTCCTTGCTGGCTCGTGATTTTTGCACTACGCCAATGGAGGGTGTACGTGGTTTCGAGAAAGACTGTCGAGAAATCAAACGCTTGTTTGGTTCGAGTGAAAGGGGGAGTGATGCCTCGGGGTTGGGTATGCAGATGTCTCGTCTCCAGTTCAGTGACTGCTTCCTAGAGAACCAGGGGGAGCTCCCTTCATTTACCGAAGCAAAATTCGAAAATTCCATCGATAGGTTGACGTCCATTGCGAACCCCCGGCAAATCGAACGCGTCATTCGGGGTTCGGAGTTTGGTTTTGAAATCATTTACAACGTAGAGGACCCAGATGAGGTAGCTGAAGACTTTGCCAATCTCGAAACAGCCTTCTGCCTGCTTGAGAATGATTATCTTGGAGGCGGGGGAACCCGAGGGAATGGTCGTGTGTCCTTTGTTGACGTGGTCGCAGGTGTTGCCGTTGGTGATTTCGATTTGGACATTCCCGAAGGACGCTACATCAAGAAGCTCGGATAGGGATAGCGACGAATGGGCGCCTTTGTGGTGCTGTGAGGTGACTTATGCCTAATCAAATTGTGAAGCTGTCGTTTTCTGGGCCGGTTCATTTCGGAAAACGTCGGTTGGCGGATAGCGAGTATGCCTGCGACGCGGGAACCTTGTTCAGCGCTTTGTACATTGAGGCGCTGGGCATGGGTTGCGCGGATGAATTGCTGAATGCGGCGCGGACCGGCACGTTGCGCATCAGTGACGCCTTCCCCTTTATTGGCGAAGAACTCTATCTTCCTAAGCCAATGGTTCTGGCTCGTCATGAGCAAGCCGAGCCAAAGGAAAGAGCTGATTCTTCGGAAAAGAAAGCCAGTAAAAACTTGAAATATGTTCCGGCTTCGAAAATGTCCAAGCTTCTTTGCGGCGATTTCGATTTTGTTGGTGAGTTGCGAAACTTTCGCTTGGGCGTTCCTTTTTTGCGGACGAAGGTCAATCTGACGCGAAGTACCAGTGAGGATGCCGAACCCTATCATGTTGGCGGGTATTCTTTCTTCAGGGGGAACGGGCTCTACTTTTTCTGTTGTGGATCCTATGACATTGAGCCGCTGATAGATGCGTTGTCCTTTTCTGGCCTCGGGGGCAAAAGGAGCAGCGGATATGGGCAGTTCAGTTATGACATTCTGGACTACGATCCCTCTGTGCTGTCATTAGGGGCGGCTGGTGCTGGTAAGCACATGTTGCTTTCGACCGCCTTGCCGAATAAGGACGAGTTGTCCGACGAATTGCTCGCAGGCGCTAGCTATCGCGTGGAAAGAAAAGGCGGTTTTGTGCAATCGCGGACTCATTCTGCAACACCTCATAAAAAGCGTGATATGTGCCTGTTTTCTCCTGGATCCGTGTTCGAAAAGCGTTTCGAGGGCGATGTCTTTGACGTGAATGCCGTTCCCGGTGCTCATGCGGTGTATAGGTATGCGCGTGCTTTGTGGATGGAGGTATGACAACGATGGTGCGTAAGTTGCGTCTTAGGGTGAAAACGGTCGGCCTGGTTCATATCGGAAATTCTCAGCAATACGGGAAACACGACTACTTCGCGGACAAAGGCAAGATTGCGGTACTCGACATCAAGCGGTTTACCAAATCTTTGAATCCTGAACAACTGCAACGTTACTGCGATTTTCTTCAGGGGGACAAAGGAGGTGGCGGGCTTCAGGGGTTCTTGTCGAAAAACGAGGACCTGCGAAAAGTGGCCAAGAATTGCATTGCCTATCGGGTGGATACTCCCTTGTTCAGGGCAAGGCGCGGTGAAATCAAGTATTACGACGTTTGGCAGTTTGTTAAGGACCCGTATGGGAAGCCCTATATTCCAGGGTCGAGCGTCAAGGGAATGCTCAGGACGGCGATTCTCCTTAATTTGGTATTGCAGAATAGGGAAGAGTATCGTAGCCGCTTTGATTTGAGCTATGCCGTTTCTGGAAGGCGGGGTGCCGACGGGGAAATCGTCAAGTATGCCTTTCGTGATAGGGTTGCGGGTAAGTTTGATGCCGTAAGCGATGCCATGAGGTATGTTTCGGTTTCCGATTCGGAGCCGCTAAAGGTCGAAGACTTGGTTTTTGCCAAGAAATATGATCAGTTTTCCAAGAAGGATCTTGCGCGTCACAAGCCAGACATGGGGAATTTGTCTGACTTTGACGGCAATAGCCTCAACGTGTACTGGGAATGTTTGCGGCCTGGTACTGAAATCGTTGTCGATGTATCCGTAGACGAAGAAAAGCTTAAGGAGCGTTTGTCTGGGCTCGAGTTTGATGCGGAGGGCATTGAATCCTTGCTCAAGCGTTCCTTCGACTTCTACTCTGACAGCTTTTTGCGGCATTTTGACTGCGAGGAAGCATCCGCCGAAGCAACCAAGGATGATGGTCAATGCGGGTACGTCATAGCTTCCGGTCCCTTTGCGGGAAGGCGTTGTAGCAATGCTGCTGTGGAGGGGAGTGGGTATTGCAGGTTACATAAAGACGCTGCTGGCGAGAAAGGGGTTACGGAAGAAACCCCCTGCTATCTCGGTGGTGGTGTTGATTTTGCGAGCAAGACTACCGTTGGCGCCTTGTACGAAAACGAACAAGAGCGGGCTGCCGTGGTTTCCCGGATTCTTTACGGGCATTTCCCCACTAAGGTTGCCCATGGTACCAATCAGAACCTTTGTCAAGAAATCAGGCGTGAGGGATTTGAGCCTAAGATGCAGAGCTTTGGGGGTCGAGGCAGGGTCAAGAAGACCAAGGAAGACCATCGTCATTGGATGGATTCGCAGCTTGGCGTCTCTCCCCATACGCTGAAGTGGGGCGACCTCGGAAGCGAGAGGTATCTGATGGGTAGATGCTCGGTTGAAGTAGAGGAGTTGTAGATGTCCGTCTTGTTTTCGCCGATCGGTACTGCCGACCCGATAACGCAGCTCGGCGATGGTCCCATGCTGCATATTCTGAGGCACCGTAAGCCAGAGAAAGTCATCCTGTACCTTTCTCCTGCGATGATTGCATTCGAAGCGGAGGATCATCGTTACACTCGTGCCATCGAGCTGCTCTATGAGCAGTTGGGGATTAGCCCCGCTGAGGTTACGGTCGTACATTCCGTGCATGAAGAAGTGTTCCGGTTCGACTTGTTTATCAACGATTTTGAGGAAATACTTTCGGGCATCGAACCAGCCGAAGGACCTTTGCTTGTGAACGTTTCTTCGGGTACGGCCGGAATGTCGCAGGCATTGGTCGCTCTTGGCTCGTTCGGCCGAATCGACCTTGAGCTACTGCAGGTTCTGACGCCAAAGAAGGGAATCAATTCTCGTTTTGATCGCGAATCTCCCGAAGAGTACGATCTTGACTTTCTTTGGGAGCTAGATTCCGAAATCGAATCAAATGCGGAGAGTCGCATTGTCAGGGTCGTGACGCCCAATTTTGCACAGAGGCTCATGCAGGAAAACATCATAACCTTGGTGAAGGGCTATGAGTACGAAGCCGCTGTTGAGTTTGCTAATCAGATGGATTGCATAAGCCTTGAAGCGAAGAGGAAGATCGAGGCGGCGGCAGCGCGCTTGAATTTGGATGGGAATCTTCCGGCTCAAGTTTTTTCGGGAAAATCCCTGGGTTTCAAAAGAAACGATTTGGTCCTGGAATACTTGTACATGATGGAAGTTCGGCTGAAACAGGGTCATTGGGCCGAATTCGTGCGGGCGCTCACCCCTGCTTTTACAGAGCTGATGAGGAGGGTTCTTGCTCCCTATCTGCCGGATAGGAAATATCAGACATTCAAGAACGGGGAGCCAACGGGAAAGTATGATGTCAACGCAATCGATGATGATCCTCGTTTGGCCCAGGTTTTGTATAGGTGCCACTACCACAACAAGGACGCTTACATTACGAACGATGCATACTGTCGCCTTGTAGGGGAGTACTGTGAGACTGACCGAACGATTGACCTCGTGAATGCGTTAAGAAAGGTTGAGTGGAAAAGCAGGAATTCCCTTGCTCATTCCTTGCGTTCTTCGTCAAGGTCATCGATTGAACGCGAATGCGGAATGACGCTTCGTGAAATCATGGATAGTCTCTTCGAGCTCCATGATGCTGCAGGAGATGATTGTCTTGAGTTTCATGGGCCTGCGGAACCTGGCTTGTATGACAGGGTCAACGAGTCGATTATTTCTTGCATTTAGCCAAAAGAGGGAATGAGTTGCCATGTCTCATCTCTATGTCATGAGAAGTGATGTCAAGCTAGGTTATTCCCAGGGGCAGCTAGTGATCAAAGACGGCGATTCTTCGGAGCGGAAGATTCCTTTCAATAGCGTTGATAGTATTAGCGTATTCGGTAATGCCCAATTATCGACACAGCTGGTCAGAGAATGTCTTTCTTCTGGGGCTACCATAGGATATTTCACTGACTCTGGTCACTACTTCGGAAGGCTCTCCTCATTTGAGCAGGCAAATCCCTTTCGTCAGAAGCGTCAGGTATTTCTAACGGAAAACCATCAGTTTTGTCTGTGTTGGTCGAAAATCGTTGTGAGGGCAAAGATTCTGAACAGCATTACGCTCCTTGAGACGATGAAGGAGTTGTGCTCGTTTTCCCCGGAAGAACTAAGTGGCTTGTTTCACTCACTAGAGTTTCTTGATGATGCTGCGAGTGTTGATGAAGTGTTGGGATTTGAGGGTAATGCTGCTAAAGCATATTTTGCCTGCTATGGACGATTGTTTGCGAATTCCCAATTCGATTTCCCCGGTCGTTCTTCAAGGCCTCCGAAAGATCCGATCAATGCCCTGCTTTCGTATGGGTACAGTTTTCTTCATAGAAATATGATTGGAGCCGTTGATAGGCACGGTTTGCATCCTTATTTTGGCTTTCTTCACAAACCAAAGAGTGGTCATGCTGCTTTGGTGTCGGATTTGCTTGAAGACTATCGAGCCTACATGGTGGATCGGCTTGTTGTGAAGATGGTTGCTTCTGGAGACATTTCTCCATCTGATTTTACCCGGTCGCCTGATGCTGGTGGGGGTGTGTATATGTCGAGGAGCCTGATGCGTATGTATACCGATGTATTAACCGCAGCAATGTCGGATCGGGCGCCGTTTTGTTTGGCCTATGGCGATCGCTACCGGTATGCTTTTCAGGCGGCGTTGGACAAGAAGATAATTAGCGTGATTGATGCCTTGGAATCTAGTGACGCTTCGAAGTACCAACCGTTTGTTTGGGGTGAGCCACATGACTGAGCTCGAACGAAGGGCGCAATCGTTCGGGAGGATAGCTGGCGCTTCGCCTTCGCTTCATAAATACTACGTGATTGTGATGTTCGACATCTCGGGGCGCAAGAAGTATTCAATCTTGACCAAAGTCTTGAAACGCTATTGTAGAAGAATTCAGAATTCGGTATATGATGCTTATTTATGCTCTGCCGACATAAAAGAAATGTCATTGAAAATTGAGAATCTGATGGCTTCTAGTCGCTTTTATGACAAGGATGACCGTGTACGTATCTACAAAATGAGCGGCTTGTGCCAGGGTGTGATATTGGGGAGTTATCCCGGTGATGAATTGCTTGCTGAGAATATTTATATCTAGAGCTAGAATAGTGAGACCATTATGTATGGTCCATACTCCTTCATGGCGATGATGTCCATACCTTTGGAAATGCTTAATCCCCGAGAGGGGACGGAAACCAGGGGAAGAAATGGGGAAGCCTGCCTCAATGACGTCGATTTGGAAATGCTTAATCCCCGAGAGGGGACGGAAACCGCCTGCCATTTTGGACAAGTACGGAATGAAATTTTGGAACTGCTTAATCCCCGAGAGGGGACGGAAACACAAACATACGACAAATGCGCTTGGTTTCGGTTTGTTTCTTTTGGAAATGCTTAATCCCCGAGAGGGGACGGAAACCCGATGATGATGCCAACAAAATCTCTCAGCATGCTTTGGAAATGCCTAATCCCCGAGAGGGGACGGAAACCAAATGCGGAATTCAAGAGTGTTTGTGTGCTGTACGTTTTTTGGAAATGCTTAATCCCCGAGAGGGGACGGAAACTCGCTATAGTACACACCGTCAATCATGAGTTCTTTATTTGGAAATGCTTAATCCCCGAGAGGGGACGGAATCATGAATTGCCAACTTACTTGCTTATATGAAGGTGGTCTTTTCTACGTTGTCTAACAGGGCTGCGACCAAAGCAGAATCGATTTTTTGCAATACCTCACGAAAACGAACGTGGTCCCTGGTCGTTAGATAGCACAAAGACGGGCACCCTGGTCATGCTCCAAGGTGCCCGTCTTTGTGTGCTTGAGGTCGTTCTGCTAGCTAGGAGATGAGTTCCCTTATTCGCCATCCAAGAAGTGCTCAATGAAGGAGGTAGTTGCCTCGCCCTTGCGGAAGGTTTCGTCGCACATGATGGCGTACTGGATATCCAGATTGGTGTAGACGCCACCGATGACGGTTTCTTCCAGGGCGCACTTCATCTTTTCGATGGCCTCCTCACGCGTGGGGGCGTGAGTGATGATCTTTGCAATCATGGAGTCGTAGAAGGCGCTCACTTCGCCGCCGGCATACATGGCCGAGTCGATGCGTACGCCATTGCCGCCAGGGAAGTTGACGGCGGTGACGGGTCCGGGGGAGGGCATGAATCCACGCGAGGGGCGTTCGGCGTTGATGCGGCATTCGATCGAATGTCCGATGGGTTTCAGTTCTTCCTGCGTCCAGGAAAGCTCGAGGCCCGCAGCAACGCAAATCATTTCACGCACGAGGTCAATGTTGAAACGCATTTCGGCAACGGAGTGCTCAACCTGAATGCGGGTGTTCATCTCCATGAAGTAGAAGTTTTCGGAATCGTCAACCAGGAACTCGATGGTGCCAGCCGACTCGTAGCCAACGGCGCGGGCTGCCTGGACGGCCGTCTTTGCGATGGCATCGCGCTTCTCCTCGGAGAGGAACGGGCAGGGGCTTTCCTCGACCATCTTCTGGTGGTTTCTCTGGATGGAGCAATCGCGCTCTCCCAGAGAAACCACGTTTCCGTGCTTGTCGGCCATGATCTGGACCTCGACGTGGCGCGGGTTGAACAGGGCGCGCTCCAGGTACATGGTGTCGTTGTCGAAGAACGAAACGCTTTCGTGCTGTGCGATGTTGAACTGTTCTTCGAAGTCAGACTCGTCCATGCTTACGCGCATGCCTTTGCCGCCGCCACCACCGGATGCCTTGATCATGATGGGCCATCCCATTTCGTGGGCAGCTGCCAGGGCTTCTTTTGCTGAATGCATGGGCTCCTTTGAGCCGGGTACCACGGGCACGCCAGCCTCGATCATGGTTTTGCGGGCCTGACTCTTGTTGCCCATGCTTTCGATGAGCTCAGGGCCAGGGCCAATGAAGGCAATTCCGGCGTCTATGCAGGCCTGAGCGAAGGCACTGCTTTCGGAAAGGAAACCATATCCTGGGTGGATGGCGTCAGCGTTGGTTTCGCGTGCGGCATCCAGGATGGCTTCGATTTTCAGGTAGCTCTGGAGCGAGGCGGCTGGACCAATGCAGACTGCCTGGTCGGCCAGTTGCACATGCAGGGAGTTCTTGTCTGCCTCGGAGTAGACGGCCACGGTCTTGATGCCCATGGACTTTGCGGCGCGGATGACACGAACGGCAATCTCTCCGCGGTTAGCCACGAGGATCTTTTCGAACATCACATCTCCTAGTGAATCGCAGGGTACACCGCCGAAGTCGGCGGAATGTCTTACAGGTGGGTGGTTGCTTGCTCCCTAGTGCCTGAAAAGGTCTCCTTGGGTGGCGCGCTTCCAGTCGGTGTTGCGGTACATGCTTGCAAGCATCTTCGACTTGCCCTTCTTGGGAGTGGGTGCTTCGGGCATGAGTTCGGCGATGCGTTGCGCTGGGCCGCGGGTGTTTTCTTCTCCCAGGTAGGGCTTGCGCATGTCGCGTCTGAGCGCATCAAAGAAGCTGCGCTGTTCACGAAGTAGGTCTTGAGCCTCGTAGACGCTAATGGGCTGGAACCTGATCAGGTCATTAGCCTTGCGCTGAACTAAGAGAGGCAAATCGATGCTTGCGACGGTGCCGATTTTCGTAACGCCACTGGTGGTATGGCGGTCTGCCATGGCAACGATGGGGCGACCGCGGCTTGGTATGAGGATTGAGCCAAAGGCCACGCCATCCGACATGACGTCCGAGGTCTCTCCGACGGTGGAAACCACCTGGCCATTTAGGTAGTAGCTCATGCGGTCTGCTTTGCCAGTGGCCACAAACACCTTGTTGTAGAAGGCTTCCACGCCACGCTTGTTGAAGAGATGCTCATGGGGACCGGGTACCACACGAATGTAGGTGACGCCAGGTGTGCCGAAGTTGTAATAGTTGTCGCGCTTCATGAAGTGGCCGTAGAGATTGGGAATGTCGCCGACTTCTGCCTTGAGCTCGATGCGGTCACCTTCTTCGAGGGCGCGTCCTTTGTAGCCGCCGATGTGGCAGGGGACATGCGTGCTTGCGCTTCCCATGACCAAAGGCACGTCAAGGCCACCCGCAAAGGCCAGATAGCCGTAGACTCCTTGCGCGCAAAAGCCAAGGGAGAGCACCTGTCCTTTGCGGGCGCGGATCGCCTTGTACCCTTCCACGGGTTTGCCGTCGAGCGTTGCTTGGGGGCGGGCTCCCGTGAAGGAGAAGACGGTGTTTTGGTCAAAGCGAATGCTTGGTCCCACGGTCGAGAATTCCAACAGGGCGGCATTTTCGGCGTTGTCTACCAGGATGTTGGCGATGGTTGCCGCTCGTCGGTCCATGGCGCCCGAATGGGCAAGGCCCCAGACGGCGTTGCCATAGCGTCCTAGGTCCTGCACCGTGGTCTGGGTGCCGGGGGACAATACGGTGATGCTCACTGTTGAACCTCCTTGCGGGTGATGTGCGGTTCGTAGGTCCCCTTTGCCACTTTCGTAGCGATGTCTTCGTATTCCTCGGGTGATATGGGTACGAGTTTCACGCCTTGGCCTACCTCCAGGAGCGGTTTTGCCACGTTGGTGATCTCGAGCAGCTTTAGGGGCGTTCGACCGATGATGTTCCAGTCTCCCGGGGTCCCCAATCCGTAGATGCCGGTTTGGCGACCGCCGATTCCAATTGAGCCAGCGGGGATTTCTTTGCTGGGGTCAAGGTTGCGTGGTACGTAGAGCGATTGGTCGAGCCCCGTCAGGTAGGCAAAGCCGGGATAGTAACCCATCATGCCGACGTCGTAGGTAGGAGCGGAATGGCGTGCGATTACTTCCTGTACGTCTTGGTTGCAGGCCTGGGCAACGGCAAGCAGGTCAGGACCGAATTCGCCGCCGTAGCATACGGGGACTTCGATTACGCTGCGCTCACGTCCCTCGGATTCCCATTGCTCCATGTCAGCGTCAAGTGGGGACAAGCGGTCATTGAGCTCGTGGACAAGGTTGTCGAAGCCGACAGTCAGGGGGTCGTAGTAGATGGTGAGTGCGCAGTAGGCGGGCGTGCAGCCAATGACTCCGGGAATCGGGTGCTCGTTAAGCAGCCGCAGGGCGTGTCGGACACGCCGGGCTCCTGCGGGGTCGTAGGTCCTGCTGCCGTTCGTTGGATCAAGCGTGTGGCTGAACACGATGTTCAGGGCGCTGTCTCCAACGATGGAGATTGAGAGTTCTGACATTGAGCGAACGCTTTCTCTTCGTTGGCTAGTGCTCTCTATACGAAGGAAATTGTTGCACCCTGGTTTTGTTGAGTTGTGTCGGAAATGTGCTGTAGATGTATCGGTTGCGTTACGAGGTTGAACTCGTTTTTCGCACAAAAAAAGAAGCCGCAGCTCAGATGATTGTTCTGGGCTGCGGACTTTGTCATGGTGGGGTGGGCTGGCGCTTATGCAGTAGCGCCCTTGGTTGCCGTGGCGTTGAATAGCTCCAAGTATTGACCTTCCTTGAGTGTTGCTTCTCGGCCGGAGAATTTGTCTCGGTCTTGCTCGAGAATTGTCTGGTCAAGGTAGTCGTCATCGTAGGACAGGTCGTTCATAACGTAGCAGGCGCTGTAGTTGTCGTAGTCCTTGCCGGGTTTGAGGTGATAGGTGCCAGCAGGAATGTCGATGCCAACTCGGAAGACGCCATTGGTGTAGGGGTCACTGAAGGTCTGCTTCATGTCGGACAGGGGGTAAAAGCCTCCCTCCCCGTTAACCAATACGAGCACTTCACCTTGGTTGAGTCCCATCAGGTTGTGTCCGTAGTAGTTGTTCGAGAGCCTGCAGTCGTAATTGCGGTCGTCCTTTTCCAGTACGAAGTAGTAGCTGAGCCCCTCGTCGTTGCCTTCCATCCAGTAGTCGCCAGCTGGGATGTCCTTGCCGACGAAGTAGACACCCTGCGGATGGCGTCCTTCTTTGGTCTTAGATGACGCAAAGACTTGCTTTTGAATGTTTTCTAACTCGCTGGCAGTGAAGGATTCGGTTGAGTAGTCCTGCCCTAGAAGTTTGCGTAGGGTGGCGTTGTTGGCCTCTTTTTCCGATGAGCCGATGCCCGAGACGATCTCCTTGATGCTCGAATCTCCAATGTCCTCGACAATGTCCTGGCCGATGGTGCTTTCTTCGACAAGCCAGCTTAGGGCACCAAGGGCGAACGAGCAGCTGCCAAGACCCAGCAGGACGGCTACGAGGCCGGCAATGATGACGGCGGTAAGGCAGCCATCCTTTTTCTTTGGGGCAACTTGTTGGTAGGCGGGGTTGGGGGCATAGCCACCGTATACCTGTTGCCCATCAGGGGAGTTTGGCTGGAAATTGTAGGGAGGCCGTTGGGAATCATAAGGTCCCTGCTGAGCGTTGTAGGGACTTTGTTGGGGGCCGTAAGATTCCTGTTGAACGTGATGGGGTCCCTGCTGGGGAGGCAGGTCCTGGATGGACTCGGGCGATGAGTCTTCCGGGTTCACG
Source organism: Coriobacteriia bacterium (assembly GCA_030537255.1). Taxonomy (GTDB): domain Bacteria; phylum Actinomycetota; class Coriobacteriia; order Coriobacteriales; family Eggerthellaceae; genus Anaerotardibacter. The sequence continues at coordinate 20,971 of JAUNOE010000011.1, forward strand.
TGCGTCTTGTCCATGGAGTCTCCCTGGTAGTACTGGGCTTACGTCAAGCGTATCTCTTAGGCTTCGCCGAACAGGTCATGTGCGGAGGTTTCAACGAAATCACATGCCGCATGGGGGCAGGCTGCGATGCATGACCCGCAGGCAATGCAATAGCGGGCGTCAATGACGAGCAGTCCTTGCTCGTCGACTTGGCGGGCACCCGTTGGGCAGGCCTCTACGCACTCATGGCTTTGCTGACACGCATCGCTTGCGGTGGTGGCTGTCCAGAGCGAAATCCTGTTGCCAAGTTCGGGCTTTTCCTCAATTGCCTGCATTAGCAGGTGGCGCCGGGGCCAATACTTAGGAATTCGGTGATCGCTTACCACTTCCTCTAGGGTCATTCCCTCATGTTGTTTGATGTGGCCAGCTGCGCGCATGCGTTCCATTTTTTCTTGGAACTCAAGAACGGACGAGGACGTTCGAGATCTTCTTTGGCCTGTTGCCACGTCGGTCATGGTTGATGTGAGGCCCGAGAGCATGTTGCGACGATCGCTTTCGTCCCGGGCCCCTTCGGCCAGTGATTCCAACAGAGATTGTTGTGTGGGCACCTGGTTGACGAAACCGATTTGTGCACCCGTTTGTGCTTCGGCGGTCGTGAAGGCGTGCTCGAACAGCTGGGACGCTGTGGGACCCGCCACTTGGCAGCTGGCACACAGATCGAAGTCGCAGCAGACGTTGACAAGGGCTCCGTGGGCAAAAAGCTTGGTCAGGAATTCGGGAGGGAGATAGCCCAAACAGGGCACCACAATGACGTTTTCTGCCACGTCGATGCCGGTAGGAATCATGTCATTGCAGGCAAAGGTCACTGCCATGCCGTCTTGGATAACCGAAAGTGCGCGTTCGGAAAGGTCTTCCAAGGTGATGCGTGTGCTCGAAAAGCCATCGCAGATGCCTGCGCACAGTCCGCAGTTAGTACAGAGCTCGTCTTTGATTCGGGGCAGGCCGCTATCGTCGAAGCTGATGGCGGCCTGTGGACAGACGCGTACGCAGCGGTCGCAAGGCGCCCCCGTCGCCCTTGTGCACAGGGCTTGAACGAATTCGATGTCCTCACGATAAAGGGGCTCGGCTTCTGTCTCTTGGGTTTCGCCTGCGATGCGGGCCGCAAGGGCCTCAAGGTAGTCAAGCTGGTCGGGTTCGAGCTCGTCGGCATCGTAGTGCAGGAGGTCGTCCCAGTAGGGGTCATCTGGTTCGGGAATCTCCGAATCGTCTTCCGCATCGCCGTCAAGGTCCTCGAGTTGTTCGTCATCAGGTGCAGACAGGCTTGTCTTGGGCATGATGACGTCCGTTGCGCAAGGGGAGGTCTCATCGTTGACGTCATCCGCCACGGGCAGGTCTGCTTTGGGGACAAGGTCTTCAGCGACGGACAGGGCCGAAACTTCGACTGGTTCTTCGTTGAACGGCTTGGTCATGAGACAGGTCCTTTGCTCGTGGTTGTTGGGATCCCTACAGGCAATGCGGTAAAGCAGTTTTGCGTTTGCCCGTTCGTGCCAGAAATGGGGGAGTCCCCCGCAACCAGGCTGGCTACGGGGGACCTTCGTGCTGAATGGGAATCAGGCGGGCTGAGGTTGGATTGCTTAGTTGCCGAAGACGTTTGCGATGACGTGGTCCAGGCGGGCGACAACCGTTGCGCGGTCCATCAGCTCAATGGACTCGAACAGCGGGGGGGATACCTGCGAGCCCGTGACGGCGACACGGATGGGCTGGAAGATGAGCTTCTTTTTCAGGTCCAGCTTTTCGGCCAACTCCGCCACAGTGTCCTGCAGGGGGTCGCATTCCCAGGCGATGGATTCGTCGGCAAGGATGTCACGAACGTGAGCCAGGACTTCGTCGGCGCGGCAGCCTTCCTTCAGCAGGTTCTTCGCCACGGACTTTTCGTCGAGCTCGATGGCTTCGCCGGCAAAGATGAAGGCGAGCTTTTCGGGGGCCTCGACAAGGCGCTTCATGCGCTCTGCCACCAAGGGGTAGAGCTTTTCGAACCAGTCATGCTTGGTGGTGATTTCCTCGGCGGTGGTAAGGCCGGCTTCGATCAGGAAGGGCGCGACGGCATCGACCCAGGCAGCTGCGCCCATGTTCTTGATGTACTCGCCGTTCATCCAGTCAAGCTTGGTTTCGTCCAGAATGGCGTCCTTCTTGGTGATGCGGTCCAGGCTGAAGTTTTCGCACAGGACGTTACGAGGGATGATGGTGGTCTCGCCGTCGAGCGACCAGCCCAGAAGTGCCAGGAAGTTGACCAGGGCATCAGGCAGAAAGCCCATCTTCAGGTACTGCTCGACGCTGGTGGCGTTGCGGCGCTTGGACAGCTTGCGGCCATCGGATCCCAAAATCATGGAGAGATGGGCAAATGTGGGAACCTCGTAGCCAAGTGCTTCGTAGATCAGGATCTGGCGGGGCGTGTTGGACAGATGGTCGTCGCCGCGGATAACGTGGGTGATGGCCATGTTGGTGTCGTCGCAGACGACGGCAAAATTGTAGGTGGGGCTGCCATCGGTGCGCACCAGGATCATGTCATCCATGACGTCAGCGGGGACGGACATGTGACAATATACCGCGTCATCCAATTCGAGGGGGCCATGGTTCTCGGGGACGCGTAGGCGCCAGACATGGGGTTCGCCGGCATCGATGCGCGCCTGGGCTTCCTCCGCAGAAAGCGAGCGGCAGGTGCGATCGTAGCCAGAGTAGCCACCTTCGGACTGTTCTGCCACGGCGCGCTTTGCGTCAAGCTCTTCCTTGGTGCAGAAGCAAGGATAGACTGCACCCTTGGCTTTGAGGTCCTCAAGTGCCTGCTTGTAGGTGTCGAAGCGCTCGGTCTGCAGATAGGGGCCAAAATCGCCGCCCACTTCGGGGCCTTCGTCCCAATCAAGGCCAAGTCCACGCATGCCGCGCAGGATGACCTGCTTGTTTTCTTCGGTAGAGCGTTCGGGATCGGTGTCCTCGATACGCAGGACGAAGGTGCCGCCCGTGGCACGGGCAAAGGCCCAGTTAAAGATTGCCGTACGGGCGCCGCCGATGTGCAGCTCGCCGGTGGGGGAGGGGGCGAAGCGAACGCGTACGGGCTTTGAGGCTTGTGCCATGAAGGGTCCTTTCGGTTTTGTCGTGTCGCTCTAGTTTACAACGGTTTGGCTTCGAGGTTACCCCGCGCTGCTTGTGACTTGCTCCTTTGCACAGGTTGCCTTTTTTGCCGCGTTCGCAATGTGGCGTGCGAGATTTGTGGTGGTATCGGTGGAGCTGTCAATCTTCAGATCGTAGCCTGTGCCGCCCCATTCCTGGTTGACGAAGAGACGGGCATGTTCGTGACGCTCCTGGTCAATGCGCGTGATGCGCAGCTTTGCCTCGCGCTGGCTTACGCCGTCTCGCCTGCAAACGCGTTTGACGCGTTGGTCCAGCGGCGCGCTGACGAAGACATCGAATACGTTTTCGCGGTCAGCGAGGATGGCATTGGCGTTGCGTCCCACGATTACGCAGCTGCCATGGTTTGCCAGGTTGGTGATGGTGCGCGCCTGGGCAAGGAACAGCACATCGTCTTCGCCAGGAGTCTCTCCGACATAGGCATACTGTTGGGCGCACAGGTTGTAGAGAATGCCATGCCGAACGTCTTGTTCGTG
>JAUNOE010000011.1:24621-27884 GCA_030537255.1 Coriobacteriia bacterium
CGCACGTATTCGGGCGTGAGGCCTGATGCGCGTGCGGTCATGTCGATCAAGCTGTGGTCGTAGACGGGGATCTTCAGTCGGTCGCCGACGGCCTGAGCGATTTCGCGGCCGCCTGAACCGAACTCGCGGCTGATAGTGATTACCAGGGGAGCGGGTTTGGCCTCGAAGCTTACTTCGGGCTCACTGGTCTTGGTTGGTGTCAACGTGATGTGCCCCTTTACGGGGATGATGCGCTCCGTATTGGGGAAGGTTTCGTTGAGCTTCTTGACGATGGGTCCCACCAGGAGGGCCATCAGCAGCGTTCCTTCGCGCACGCCTTTGAGTTCCCCCATGGTGGCCAGCGAAATTATGGCGGCTATGAGCATGCTTGAGGTGTCAAAGCCGAGCTTGCACTTGCCAAAATTCTTGTTGAACACGGTGCTGATGGCTTGCACGATGCCGTCGCCAGGGAGAATCACCAGGGCGGCCTTGATCTGGAGCCATACGCCGAAGGCGGTCAGGGGAACACTAACGGGGTAGTTGGGCATGGGAATCATTTGGCAGAAGGGTACGAAGAGGTCAATCACGACGGAGAACACGGCAACGAAGGGGATGCCTAGGAGTTGCAGGGGGTGAAAGTCGCGACGGAGCAAGGCGGCTTGAACCAGAACGAACACGATGTTCAAGACGAAGGTGAAGGTGCCGATGCTGATGGGCATCCAGAAGCTCAGAACGCCCGGAATGGCACTGATGGTGCTTACGCCAAGTCCCGTTGCGCGGGAAAGCGCAACCGAAAAGCCCATAAGGGTAAGGCCGACGAACATGAGGCAGATTCGCAGAACGAGATTGGGCAAGGCCCGGTCAAAGAATTCGAACCATTTCGTGCTGATGCTCATGGGCGTCCAAAATCCTTTCTGCGCGATGTCAAGGGGATGGCTTTCCGGCCAGGCGCAGATGCTGCGACTGGTCGGAAAGCACCGTGCAAGTATAGGACTTGTTTTGTCGAGCCGTGTGTATCAGGTGTTTGTTTGGGCGGCTTCGAGCGTGGTGAGGTACTCTTTTGCGCGGCTTTGTGGGGAATCGCAGCTTGATTTCCTTGCGGTGCTTTAGACATATTTGCAAAATGAGTGCCGACGGTGGCACGGCTGTGGGTTCCCGTCGGGGGACGTTTGAGGAGATTGAAGCTATGCAGACGAACGAGAGGGACAAGGCCATTGGCGTGTTTGACTCGGGCATCGGTGGTCTGACCGTGGTGCGTGAAATCATGCGCAACATTCCCAACGAACGCATCATCTACTTCGGAGACACGGCCCGCCTGCCCTATGGCAGCAAGTCGAAGGATACGGTAATCGGCTTTTCCCGCCAGATCGTGCGCTTCTTGCAGGAGCAGGACGTGAAGGCCATCGTCATCGCTTGCAACACGGCGAGCGCCTTTGCCTTAGATACGCTTCAGGAGGAAATCGACATCCCCATCATTGGCGTGGTGAAGCCGGGTGCCAAGGTGGCATGCGAGGCCACCCGCAACGGGCGCATTGGCGTCATCGCCACAAAGGGCACCATCGGCAGCGGACTGTACGGCAACCTGATCCGCCGGACTCTGCCGAACGCCAAGGTCTTTGGGCAGCCCTGCCCCTTGTTCGTCCCTCTGGTCGAGGAAGGGTGGCGAAAGGATCCCATTACCCGCGAGGTGGCACAGCGTTATCTCGTAGATTTGAAAGAGAACGACATCGACACCCTGATCCTGGGCTGCACGCACTACCCGTTGCTTCGTTCCTTGGTGGGCGAGCTTATGGGTCCTCAGGTTACTCTGGTGAACCCTGCTTACGAAACCGCACTCCAGCTGCGCAATCTGCTCCAGGAGCAGGGTATTGCAAGCCAGGAGAAGCCCGAAGGCGAGACCCCCTACAAGTTCTTCGTAAGTGATGCAGTCGAAAGCTTCAAGGACTTTGCAAATTCCATTCTGCCCATCGACATCGCGCGTGCGCAAAAGGTGGATATCGAGTCCTACTAGCGCCTGCTGCATCGGATTCTGTAAGGCGGGGTCTTGTGTTTCGCCTGCTTGTCTGGTGGGCGTATTATGGGCACCAGAAACACCAAGCAACAAGAATCGAGGAAGCTATGAACTACGTAGAGCTCAAGGATGCCATCAAGGACGCCATGCGCGCCAAGGACAAGGATCGTCTGGCCATTCTTCGTCAGGTTCACGGCGAGATCAAGAACATCGAGGTCAACGAGCGTCGCGAGGTCACTGACAAGGACGTTGATGACATGCTGAAGCGCACCATCAAGCAGACGAAGGAGACGCTCGAGGGTTCCATCAAAGCTGGCACCGATGCAGAGCGCACTGAGCGCTTGGAGCGTCAGGTTGCCGTTCTGGAAGAGTACCTCCCCAAGCAGATCGAAGGTGCTGAGCTTTCGGCCCTCATCGAAACCGTCCTTGCCGAAACAGGCGCATCTACCAAGAAGGAGATGGGTCGCGTGATGGGCGAGCTCACCAAGCGTACGGGTGGTAACTTTGACAAGGCTGCCGCTGCGAAGGAGCTGGGCGGCAAGCTGGCATAGTTTCTGTTCTCGTATATGTTTCTTGGCGACTGCGCCTTTTGAGGCAATGAGTCTCCTGCAGACGCATGACAAACAAGCCGCCCGTCTCTCGGATGTGAGAGACGGGCGGCTTTGGTTGCGGTGTTGCTGCGTGCCCTATCTGCCGCGTATCAGTCGTCCTGCTCCCAAGCAGATCAGGCCAAGAGCAATGCTGGTAGCGGCCCAAAGTGCTGCCATTCCAGCCCAGAAGGCTTCGGGGAATAGCCGGATGAGCAGAGAATCGGCGGGGAAGGTCCAGGTTCCGTCGGCAAAGAAGAGTCCGTGCATGGCGGCAAACAAGCCATTGAAGTCAGCCAATGCCCAGATTCCGATGATCAGGATGCAGGCCAGCGGTAGGGCGGCGCTAACGATCATGGTCCAACCGACTAGGCGTCTGCCTCGGCATATGCCAAGCCAGATGAGTCCTGCGAGTGCCACAAGGGCAGCGAAAACCACCGACCCACGCGCCGTGACGAACACGGGGATGCAATCGGCTAGGTGCTTTGTTGCTCCTTCGGGGAGCGAAAACCAGCTTTCGATTTTGCTGACGCTGATGGAAGTAGATTCTGCGTAGCTATCAGGGAGGCCCAGGGCGCTGACGAGCTGCTTGATGGCATCCTCGCTTTCAAGGCTGCTCGACAGCTTGCCGGTGTCTGCCAGTTCGTTCAAATCGCGGGTTTCGACAAAATTCTTCTTGAGCAAAC
>JAUNOE010000066.1 GCA_030537255.1 Coriobacteriia bacterium
GGTAGGCAGGGCCACGGGCATAACAAAGTACTCGCCCACCATCTGACGAGTCGACACGCCCGCCAGCTGAGCACCCGACAAAGCGCACGAGCCCGCAAGGACCGCACCGTCGAAGGACAGCAATGCCACTTCGCCTGCGAATGAAGCCTCCCCTTCGCGGCACCCCAAAGCCAGGTAACTAGGAATGCGCTCTTCGATGACCCGTAGGAGCTCTTGCGCCACCTTGCGCCAAATGTCACTAGCAGCGCCAATGGGAACGTACAAGAGCGTCGCATCGCCGCCGCAAATCATATTCAGTTCATTGGCGGGCTGGGGCCTTAGGGCCAAGTCCTCAAGCTTGCAAAGTCCCCGTTGCGCAACCAAACGTGCCTCGGAAAGAGCATGACCCTCAAGAGCGCCACCTCCGATGGTGCCGCAGACCAAGCCTTCGCATGAGGCCAGCATCTGAGAACCCGAACCACGCGGCGTTGAGCCCTTGCTGTCGACTATCGTCACCAGCACCAGGTCACGACCCGCACTCATCGCCTCAAGAATCTGACGTGCGCTCTCTTTCATAGCCCTTGTGCCCCTATCGCGTTTCAATCATTCCCGATACGTGAAGAATAGCCTCCAAGACGCCACCCGCCACTGCCAATCCCTTGTCGGAAACCAGATGGCAATAGCTCACGTCAGCGCGAGGATCAACGTCTCCGCATTTCAGCCCCTTCGAAACCAAAACGCCATCAGCCATCAGGCCACGGAGCACGCCGGTCAACATGGCATATACGGGCACCCCGTCAACCTGAGCCACGACCTGCCCCTCCTTGACCAAATCGCCAATTTCGGCAAATCCCTGGAAAACGCCATCCGCTGGAGCACGAAGCACACGCTCCCCCGCAAAGCCGCCAACCAATCCCGGTATGGCCGTATTGGGCAGGGCCGAGCCTTCGTAATACACACGTCCCAAAGTATGGCCGCGCATCGTTTCGACCACGGCATGACAATCCTTGCCCGCGGTGAATCCCGGCCCCACGCCAATCACGACCGGCGCCATGTCCTGGGTGGTCCCCAGGTTTCGCTTGGCAAGGATGGCGTCAACTACCACGTCTGGCTTCAGGGAGACGCACGATGCCGAAGGGTCCACCAAAACGGGAACGATGCCTTGCTCCAACAGCTGCGTGACATGGGATACGTCCGCAGCACGCCGAGCGACCACGCCTTCAACCTGGACCTCCCCCAGGCGGACGGCTTCGCTGAAGGCAACCGTTCTTCGCACCGTCAGAGGCTGCTCCACTTCGGTCATCACCACGGAAAAGCCCGAACGCACCAGACGCAGCGCAATGGCGCTCGCAAGGTCACCAGCACCACGAACTACCGCAAGCATCGATACGCACCCTCTCTCAGACTCCCCGCAATCACGGGACCCTCAAGTTCCCTTGCTACCTGTTCCGCCTTGCACCATTCTTCGTCCGTTTCGACTTTGTTGATCAGAACCATGTCATGCAAGGCCTCACTCCGAAGCACCCGGGCGGCCCGGCAAGGCGTGACCCCGTCGGCGGGCGACGCTTGCGCCAGCTGCGCATAGAGCTCCGGTCTGTGACAGGCCTCGGAGATAGCGCAGCCAATGCCATCAACGCCAAGCACGCAGACCACCCAATTGGCACACGCAGGAATCACGGGTTCATGCGACGCGTGGGCCTTCAGAGGCAAGCCCCTGGAGCCATCCGCTTCCACCAGCACATAATCCGCCAAACCAACCAGGTCGAAAAAACCCAATCCGGGCGCATCGAGCTTGCCCGTCTGCCCGAACAGGGTGCCCACGCACACCACCGCATAGTCAGAAAGGGCTGCCTCAACTTCGTCAGCCGAAGCATCCAGCAGCACGGGGCACCAATCGGGCACCCGCATCTTCATGCTGGTTGCCACAATGACGCGTGCATGCGCAGACAGTTCTTCGGCCAAACGCCGCACGAGCGTGGTCTTGCCGCCGCCGCCAATAACGACGCTCACCCCAAGGGGAATCTGTAGCAGGTCGCGAAGAACGGCTAGTCCTCCGGCTTTGCCAGCAGAATATGCTCTGGCAGGATGGGCAGCTCGCGATGCCAGACACCCGTCGCACGATAGATGGCGTGCGTGATGGCAGGGGCAGGCGTGTTGATCACGATTTCGCCAATGGACTTGGCGCCAAAGGGACCCGTGGGCTCATAGGAGTTTTCGAATTCAACCCTGAGATGTCCCGTGTCCAGGCGGGTCGGAATACGGTAGGTGAAGAAGCTCGACTCGCGAATCCTTCCTTCGGGAGTGCGCGTGACGTCCTCCATAAGCGTATGGCCGATACCCTGAACAATGCCGCCTTCGGCCTGGATACGTGCCAAAGCGGGATTGATGGGAATGCCACAATCCACCACGGCCGTGAAATCCAGAACTTCCACCACGCCGGTTTCGCGATCCAGCTCGATTTCGGCCATGCCCACCATGAAGGGCGGGGGCGAAACGGGGGAAGAATGCATGGCGGTGGCCTCTGCCGGCTGGCGGTTGTTGCACTGGCTCTTCACGGCAATCTCCGTAAGGGAGACTTCCTGACCCGTGGCTTCGCGGCGCACGTAGCCTTCCTCAAAGGCCAGCTCGGCAGGGTCGCAATCAAGCAGATCCGCCGCAATGGAGCAGAGACGTTCTTTCAGCTGAGCGCAGGCCTTTTCGACGGCCATACCCGTGACGTAAGTGGTCGAAGACGCATAGGAGCCCGAATCATACGGCGATGCGTCGGTGTCGGCGCCAAAAACGGACACGTTTTCGACCGGGCAGTCCATGTGCTCGGCAACCATCTGGGCAAGGATAGTGTCACAGCCCGTACCCATGTCAGCAGCACCGATGGCCAGCATATACGAGCCATCGTCGTTAAGCCTGATGGTGACCGAACCCGTATCGATACCCGAAATGCCCGAGCCCTGCATGGACATACCCACGCCGGCAGCGCGCACCTTGCCGTTGCCCATGTCGCGCACGGGGTACTTCGATTCCCAGTCAAACAGCTCGGCGCAACGGTCCAGGGCGCACGAATTGGCTACCTCACCGTAATAGGCAGGCATGGCCATACCTTCGTGCAGCATGCTCTTGTCGCGCAGCTCGATGGGATCCATGCCCAGCTTTTCAGCCAATTCGTTAACCGTGGTCTCCACGGCAAACTGACCCTGCGTTGCGCCAAAGCCTCGGTAGGCACCAGAAGGTTGCATGTTGGTGTACACCACGTCAGCAGTGAACTTGAAGGCCTCAAGCGAACCCGTATACAAGGGAATGGACTTGTGGCCCGTCAGGCCCGACGTGGCCCAGCCGTGTTCGCCATAGGCGCCCGAATTCGAAAGCGTAGCAACGTCCAGGGCCCTGATTCGTCCGTCCTTGTTGGCACCCAGACGGACCTTGATCTCCATTTCGTGGCGAGGCGAACCGCAGGTCTGCGCCTCCTCGCGCGTAAAGACGCACAGGGCGGGACGGCCCGTCTTCATCGTGACGAAGGCGGGATACACTTCGCTGACCGCAGTCTGCTTGGCGCCAAAGCCGCCTCCGATACGAGGCTTTTCAACACGAATGCGGCTCTTGGGAATGCCCAGCGCATGCGAAAGAATGCGGCGGACATGGAACACGATTTGCGTTGAGGAAATAACGTGCAGACGACCATAGCGATCCAGCTGGGTGAAGGTGCGGAAGGTCTCCATCATGGCCTGGTTGTACGCCTTTGTATGGTAGGCGCGCTCCAGCACGATGTCGCAGTCCGCAAGCACTGCCTCCACGTCACCATCGGCATCGGCGGTCGCGGATACCAGGTTGCGCTTGTTGTCGCCGCCCAGATCACCGAACAGGTGCCAGTTGTCCTCAGGGTGAACCAAGACGGGATTGTCCTTGGCCGTGCGGAAGTCCAACACGGGCTCGAGCACCTGATACGTGACCTTGATGCGCGAAAGGGCCTTGTCAGCAGCCTCCTGCGTTTCGGCTGCCACGATGGCCACCACGTCACCTACAAAGCGCAGCTGACGATCCAGGATCAGACGGTCATAAGGGCTGGTTTCGGGATAGGTCTGACCCGCATTGCTAAAGCGCTGGTCGGGCACGTCTTCCCAGGTGTAGACATCCACCACGCCGGGAATCTTCTTCGCCCGAGTCACGTCGATGGACTCGACCAGGGCATTCGCATGGGGACTACGCAGCAGCTTAACCACCAAAGCATCGGGCGTGATGTCCTCGGTGTATACGGGCTTGCCCAGCAAGAGCTGCAGCGCGTCCTTCTTGCGGACGGACTTGCCCACAGATTGGTATTCGGGCCTATCCATGCTGCACCTCCCCTGCCTTCCGGCTATCGAGGAAAGCTCGAATGCCGCGCTGCTGACCCGCATAACCCGAACAACGACACAAGTTGCCGCTGAGGTACGCAAGGATCTCCTCGTCAGTGGGGTCAGGGTTTTCCCGCAGCAGCGCGATGGTGTTCATCACAAAGCCTGGGTTGCAGAAGCCGCACTGGTCGGCACCCTGGTCGGCGATGAAACCAACAAATTCCGAGGCTTCCGCCTGGAGGCCTTCAAGGGTATACACGCTACGCCCATCGGCACGAGCAACCAGGGTCGAGCAAGAAAGAACCGGCTGGTCATCCATGAGCACGGTACACAAACCGCAGCTCGACGTCTCGCAACCACGCTTCACGCTGTAGCAGCCATGAGCACGGACGAAGTCGATCAGCAGCATGTCGGCTGGAACGTCATCGGAAACCAAGGTTCCGTTGAGCTTGATCTTGACCTCCATCAGAGCACCTCCCCCAATGCCAGCAGGGCGCGACGAATCACGACGGGAACCAAGGCTGCACGGTATTCAGCGCCACCCCACATGTTTCCCGATACCGTGATGTGCGCAGCTGCATAGTCCGCAAAGGCCACAGCCGTCTCTTCGGTGATGCCGTCCGCCAAGACGCCTTCTTCGTCACGTAGCACGACAGCACGTGCCGGACGCGAGCCCACGACAACGCGATAGCCATCAGGCAGCTTTGAGGCGGCACAATTCAGCGAAGGCAGGTCGGTACGCTGCTTGCGTACCGCCCGATAGGCAAAGGCGCCTGGCTGCTTCTTCACAATAAGACGAACCAGGAGGTCCTTGTCGTACTTCATGCCAGCGAACTCTTCCAGGGAAACGATGCCCCTTTCATGGAGCTCGACGTAGCTGTCCATGGCCAAAAAGAGCGTCAGGATGTCGGAAAAGCCCATGCGACGCCACAGGCTGCCGCCCAGCGTGGCGCCATTGCGGAACTGCACGCCCACAATGTCCTTGAGGGCCGTCTCAACGGCACCGCAGGAATAGGCAGCCAGACCCGGATGCTTTTCCAGCTGGCGCAAGGTGACCATGGCGCCGATGCGGAATTCGTCTTCGGTTTCTTCGATGGTGTCCAAGCCCAAGTCGCAGAGGTCGATGGCCGTGCCGAAGGAATGCGTGCCCATCTTCAGCCACATCATGCCAGCTACCACGCGATTGCGCTTTTTCTGGTTGAGCTCCCAGGCCTCTTCGAGGCTCTGCGGACGCACGTATTTCTGGAAAGTAATAATTGCGCTCGCCCCATTATTAGTAATCTACATAATCCCCATCATTATACTGGGATTTGTTAGCCATTCACCGAAACGCCTGCCGCCAACCGTTGATTTCGCAAAGGTGGAACCCATCATGACGCAAGCCATCAAACAGGCCCAGCCCAGGCAAGGGTGCGTCATCATGGCCTCGGGTCTGGGCCGACGCTTTGGCGGCAATAAATTGATGGCAGAGCTCGAAGGCATTCCTTTGGTTCAGCACGCAATCCAAGCAACAGAAGGACTGTTCGACCAACGCGTGTTGGTCACGCGACAAGCCGAAGTGGCACAACTCTGCCAAGCCTGGAGCCTTCCAGTCGTCCTGCATGACAAGCCAAAAAGAAACGACACCGTCCGACTGGGCATGACTGCGCTCGAAGGCTGCCTGGGCACGGCCACACTCGAAGGCTGCGACACCATTACCTTCGTTCAGGGCGACCAGCCACTCATCAGCGCACGAACCATTGCCCTGCTTCTTCGTCAGGCAGAGCAGGAGCCCGACGCCATTTGGCGCGTCAGATCCGAAGGCACGCCCGGTACGCCCGTCACCTTCCCCGCCTGGACCTTTAACGAACTGCGCTCATTGCCTTCGGGCGCCGGCGGTGGCTTCATTATCAAGGCACACCCCGAGCAGGTCCGCTACGTCGAAGCCGAAAGCCCCTGGGAGCTCTTCGACGTGGACACCCAGAATGACTTGGCCATCTTGAAGGAGCATCTGCGAGCACGGGGAGATGCCTCCAGACGCATGCCAAGATAAC
>JAUNOE010000067.1:0-552 GCA_030537255.1 Coriobacteriia bacterium
AGGAGCGCACATGATGACGTTGACGTCCTCAGGAGCCTTGATGTAGCCGTAGTGAATGTTGAAGCCATGAGCGAAGGCAAGGGTGTTGCCAGCCTTGAGATGCTTTTCGACATGCTCAGTGTAAACCTTGGGCTGCAGCTCGTCGGGAACGAGGATCATGATGAGGTCAGCCTCCTCGGCTGCCTGGTCCATGGTAGTGACCTTCAGACCAGCTTCCTCAGCCTTCGCCCAGCTCTTGGAACCTTCACGCAGGCCAACGCGAACGTCAACACCGGAGTCCATGAGATTCAGGGCATGAGCGTGACCCTGGGAACCGTAGCCAATGATGGCAACCTTCATACCCTTGATGATCTCGGGGTTCGTGTCCTTTTCATACAGAATTTCGACAGCCATAATGTTTGCTTCCCTTCTACGTATGGCCTTATCTGACTAAATAATGAGGTGGCCGTTCAGCCTAGCTGACCTTGGAGCCACGGGACATCGCAATGGTGCCCGTTCGAATGATTTCCTTGATGCCGTAAGCACGCAGCAGGTCTTCGATACCACGAAGCT
>JAUNOE010000067.1:562-5909 GCA_030537255.1 Coriobacteriia bacterium
TCTTCGTACCCGTAGCTTCAATGGTGATGCTGGTCTTGCCTACGTCAACGATCTTCGCACGGAAGATGTTGGCAATCTCGATAACCTCAGAACGCTTATCGGGTGCGGCATGGACCTTGAACAGGACCAATTCGCGCTCAATGGCGTCTTGGGAGGTGAGGTCGGTAATCTTATGCACGCTGATAAGCTTGTGAAGCTGCTTGGTAACCTGCTCATAGGCAACATCGTCACAGGTGATCGTGATGGTGACGCGAGACAAGGTGTTGTCTTCGGTAGGACCGACGGAGAGCGACTCGATGTTGAAGCCACGACGCGAAATCAGGCCCGTGATACGGGACAGAACGCTCGGAGCATTGTCAACGAGGAGCGAAAGAACATGCATCGTCTTATCCATGACTATCGTCCCCCTTCCTCGTGCTCGTCGATCATTTCGAAAATGGGACCCACGTTGATTGCACCAATGATGTCATCAAGTGGAGCACCAGGGGCAACCATGGGGAACACCTTTTCCTTACGTTCGATGCGCATATCCAAAAGTGCGGGACAATCAGCATCGAGCAAGCGACGAAGAGCGCCTTCGAGTTCCTCGGGATCATCGACGCGCTCACCCTGCCAACCGTAGGCCTCGGCAAGTTTGACGAAATCGGGGTTTTCCTCAGGCAGGATGGTGTTGCTGTAACGGCCGCCATAGAAGAGATCCTGCCACTGGAACACCATGCCGAGCGTGGAATTGTTCATGATCAGAACCTTCACGTTGCAATGATTGACCGCGGCCGTTGCCATTTCCTGGATGTTCATCTGCAGAGAACCATCACCAGCAATGCAGATAACCTGAGCATCGGGGCAACCCGTCTTGGCACCAATGGCACCCGGCAAGCCATAGCCCATGGTTCCCGCACCACCGCTGGAAAGGAAGCAGCGAGGGCGTTCCGTGTTGATGTGCTGGGCAGCCCACATCTGATGCTGACCCACCTCGGTAGTAAAGATGGTGTTCTCGTGGTCAACCATCGAATCAAGCAGATCAAGAGCACCTTCAGGGCTGATCGCACCCGAATTGCTTGCCACGCCAGGACGATAGAACGGATGGTTCTCACGCCAGCGAGCAATCTGCTCGATCCATTCAGAAGTAGAGGGCTTGGCATCATCGGCATCAAGTGCCTCGTTTAGCGAGTTGAGCACGATCTTCGCGTCACCCACGATAGGCACCTCGGCAATGCGATTCTTGCCAATCTCAGCAGGATCCACGTCGATATGAATAACCTTCGCATAAGGAGCGAAGTCGGCAAGCTTGCCCGTGACGCGATCGGAGAATCGAGCACCTACGGCAATGAGCAAGTCGGTATTGGTCATGGCATAGTTTGCGAACTTCGAGCCATGCATGCCCACAAGACCCAGATTCAGAGGGTTCGATGCGGGAATGGCACCCTTTGCCATAAGCGTGCAAACCGCAGGGATCTGAAGCCGCTCCATGACTTCGGCAAGCTCCTCACTTGCGTCAGCAGAGATGACGCCACCACCGACATAGAGCAAGGGGCGCTCGGCTTCGGCCATCATGCGCGCTGCCTGGCGAATCTGACGCAGGTTGCCACGCAGAGTGGGCTTATACGAAGGGATGGAAACGTCTGCGGGATACTCGAAGACCATGTCCTGGCCACACAGGTCACTGGGCACGTCAATCAAAACGGGACCAGGACGACCAGTGTTCGCGATGTAGAAGGCCTCGCGGAAGGTACGTGTCATGTCCTCACAAGACTGCAGCAAGAAACTATGCTTCACGATAGGCATGGTGATGCCCACGATATCTGCTTCCTGGAAGGCATCGGTGCCGATGTTGCGACGAGGAACCTGTCCCGTGATGACCACCATGGGAATGGAATCCATATAGGCGGTCGCGATGCCTGTCACCGTGTTGGTGGCACCAGGGCCAGAAGTGACGATGACGACGCCGGTCTTACCCGTGGCACGGGCATATCCATCAGCTTCGTGCGCAGCGCCTTGCTCATGACGAGCCAGCACATGCTTGATTTTTTCCGAATCATACAGAGCGTCGTAAATCTTGATGGCCTGTCCTCCCGGATAGCCAAAAATGGTATCGACGCCCTCGGCTTCGAGGGACGCGATGATGGCCTGTGCGCCCGTCATCGTCTTTCCCTGCTTCTCGGTGTTGGGACCGAGACCAAGCCTCTTCTCTCGTTCCTTATCTATGCTCATCCGAAGAATGCCCCCTTATCAGCGCTCGAGACAAGCTTTGCATATCGGGCCAAGACACCCGTAGTGTACTTAGGAGCCGGCTTGGTCCATGCCTCACGACGGCGCGCCATTTCGTCATCGGCAACTTCAATAGAAATGCTATTTGCATCAATGTCGATGTCGATGATGTCACCCTCTTGAACGAGAGCGATGGGTCCACCTGCGTAGGCCTCGGGAGAAACATGACCAATTGCGGGGCCCTTGGTTGCACCAGAGAAGCGACCATCGGTAATCAGGGCAACGGACTTGTCCAGGCCCATGCCGCAGATGGCAGAGGTGGGCGTAAGCATCTCGCGCATGCCGGGACCACCAGCGGGACCTTCGTAACGAATCACGATGACGTCACCAGCGTTAATCTTTCCGCCAAAGATGGCTTCGCAGGCTTCGTCCTCAGAATTGAAAACGCGTGCGGGGCCGCGATGCTGGCGCATTTCATCGGAAACGGCAGATTGTTTGACGACGGCACAATCAGGAGCAAGATTGCCACTCAGGACTGCCAAGCCGCCAACCTGGGAATAGGCGTTTTCCTTGGTGCGAACGATTTCGCCATCAACAGCCGGGCACTCGGCGAGCCAATCGGCCATAGTGCCATGGCAGGTGAGAGCGTCAGTCTCAAGCAGGCCGCAGCGACCAAGTTCGCCCAAGATGGCAGGAATGCCGCCAACGGCGTTCAGGTCTTCGATGTGCAAGGGGCCAGCCGGAGCGATACGGGTCAGGTTGGGGGTCTTCTTGCAAACTGCGTCCCAGTCATCGAGCGTGACGGGGCAACCTGCGGCATGAGAAATTGCCGTCAGATGGAGCATCGTGTTCGTGGAACCGCCAAAAGCCATGTCCAGAACCATGCCGTTATGGAGAGACTTCTCATTGATGATGTCCAGTGCGCAGATGTTCTTCTCGATAAGCTCCATCACCTTCATACCTGCCTGCTTTGCCAAGCGAATACGCTGGGAGTAGACAGCAGGGATGGTGCCGTTACCGGGAAGCGCGATGCCAATGGCCTCGGCCAGGCAGCAGATGGAGTTAGCGGTAAACATACCGGAGCAGGAGCCACAGGTGGGGCAAGCGGTCTCTTCGAGCCACTTGCATTCTTCCTGGGTCATGGTGCCTGCAGTGACCTGGCCAACCGCATCAAACAAACTGTTCAGGTCGGTCTCGTTACCGCACTTGTCATGACCGGCAAGCATGGGACCACCAGAAACGAGAACGGTAGGAATGTTCAGTCGGCAGGCTGCCAAGAGCATGCCAGGAACGACCTTGTCGCAAGACGGAATAAGAACCATGGCATCGAAGGCATGGCCCTGAACCGCGCACTCCACGGAATCGGCAATGACCTCACGGGAGGTAAGCGAATACTTCATACCCTCGTGGTTCATAGCAATGCCATCGCAAACACCGATGGTGGTCATCTCGAAGGGCGTGCCACCTGCCATACGGATACCGGACTTCACGGCATCGGCAATGTTGGACAGGTGCAGATGTCCAGGAATGATGTCGTTGGTTGAGCTGATGACGGCAACAAGCGGGCGCTCGAGCTCTTCGTCGGTCAGACCATCAGCCTTCAAGAGGCTGCGGTGCGGCGCACGGGCCAGACCCTTTTTGATCTGGTCGCTTCGCATACTCATAAATGCCCTTCCTTCCTCTTCCAAGGCTCGTATATATAAAAAATCCTGACCAGCAAGCTGATTCAGGACCACACGACAGAGGGGGCTTTGATATGCCTCATGCGACCGATCACGGGGGTCTCCGTTTCAACCTACTGGCAAGACGCCTCGAACGGAGATCGTCCGTCGAGTACGCCCCACGTTCAGGGGAACAGCTCGGAGGTGGCTTTCGGACCGTCCAACGTCAACTTCCAGCACCGTTGACTCTCTGGGGGATGGATTCGTCCCTACTTTTCCTCGTCTTCGCTTTTTCTGAAACCGACAATAGCACCGCCATCGTTATGTTTCCAGAAGAAACCCCAATCGAAACATTTTTGAAACCTGAAATGCCACTGACCAAAAAGTAGTGATAGATCATATGCAGCGTCTAACCTGCGGAAACTAGAAATTGACCAGCTTAAAGAAAGCTGAAAGAGATATATACTCAAAGAATTAGACCACGAAGAGAGGACCGTCTTTGAACCTGGCCCACCTTACGTACTTCACCACCCTGGCAAATACCAGAAGCTACCGTTTCGCAGCGCTTGAGGCCTCCGTTTCGCAGTCGACGCTCTCCACTGCGATCAGCGGCTTGGAAAAAGAACTCGGCGCAACCCTGTTTATCCGCAAGAAGGGTTCGGTAGAACTCACCGAAGAAGGCCGCATCTTCTACCAGTATGTGACCTCGTCCCTCAAGTTTCTTGATGACGGCATCCGCCTGGTCAAGGAGAAGTCCGGCAACCATGTACGCGAAATCACCATTGGCACCGTCAATACGGCACAAAGTCGCAATTGGTCGGAACTCATCTACGAGTTCCGTAAGGAAACCCATGGCGAGGTACAAGTAAAAGTGAAACAGGGTCCCACCCCCGTCACCCTAGACCTCCTGAAGCGTGGTGCCGTAGACGTTGCATTCTGCGGAACCATGGGCAAGGACCCAGAAGTAATCACCATGCCTTGCTGGCATCAAGAGGCAACCCTCGTAGTGAACAAACGTCATCCCTTGTCCAAGCGAAAGAGCATCTCGCTCAGAGAGCTTCGTGATCACTATCTGATTTCCTACAACCTGGAAGGACCCATCGGCAAAGAGCTCTACAACCTGATTCACGGTTGGGAGCTTCAGATTGATTGTCTGTATGGGGACGAAATCACGCTTGGCTCCATGGTTGCGGCAAACCCCGACGTCATGGCAATCGCCTGCAATTCATGGCTCTTGAACGCTTTCGAAAGCGAAGTCGTCCTGGTCCCTATTGAAGAAGCGCCTGAAAACTTCCATCAACTCTTCTTCTGCTTCCGCTCGAAAGCAGACTTCCCCTTGGTGGTAAAGCAGTTCATCGACCTCACCCAGCGCCTCTACCCCATCAGTGACGCTGAGCATGAGCTTTAATTACTCTCACTAATTTCAGAGTATAAAAATTCCGCCCTCCGTTGAAGCTCCCCAGCTTCAACGGAGGGCG
>JAUNOE010000067.1:5919-6287 GCA_030537255.1 Coriobacteriia bacterium
CCCTCCCAATGGATTGGCAGCACGTCTGCTGCCCCCTCTCTGACGAAATTCCCCTCTCGTCAGCAGCGGTCCTCCTAGCGAACCAACAAGGTGTGCATGACTACCGATCGTTCCCCAACGATGCTCGTCACATTCCCCAATGGACGGGCTTCGGTTCGTCACTAGAAGCATTCTTGCACCAGTCTGAACGCGTGGCAAATTGATAATTTCGAACAATTGGAATAATTATTCGGTTTTTCAAATCTCGGTGTGAACATGTTCTGTTTGTTGGACATTATCTTCGTTTTGTTGGGGAATGTTTCTTCCAATTATCGACTCATTAAAATGTGATGATGCCGAAATTACCTGCTCGCACGCCATACCAAAGA
>JAUNOE010000068.1 GCA_030537255.1 Coriobacteriia bacterium
TATCTGTTCAAGAGCGGTCAGCTTGACGAAGTGGAGCAGGCCAAGGAGCGCCGTACCCTGTCGAACGAACGTGCTGGCGTTGCCGATCAAGGGGCCTCAAAACCTCAGCAGACCGAGCGAAAGTCCAAAGAGCAGAAGCGCGCTGAGGCCGAGGCTCGTAATCGCGCCTATGCCGCGCTCAAGAAGCAGCGTCGTCGCATAGCCGAACTTGAGAAGATTCTTGAGATCGAGGGTCAGCGTATGGATGAAATCATGGCTTTGCTTGCTGATCCCGATTTCTATACAAACGAAGCCGTGTCGACCGACGTCATTGCCGAGCATGCTCAGCTTAAGAAGAGCATGAGCGAACACGAGGAAGAATGGATGCTTTTGTCCGAAGAGGTCGAAGAGCATCTTCGCAAGGAGGGTCTTGCCTGATGAGCGATCCTGGTATTCATGTAGTGCTCTTTGAGCCGGAAATCCCCCAGAACACGGGAAACATTGCCCGTACGTGTGCTTGCACGGGCGCAACGCTTCACCTTGTTGAGCCTATGGGCTTTCGTGCAACGCAGCGTAACTTGGCACGTGCGGGGCTTGATTATTGGGACAAGGTTGTCATAGAGCGCCATTCCTGCACCAGGGACTTTCTCGAGAATCATCGGGATGGAACCCTGGTGTTCTTTACGGGCCACACCAATCGGAACTTCTTTGACTTGGATTTGGCGTCATGCGCTCTGGACCGACCTTTGTACTTGGTCTTTGGGCGTGAATCGTGGGGTATCGACCCTGAGATTCTTGAGGCTCACGAGGCTGAATGCGTGCGAATTCCTATGTTGGATTCCCTGCGTTCTCTGAATCTGTCGAATGCGGTGGCGATTGCCGTGTATGAAACGCTGCGTCAGATGGGTTTTGGCAATCTGGCATAAGGAGAATGGCTACCATGAGCAACATGCTTATCTACTATGGCGCAGAAGTTCTTGCATTTGTCTGTGCCATTACTTTTCACGAATTCATGCATGGCTTTGCTGCTTACAAGCTTGGTGATAGGACGGCTGCGGCCAATGGTCGTCTGAGTTTCAACCCTCTTCGTCATGTCGACCCTTTTTGTAAGGTGGTATTGCCTGCGCTGCTTTTGCTGGCTGGTATGCCTGTCTTTGGATATGCGAAACCGGTGCCCTTCAATCCAGCAAATTTTGAAGACCCACGTAAGGGCGAGCTTGTCGTAGCCTTGGCTGGTCCCTTGGGTAACTTTGCTTTGGCCTTCGTCGGCGTTGTCCTGATGCTTGTCGTCAGTATGTTTCAGGGTATCTTTTCGGGACCGCTTGGCGCCTTCGTCTTCCTGTTTCCTCAGCTGCTGACCCTGATCAATCTGTATCTGATGTTCTTCAACCTGATTCCCATTCCGCCGCTTGATGGCGCTTCCGTCATTGCGCCGCTTGTTCCTGAGCGGTATCTGGGAGTCTATTACACGATTCAGCAGTATGCCCTGCCTGTTTTCATGATCGTGGTCATCGTGTTGCCGCAGGTTTTGCATGTTGATCCAATTGGCTGGTATCTGAATGCGACCGCGGTAAACGTGTATCACCTGATGCTTGGTTTGCTTATCTAGCTCAGGTTTTGAACCGTTATGTTTGGGTGTCTTTGGGAAGGAGGAACCTATGTCTTATCACGTGCGTATAGAGAGCTTTGAGGGTCCCTTCGATCTCCTTTTGTATTTGGTCAGTCGTCAAAAGGTGGATATCGGCTCCATCGCTATTTCCGAGATTGCGAACCAGTATCTTGCCGAAATAGAGCGTATGCGCAAGGTCGATCTGGACATTGCCAGTGATTTCCTTCTAGTTGCTGCCACTCTTCTTGAGATGAAGGCAGCAAGTCTTATTCCCGAAGAAGAGCCTGAGATTTCCGAGGATCTTGATGAGCTTACCCCCACTCAGATGCGTGATGTCTTGGTGGGACGTCTTCTGGAATACAAGAAGTTCAAGAGTGCGGCTTGCGCTCTGGGGTCTCGGTTTGAGGCTCAGGGGCGTATGCATGTTCGACCTTTTGGCCCCGATCGTTCATTGCTTACCTTGATGCCTGACTACCTTAGGGGTACGACCCCCGATGACCTGGGTCGCTTGTGCGTCCAGTGCTTTTCTCGTAGAGACGTGTTTCTCCTGGAATCGGAGCACATCGCCCGTCGCGTGATTTCCCTGGAAGAGCGCGTCGAATCCATCAGGGAGCGGGTGAGGGGAGCGGGGAAGACTTCGTTCTCTGAGCTTATTGCAGGTGATGGCGATGATTCGGCAATGGTCGTCGTTACGTTTTTGGCCCTGTTGGAGCTCTTCAAGCGGCGGCAGGTGTCCTTGGTGCAAGATCAGCTCTTTGGCGATATTGCCATCGAATTTTTGGAGGACGGTCTTGACGGAGCTGTTCAGGCTGGGGACGTGGGAAAAACCAGTAAAGCTGCTGCAGCACAGGTCAACGGTGATGAGGACCAGTCTGCCAATGGAAAGTCAAAGGAGGCTTAGGACATGATCGGGGAGTACAGCGATGATCAGCTCAAAGGAGCCATTGAGGCTATGCTGTTCGTTTCAGAGGAGCCTGTAAGCATTCTGACGCTGGCGGATATGTTGCAGGTGGATCCCGCGCGAGTTGATTCCTCTCTAGCGGAGCTTCAGCAGATCTTGCTTATGTCCGATTCAGGCATTCAGCTCAGAGAGGCTGCGGGTGGTTGGCGTTTGGTGACCCATCCTCGATACCATGAGTTGATTGAGCGTTACGTGGTTTCCTGGGATACGCGCAAGCTTACTCAGGCGGCTCTTGAGACCTTGGCGATTGTGGCGTATTGCCAACCCGTTACGCGTAACGGCATTGCCAGCGTCCGAGGCGTCAACAGCGACAGTTCGGTCAATTCCCTAATGGAGAAGGGTTACCTGCGCGAAATGGGTGTGCAGGATGCTCCGGGCAACCCCGTGCTTTATGGCACCACCAAGGCCTTCCTTGACCGCTTTGGGCTCACGTCTGTTGCGGATCTCCCCCCACTGGAGTCTTTTGCTCCCGACGAGGAGACGCGCGCCTTTATTGCCGAGCGTCTAAACGTGGTTCCCGCAACGGTGGCAAGCGAGGTTCCCGCGGGGCTTGCCTCGGAAGAGCAGGTTCCCAAAGAGCTGGCGGATACTGTTCAAGACGCCATGAAGAGCATGCTGGACGAAGCCTTGGCTCAAGCGACGGGCGTAGTTGAAAAAATTGATTTTGATTCTCTTGTGTTCGAGGAGGACTAGGTTCATGGCGAAGGATTCCATGGTTACTTCCGGGACGGGGCTCCATTCGGTAGAAGATTCCGGCGACTGTGGCTCGTTGGACACCATGCCCCTTCAAAAGTACCTTGCGCGGGCGGGCATCGATTCGCGCAGAAAGTGTGAAAACCACATTCGCGCAGGACGGGTCAGCGTGGATGGCTCCATAGTGACCGAGATGGGCGTTCGGGTGATTCCGGGCGTCAACGAAGTTCTCTTTGACGGTTCTCCCGTGGTTTTGGGCGATGAAAAGGTCGTGCTTATGCTCAATAAGCCTGCCGGGCACGTGACCACGATGTCTGATGAGTGGGGTAGGCCGACTGCGGCCGATCTGGTGCCATGTGACAAGTATCCGGGGTTGTTCGCCGTCGGCAGGCTCGACCAGGACACCACAGGGCTGCTCTTGTTCACTAACGATGGCGAGCTTTGTCAGCGGCTTCTTCATCCGACCCACCATGTTGACAAGACCTACGAGGCTCTGGTTTCGGGCATTCCTTCTGAAGACCAGCTTAATGAGTTGCGCAAGGGCGGTCTCATCATCGCCAACCGCCCCATTCAGCCTGCTGAGGTGGAAATGGCTTCCTGCGATCGCAAGAAGAACCGTGCGATGCTTAGGATTACCATCCACGAGGGGCGTAAGCGTCAGGTTCGCAAGATGTGCAAGGCTATCCATCATCCCGTTATTCACCTGCATCGATGTTCCTTTGGGCCGCTTGTCTTGGGTGGGCTTCCCGAGGGTGAGTGGAGGGCTTTGAGTCCTGAGGAGCTATCGGCGCTTCGTGCGGTACTATAGCCCTGAAACGAATGTACGATTCCATGGCGAAATGGCGTTTGAGCATGCAGAATTCCTTTGAAAAAGTAGCTATCGTGGGCATGGGGCTGATTGGTGCGTCCCTTTCGGGCGCCCTTGCTCGATCTTGTCCCGAAATCAGGGTGCTTGGCATTGACGTCGATGCTGATGCCCTGAGTGAAGCCGAGAGCCGTGGATGGATACAAGAGGGCTTTGCTCCTGATGATGAGGGGTTGCCTGCAGCTCTGCTTTCTTGCGACCTGGTGGTTCTTGCCACCCCTGTCCCCGTTGCCCCTCGTTACTTTGCTCTGCTTGCCGAAGTCGGCTACGAGGGCATGGTCACTGATACCTGTTCGACGAAGAGGGAAGTGGTCAAAAGCGCTCAGGAGCTTCTGCCCAATCCTTCTCGTTTTTTGCCTGGTCATCCTATGTCGGGATCCGAGAAAAACGGCATTGAAGGAGCCCATGACGATCTCTTTGATGGTTGTCACTGGATTCTGTGTCCCGATTCCGACACTCCGGCAGATTTGTTTGCCAGCATCCATGATCTCCTTACTACCTTGGGTGCTCGCGTTGTGTCGCTTCCTCGTGAGCTTCATGATGGTGCCGTTGCGGTGGTGAGCCACGTTCCTCATTTCACGGCCTCTTCCTTGGTAGAACTGGCTGTTCGTCATGCCGATGGAAATGAGCAGCTTTTCCGACTGGCAGCCGGTGGTTTCAAGGATTCTACGCGCATTGCGGCGGGTTCTCCTGAGCTGTGGACTGGTATTGCCTTTGATAATGCTGAAGCCATCGCTTCGGGACTCGAGGAGATGCAAGAGATTCTGCATGAGTATTCGGATGCACTGCGTAGGGAGGACCGATCGGAGTTTACCCGTCTACTGGAGCGTGCGGCCAAGGCTCGTCGTGCGCTTCCTGCCAAGTGGATTCCCGCTTCTGAGGATTTGCTTGAGGTCAGGGTGCCCCTTTCGGATCGCAAGGGCGTCGTTGCGGAGGTTACCACTATCGCGAGCCAGGTGGGCTGCAACATTCAGTCCATCGAAATCGACCACGTTACTTCGTCCACGGCAGTGCTTTCGCTCGTTTTGACCGACGAAGGCGATGTGGGCAAGTTGTCCCTCCAGCTCATCCGTGCTGGCTATCGCGTTTCGTTCAATCCCCTGTTTGCCAAGGAGGCTGAAGATCATGAGTGATATGAACAACCTAAGCCTACTCGAGCCCTTGCCTGGTCCACTTGACGGATGCACCAGGGTTCCCGGCGATAAGTCGATTTCTCATCGTGCTGTGCTGTTTTCGGCAATGGCTGAGGGTACTAGCCGTCTGACGGGGGTGCTCGATTCTGCTGACGTGCGGTCTTCGATTGCGGCTGCACGCAAGCTGGGAGCTCAGGTTAGCCTTGGGGTTCAGGCCGATGGTTCGCTTGCGGGCGGAATTACGGGCTGGGGTGCTGCTGGCCCCTCTGAGCCTGACGGCATTGTCGATTGCGGCAATTCCGGCACCACGGTTCGCCTCTTGATGGGCATTGTTGGCCCTTGGCCCATCCGGGTTCTCTTGACCGGTGACGATTCTTTGGTCAAGCGCCCCATGCGTCGCATCATGACGCCTCTAACCAAGATGGGCGTGCGTTTTGAACCTGAAGAGGCGGAGACCCTTCCTTTGACTGTGGTAGGTAATCCTCGCGTCAAGGCCATCACCTATGATTCACCCGTTGCTTCCGCCCAGGTGAAGACGGCTGTCATGCTTGCGGGTACGCGTGCGGATGGCTGCACCACCGTCAACGAACCCGCTCCTTCCCGTAATCACACCGAACTGATGTTGCCCGAGTTTGGTGTCAAGACTACCGCCTCCCTAAGTTCCGCTTCGGTTGAGGGTCCAGCTATCCTGAAGGCTTCCGAGGTCGATGTTCCTGGCGACCCTTCGTCTGCGGCTTTCGTCGTATGCGCTGCTCTCTTGAAGCCTGGCAGTACCGTTCAGGTAGAAAATGTTAGCCTTGCGCCCACGCGTATCGGGTTCGTCCGCACGCTCGAGCGTATGGGTGCCTCTATCGAGGTTCGTACGAACGGCGTTGAAGGCAAGGAGCCTAAGGGCATCATTGAGGTCGCCTATACCGATAAGCTGGTTGGCTGCGAAGTCCCTCCACAGCATATTGCGAGTGAAATCGACGAGATTCCCGTTCTTGCCCTCGTCGCTGCGCGAGCTCAGGGCGTTACCGTGTTTAGGGGCGTCA
>JAUNOE010000069.1 GCA_030537255.1 Coriobacteriia bacterium
GGTGCGTGGGGCCTATGCAGATAAGTCCTGACAATATGAAAAGGGCGCCCCGGGTAAGGGCGCCCTTTTCATTAGGAGGGAAAAAGAGAGTAAGTAGGAGGGTCTAAATAAATAGGAGGGTTTATTTAGGAGGGTCGTAACTGGTTTATCGCCCAGTCCAGCGAGGCTCACGCTTCTCAACGAATGCTGCGGGACCTTCGATGCCGTCTTCCGTCTTCTCAAGGAAGCGGTAAGCAGCGTCGCAATAACGCATAGCGTCCTCTTCGCACATCTGGTCAGATGCGTGAACCAGATACTTGGTCCACTTCAGAGCCAGAGGAGCATTCTTGAGGCACTGCTCAGCAAGCTCGATTGCCTTGTCCATGACTTCTTCAGCAGGGACGACGTAATTGATGAGGCCAAGCTTCTGAGCCTCTGCAGCCATGATCTTCTTTCCGGTAAGAAGCAGCTCCATGCAGTCCTTGCGGTTGATGTCGCGAGCGAGACGAACGATGCCGCCCGTAGAAGCAATGATGCCCAGTCCAACCTCGGTGCAGCCAAACTTTGCGCGCTCAGATGCTACGACCATGTCGCAGGAGAGAGCGATTTCCATGCCGCCGCCTGCTGCAGAGCCATTGCATGCTGCAATGACAGGCTTGGAGCAGGTACGAGCAGTGAGACCACCGAAACCGTGTTCGGTGACGGTCTGGCACTCGCCGCCTTCGGAGAGCTCGGAAAGGTCCTCGCCAGCGCAGAATACCTTGCCAGTGCCGGTGACGATGATTGCACGAACAGCAGGATCAGTCTCTGCGTTGTTCATGATGTTTTCCATCGCCTTGGAAGTAGCACCGTTCAGGGCATTTGCCATGTCGGGGCGGTTGATGCGAATGATGAGCAAGCCATCTTCGCGCAGTTCGGATACGACCGTGTCGGTACCAAAGTAGTCAGCCATGATTTCCTCCTTGTTGAATCGTGTGGCTGGAGCGTAAGGGGTGTCCCCAGAGAAGTTTTGCAGAAAGTCTCGATTTGCCTCACGCCATGTCCACACCATATGGGTGAATGCGTTCAACAACATCACAAACGGTTTAGGAAGCCTGTTTTAGTAAGAATATGGACCCTCACTACTTTTTAAGTAGGCCTTCTGACCAGGGCTTATATAGTCACTCGATGTCAAGCAAGAAGCTTTGTCAGTGTTGACTGGTTTGTAAAAATGAACACGTTCAAAAATCTGGAGGTCTCAAAATTTGACTCTCACCCTCTTTTAGGTAGACCTTTGAGGGCTGATTTGGAGGGAAGGCGGTGTCCTGGGGCTCGTCTGCTCGGTTCTTCCGTGTGTCTATTTGTCAAGAAAATTGAGTCGTATTTCCTAAAACGGTGTTTGCCTTTGCCTAGCCCGCGCTTAGTCTTTGTGTATGTCTGGAGCATCGTGCGGCTTGGTGAAATGCTAGTAGGGAAGAACGGGGACGAACGGGGACGAGTAGGTCGCAGGAGCGCCAAGCCATCGTCTGCCAAGTTGGCCCCCACCATGCTGATGTGGTTTGCTCCTCATTTTTTCGGTGTGCGCTTGTCTTTGAGCCAGAGGAACTACCATTGAACCCATCGATATACTTCGAGTCAGCAAACAAAGCCACACCATGGGGGGTCGCATGGGAGACATGCATACCGGCCGTATCGAACTTGACGGAAGTCAGCGTCAGGTGATTTCGCACGCTGCGAAATCACAGAAGTACCAGCGAGCGCTCGTTCCTGGTGAGCTACGCGAGATGCTCTCGGAAGATCTTCTTAGCTTTGCCGCGGTTCCGTATTGGGCTCAGGCAAAGCTTTCCGACCTTTATGGTTCCGAGCACAATTGCATGAATCAAATTGCCGCTGACTGGAAAGAGGCCTTTGTTCAAGGGGCACTCCGCTTGTTTGATGAAGCGACCATCAGCTTTCCCTCCCATGTGCAGCTTGAAAACGGGGAGGCCGTAGAGCTATCAATTTCGAAGAGCTCCAGGGAAGGTGGCTTTCCCTGGGTGGTCTCCTATGTTCCCGATGTCAGTCTCCTGAAGCTTCGCAGCTCGGCTCCAAATCAGGAGCGGGCGTGTGCGGGATACGTCGCCGTTCTTCCGTTTCCTCCTTTGGGCCAGAAGGCCATCGAACGCGTTCAGAATTTGAAAGACTATCAGTCAGGCCCTGTTCCTACTGAGCTTATTTCGGATTTTGAGGCCAATGGTCGGAAACTGTCCTCGTTTGCTGGGCTGCCTCCTCAATGGGCGGCACAAATCTTGGACTGCGCCGAGCAAGACCTCGACGTCGGCTCACTTCTTGACCGAGATTGGGAGGTTGCTCTTTCGAATCGCGCTCTCAGGTACTACGAAGGCAAGGTCATTTTCCCGATCAGCATTCTTCGTTCTGACGGAGCGACTCCGATCGAGGTTTCCTTGAGGCCCGACCGCAACCCTGAGCATTCGGATTCCTTGCCCTGGCATGTCTGCTATGTGGATAGCTATGTTCGTCAGCGCAATCGAGCGGGGCGAGCGCTGACTGACTGGGCCTACCTGGGTAATTACAACGAACTGCTGGCCAAGCTTTCTGACATGGCCTTGGATGAGACGTGGGATTTTGGCACGGAAGGCGAGAACAGGGCCTATTCGATTCTGCGGAGCTATCTGACGAACACCTTTTACAGGTTGCAGTCTGAAGGCAAGGTTCTCGAGAATCGCGAGATGGGAATTGCGGCATTCGATACGGGTCTGGTTGACGACACGTATGAGGCTATCTATGCCTGCTTTTCGCCCTCGGATTTTGGTTTGCCCTGGCGCTTTGAGGCGTTTTGCAAAGCGGGCTCGCGTATGTGGGGCAAGAAGCTTGTTGCCACGTTTGACCCTTTGCCTCAACGGGCTTCCTATGTTGGGCGAAAGGAAGACCTGCTGTTTGACAGCAGTCGGACGCTCCAGCGCGACGTGGACCATATCCTCCTGGACAACATTGACCGTCTGCCGGTGGCCTTTCTTGCCGAGGAGCTTCGGGGCTCCGACTTGGCGATGGATGCCTTGGAAAAGCTGGATCAAGCCCAAGACGAAGATGCAAAGAAGCGTGTCTACGATAGCTTGCGTGAAATAGTCGAGGATGATGCACGCATCAAGCGTAGGCTCATAAATAGGTTGGACGATGCCATTAAGCTGGCCCAGAAGCGCGTCGAATGGAACTTCAGGACGGCTGTTCCTGCCTTCTTCCCAACAGGGGATTCCATGAGTTTGCTGTTGCCGCTGGATCTTACCGAGGATGGGCAGCCAGACGTCGCTCTTGTAGTTGAGCTGATGGAGTCGGGAGCCTACATTGGTCAGACGATTCTCACCATGAAGATGGCGTACAACAACGCAAGGCTTATTTGCCGGCCCGACAGTGATTGGTTGAACACCTCGATCCAATCCTGCGAAGAAGACGAATAGGACAGGTCGAATAGGCGCCGCAACGCACCCCCCCAAAAAAATGCTGAAGCGATCTCGACACCTTGGAGGTACCTGTATGAGCACGGACCATAGGCCCAGCAAGATCAAGGTTCGCGGGGCCCGCGTGCACAATCTCAAGAACGTGGACGTGGATATTCCTCTGAATGGGATCGTTGGCATTGCGGGTGTGTCCGGTTCGGGCAAGAGCTCGCTTGCCTTGGGCGTGCTGTACGCGGAAGGCTCGAGAAGGTATCTGGAGTCCCTTTCTTCCTACACAAGAAGGCGTATGACCCAGGCAGCGCGTGCCGATGTGGACGAGGTTTCCTTCGTGCCTGCCGCGCTTGCGCTTCGTCAGCGTCCCGGCGTGACCGGCATCCGTTCGACCTTTGGTACGGGAACGGAATTGCTCAACAGTCTGCGCCTGATGTTTTCACGTCTGGCTAACCATCGCTGCCCGAATGGCCACTACCTGGCGCCGAGCATCAATGTGGCCGCAATGAACGGCGAAATGGTTTGCGATAAATGCGGTGAGCATTTCTATGCGCCGGCTGCTGAGGACCTTGCCTTTAATTCGGCTGGCGCCTGTCGTTGCTGTGGTGGTACGGGCATCGTTAGGACCGTTGATCGTTCCGCCTTGGTTCCCGATGAAAGCAAGACCATCGACGAAGGTGCCGTTGCGCCGTGGAAGTCCTTGATGTGGTCGCTGATGACGGACGTCTGTCGAGAGATGGGGGTCCGTACCGACGTTCCCTTCCGTGATCTTACTGATAAAGAGAAGGAAATCGTCTTCGATGGCCCCATGGAAAAGAAGCACATCTTCTACGTTCCGAAGGGCAAGGACGCGACGGCGGCCACCGAGTTGGACTTTACTTACTACAGCGCAACGGCAACCGTGCTCAATGCGCTCAACAAGGCAAAGGACGAAAAGGGCATGAAGCGCGTTGAGCGCTTTTTAATGGAGGGTATTTGCCCTGAATGCCAGGGCTCGAGACTGTCTGCGGAGGCTTGTGCGCCTCGGCTGATGGGATTGTCTCTTGCTGAGGCCTGCCAGATGACGCTGAAGGATTCCGTAGCCTGGGTGGCCAAGGTACCCTCTGCCATGCCAGAGGAAATGTGCGACATGGCTCAAAGCATTTGCGAATCCTACTTGGAGATAGCTGAGCGGCTGATGCAGCTTGGATTGGGCTATCTGACCTTGGACCGCGCTTCGTCGACGCTTTCGACGGGTGAGCGCCAGCGCATGCAGCTTGCCCGTGCAGTACGCAACCGAACCACGGGCGTGCTATATGTCTTGGACGAGCCCTCCATTGGCTTGCATCCCGCAAATATCGTTGGGCTCAATGGCGTCATGCGTGACCTGGTTCGGGATGGCAATTCTGTTTTGCTCGTTGACCATGACACGCAAATTCTCAAGGAATCCGATTGGCTGATTGAAATGGGTCCTGACGCGGGAGCCAGGGGCGGTACCGTGATTGCTGAGGGCACGATTGATGCAATCAAGGAAAGCGCGCGCTCCGTGATTGGTCCCTACCTGGCGGGCTCGCATGCGTCTCGTCAAAACAAGGGCGGGGTGGGAGACGCCACTGGTGGTTTCATCCATATGGAAACAAGCACCATCCATACGGTGGCGCCTCTCGTTGTGGACATTCCCCGGCACAGCCTTACTGCCATTACGGGCGTTTCCGGTTCTGGCAAGACCACGATGGTTCTGGAGAGTTTGGTTCCGGCTCTTGAGTCGCTTTGTTATGACAAGCGCTTGCCCGAGCATGTCGTAAAAATCGAAGCGGAGGGCATCAACCACGTCAAGCTTATCGATGCAACGCCGATTGGCGCGAATGTTCGTTCTACGGTGGCGACGTATGCCAACGTTCATGACTTGTTGCGCAGGACCTACGGAAGAACTGCAGAGGCAAAGCGCCTGGGCTATAAGGCTGGTGACTTTTCCTACAACACGGGAAGCTTGCGTTGTCCCACCTGCGACGGAACGGGAACCATCTCTCTTGATGTTCAGTTCTTGCCTGACGTGAACGTCCCCTGTCCCGAGTGCCACGGTTCGCGCTATGCGAAGCAGGCGAGCGCAATCCGTTATGCCAACAAGGAAGGCGAGGAGCACTCTCTTCCTGAGCTTATGAGCATGGACGTGAGCGAAGCTGCTCGGTATTGCCGTCACCTGAATTCTGTCAAGCCAAAGCTCGATACCCTATGCGACCTGGGCCTAGGTTACTTGACGCTTGGCGAAGAAACGCCTTCGCTTTCGGGTGGCGAGGCCCAGCGTCTGAAGCTTGCCAGCGAAATGGGCCGCAACCAAGCCGATACCGTCTTTGTTTTCGACGAACCAACCATTGGGCTGCATCCCAGGGATGTGGAGACCCTGCTTGGGGTGTTCGATACCCTGATTGACAACGGTGCGACGGTGGTGGTCATCGAGCACGACCTGGACGTTATTCGCAGTGCCGACTATCTCATCGACATGGGTCCGGGTGGTGGTGAAGAAGGTGGCCGCATCGTCATCAGCGGAACCCAGGACGAAGTGCGCGCCTGCAAGGAAAGCGTCACCGGTAGGTTTGTCTAAACATTTGAATAATGCCGCACATAATGAAAAAATGCGCTCTATATGGGATTTCGTACTGAAAATATCTTGCTTGGTGATATTCTTTGCAGCAATTGAGCGCATGACGCTCAGGTGAAAATGGCATGCCTGAGTGGCATGCGTGAGGGGGCAGAGTAGTGGCAAGCGCATTGCAAGAGTTGCGAAAGGCGGCAGGATACAAGACGGCGAAGGAATTTGCCTCGGCAATGGACATCCCGCTGGCAACCTATTCGCGGTATGAGTCTAATCCGGAGAAGATTCCTCT
>JAUNOE010000012.1:0-23136 GCA_030537255.1 Coriobacteriia bacterium
TCGAAACAGATTGCCTACCCAGAAAATGCTGCTGTTTTGGAAGCTGAGCGCACCGCCGAAGAAGAGCGTATGGCACGACGGGTGGAAAAGGAGTGCGCAGCTGCGCAGCTTTCAGCTTTTGCGCTTGAGCCCAGCCGTGGTACCCTGCCTAATCCGAGCAACCCCTATTCCGACGAGAACTATGCCTTCTTCTGTGACTTGCTCGAAAAGCGAACGAAGCCTTCTCGTTTCAAGCATTCTTTGGCCGTGGCAGATACCTGCGTAAAGATGGCCGAAGCCTATGGTCTCGACATTCCCCAAGCGCGCATCGCTGGTCTGCTGCACGATTGGGACAAGTCACTGAATTATGAGGCACTGGTGCGCCGCGTTTCCCAGTATTCGCTCGACATCGATGCTGATGTAGTTGCTGGCATGCCTTGGATTTTGCATGGTCCTACGGCCGCAGCTGTTCTGCGCGATCAGTATCCCGTGCTTCGCACTCCGGTGTTCCAGTCCATCGAGCGACACACCGTGGGCGCACCCGATATGGCCCCGCTTGATATGGTCGTGTTCTGCGCCGACAAGCTGGAGCCCGGTCATAAGGTTGCGGTATATCGTGAGTTGTATGAGCAGATTGGCATCCTGTCGCTTGAGGACCTGTTCTTCCAGGTGCTCAAAGAGGGCCTGGTGTACGTCTTGGATTCGGGACTTCCTTTGAACCGTGACTCGGTTGCCGTGTGGAACTGGTATATTGAGCATTTGCTGTAAATGGCTCAGGAGCTCGTAGCGGGATCCTATGGCTTGATCCCTCTTGGGTCTTAGGGTTCATGGCTGGCTCGTGTTTGGGCAAGGAGCGCGAGGTTTTCGGTGCTCCTGTTGTTGAAACTGAAGTGAAAGGTCTTTCATGGCTGAAATTTCTTCCAAGGAAATCGCTCTGGAGGCAGCTCGCGCTGCTGACGAGCGCAAGGCGTTTGACATCATGATTCTTGACGTTCGAGAGATCGTGGATGTCACGGACTTCTACGTCATCGTATCTGGTCGCAACAATCCTCAAGTCGAGGCTATCACTAGCAACATCGAAGACGAACTGATCGAAAAGCTGAATGTGAAGCCCAATCATCGAGAGGGAAACACCGACCCTGGTTGGAAGCTTCTTGATTATGGCGATGTTGTCGTTGACGTGTTCCAGCCCGAGACCCGTGAGTACTATCGCCTGGAGTCCCTGTGGGGCGACGCCAAGGTTCTTGACCTTGCCGAAGCAGGCATCGAAAATCCTGAGTATTCTGACCGCATCAGCAAGCTCGTCGACCGCCAGGAATCTGCACGATAGATTCTCTGTTTGCTGATGGGTTCCATTGTTCCGCGGTGGCTGAATTAGCTTTTTGAAAAGGGCTTCCAGTGTTTGCCTGGAAGCCCTTTCGTATGGATGGCTGGGTGGAGCATGATAAATATGTCCACATATAGTCTTAATTAATTCGTCTTGTATGCACATGTTGTTTAGTTTTGCGCTAATGCAGAAGATGGGTAGGTATGAAGATGATCTGGTTGACTGTTCTTAATTTGGCACAGGACTATTTGGCTGCGCATTGGGAAGATATGGTTGCCGATATCGAGGACCTAGTTCGCATCCCTTCGTTTAAGGAAGCGGATAAGGCTGATGAATCAGCTGGTAGGCCGTGGGGACCGGGACCGGCGGCTGCGCTTGAGGCTGGGCTTTCCTTGGCGCATGGTTTTGGCTTCAGGGCGGTGAACCTTGATGGGCGTATTGGCTATGCCGACCTGGAGGGCGAAAGCAGGACGCAGATTGGCATCATTGGCCACATGGATGTCGTTCCTGCCGGTCCTGGTTGGACGGTCCCTCCGTTTGAGTTGACACGTAAGGATGGCTACCTGCTGGGCCGTGGCGTCATCGACGACAAGGGGCCTAGCGTGGTGGCTTTGCATGCAGTTCGCTTTCTGAAGGAGCATGCGCCCGACTTGTTTGGTTCTGACGAACTGCCCTATACGGTGCGCTTCATCTTCGGTGCCGACGAGGAATGTGGCATGGGCGACGTTCCCTACTATCGTGCCGTACAGCCCGACCCCGCCTTCCTGTTTTCCCCTGACGCGGAATTCCCCGTCTGCCATGGCGAAAAGGGACACTTCGATGCGACCTTAGTGTCGGCCAAGCTTGATGGTTGCATCACTTCGTTCGATGGCGGTGTGGCCTCGAATGCGGTTCCTGGCTTGGCGGAATGCGTTATCAGGGCTTCCGCGGATTCCGTTCCGTCGACAAATCAAGTGTCCGTCGAAGGGGCGGGAAAGGGATTGCTTCGCCTGAAGGCAGTAGGCAAAAGTGCACACGCTTCTCTTCCCGAAGGTGGCGTTAATGCCATAGGGTTGATCGTTGAGCATCTCCTGGAATTTGCGCCCCTCTCCGATGCGGAGCGGTCCTTCTTGGAGCTTGAGTCTCGCCTGCTTGCGGACACGACAGGCGCTTCGGTGGATTGCGCTGCTCAAGATGATGACTTTGGTGCGTTGACCTTGGTTGGTGGCGTTGTTTCTTTTGAGGATGGCTGCCTGTTCCAGAGCATCGACATTCGTTATCCCACAAGCATTTCTGCGAAGGAATTGGAGGAGCGGCTTGCTCGGGTTGCCGCTACCGTTGATGCGTGCGTGAAGGATGTTTCGTATCAGGAGCCTTTCCTGGTGGACGCCTCTTCCCCTGAGATTCAGGCTTTGCTTTCGGCTTACTGCGACGTGACGGGTAAAAGCGCACAGGCCTTCACCATGGGTGGCGGCACCTATGCGCGTGAGTTTACCCATGCGGCAAGCTTTGGGCCCGAATTCCCGCACCAGCAGAATCCCATCTGGGTGGGTGGTATGCATGGTCCTGACGAAGGCGTATCTGAAGAAACGCTCAAGCAGGCCTTCGTCATCTACTGTGTGGCGCTGGCTCGTCTCATGGCCTTGGAGTTCTAGCTCCTCTTTCGGTGATTGTGCGAAGGACAAATAGTCCGTCGGAGTTTATTGGCGTAAAGCAAGAAGGCGCCACGCAGATTTGGCTGCGTGGCGCCTTCTAATTAGGGAGTCTGAACTAGCAAATTGTTACTTCATCTTCTTCAAGATGGAAACCGTCTCGATATGGTAGGTCTGAGGGAACAGGTCTACCGGTGTGGCGCTGATCAGCTCGTAGCCCACGTTGCGCAGGCGTGCGATGTCGCGGGCCCAGGTGGCGGGGTCGCAGCTGACGTAGGCCAGCTTTTCAGGGCCGGCCTCTGCGATACTTTCCGCTACGCCTTTGGCTAGGCCGGCACGCGGAGGGTCGACCACCAATGCGTCGAGATGCCCAAGCAAAGGAAGCTCACGCGCCGAATCTCCGCCAATGACCTCTGCCCAGGTTCCGTTCGTTTCCAGGTTGCGACGCAGGTCGCGCACTGACGAGGCGGCGGACTCCACGGCAAACACCTCATCGGCATAGTCGGCCAGGGGCAGCGTAAAGGTTCCGGCTCCGCAGTACAGGTCGGCTACCACGTCGTCTTCGCCAAGGTCCAAGCCGTCAATTACCAGCTTGATCATCTTTTCGGCTTGAGCGGTGTTTACCTGGAAGAAGCTGGGGGCGCTAATCAGGTATCTGAAGTCGCCCAGCTGTTCTTCCCAGCAGCCCTTGCCCGAAAGGCGCTCGACGCCCTTTACCTTGCGTGCTCGACCGGGGTCGGCCATTACGCGCACGATGCTGGTGCACTTGAGTGCATCGCCCAGGGTTTTGGCCACCTGTGCGCGGGGGAAGGGACCGGGTGTGGTCCACAGGGCGATCTCAGTGTCTTTGGTGCGCAGGCTGTGGCGAACGCCAACGCGGAAGATGCCCAGGTCGCCCGAGCGGGAAAGGAACGAAAGCGCACCACGTAGGGCCCCAGGTGCCTTTTCGATGCCGCGCGCCGCCACGGGGCAGGTCTTGGGGGCGGCCAAGTTGGCGCTGCCCTGCTCGTGGAAGCCGAGCTGGAAGTGGCCGCGAGCGTCCTGGAAGGCAGCGAGTTCCAGTTTATTTCGGTAGCCCATCTGGCGCTTGGAGCCAACGGCGGGTGCAACGAGCTCTTCCGCTTGTTCGCGGGGCACGCCGCCCACGCGGCAGAGCTGGTTAACCACATCGGTGCGTTTTGCTTCGAGCTGGGCATCGTAGGAAAGCCCCATCCAGGGACAGCCGCCACAGATACCGGCATGGGGGCAGGCGGGGCGTTCGCGCAGGGGAGATGGCTCAAGGATCTTGGTGGTGCGGGCCTCGACGAAGGAGTTGGTCTCCTTTGTTATTTCGGCTTCGACCACGTCTTGGGGAAAGGCCCCCGAAACAAAGGCGACCTTTCCTTCGGCAGTGTGGGCGATGGCCCGTGATCCGTGTGAGAGGCCGGTAATAGTGAGCGTTTCGGTCAAGGTGGAATCCTGTCTTCGTCACGTGCTAACCGACAAAGCTCCCAGTTAGCGTGTTAAGCTATGGGGTCCGAAAGGTTGCCACGTCTTTTGTGTTGAATTGCGTAAAGGCAATCTTAACGTATAAAATATCTCGTTAAGCCCTCGTAGCTCAGGGGATAGAGCGTCTGCCTCCGGAGCAGAAAGTCGCAGGTTCGAATCCTGTCGAGGGCACCAGTTACCTTTATCGGGTCATGCCATATGTCCCGTCAGTTCAGCCCTGTGGCGGATTCGCATCGGGGAAGGACGCATGAATAGGCCTGGGCCTGGCAACAAGGCCCAAGAGAGGAATCTCACCTTTATGAATAACGAGCTCTTTCAGAAGGCGCGCGGTGCCTATGTGAGCAAGGACTACGAGTCCGCTCTCTCCCAGTTCACCGAATGCCTGCAGGATGGCGAAAACCCCCTGGAGCCCGGCGAGATGGGTTTGCTGTATCACCAGATCGGCAACTGCCTGGTCAAGCTTCATG
This sequence comes from Coriobacteriia bacterium, assembly GCA_030537255.1. Lineage (GTDB taxonomy): Bacteria > Actinomycetota > Coriobacteriia > Coriobacteriales > Eggerthellaceae > Anaerotardibacter. The sequence goes on from JAUNOE010000012.1 coordinate 4,893, forward strand.
ACCCCGAAGAGGCCATTCGCGCCTACACCCAGGCTGGCTTCGACAAGGACTATGACTCCATCGGTGCCGTCAATTACAACCTGGGCATGGTTTATGCCTCCCAGCATGATTACGAAGATGCCGTCGACTACTTCAAGAAGGCCATCGACGACGACAAGTATCCCATGCCCTTCAAGGCTCATCAGGCCATGGGCAATGCTCTCCTCAAGCTCGGCAAGTCCGCAGAGGCTGGCGCCGCATTCCGCACTGCCGCCCTTGACGAGCGCAATCCTGACCCCACCCGCGCACTGCTTAACCTGGGCGTGTGCTTCATGGCTCTGAATCGTCCTATGGACGCTGTCGCTTCCTACGAAAGCGCCCTCCAGTTCGAGATGGCTCCCTCGACGCGTAACAAGCTCTTCGCCAACATGGGTCAGGCCTACGTCTCTGCTGGCAAGAACGAAAAGGCCGTTCGTGCCTTCGAGACCGCGCTGGCAGACAAGACCTACGTCTTCAACGACGCCGCCAACGTTGACTATCAGCGCGCCGTGGCTGCTGTTGCTGCAGGCGTGAAGGAAGTCGAAGAGTCTGAGCCCGAAAACGACCTTTCTGGACTAGACGTTCCTGCTGACGGCATGCCCTTGCAGGATGTCGATGCATCCGCTCAAGCAACCACCGTCATGCAGGCCGTTCAGGATCCCTCCGAAAGCGGCTTCTTCGACCCCACCACTGCTACCACCCCCTCCGAATTCGAGGACTGGGGTCAGGTTGCCATGAAGAAGAAGCGTCGTGGTGGCTGCCTCAAGTTCTTCATTGTGCTGCTTATCGTGATTGTTCTGGCCATTGCTGGTGCTGCCGTTGTGGTCACGCAGGGCATTGGCTTCCCCTCCAAGGAAGAGGTTGTCACCGACCTGATGTCCAACCCTGCATCTGAAGACGTATATGCCAGCAGCCTTGACGAAAATGCTCGCAAGCAGATTGCTGACACCTTGGTGTCTGACACCACGGCAACCATCAAGGGTGATTCCGTTACCATGACCACCGCTAAGGTCTACGTCGAGGCAACGGCCGAAGGTGGCGCCAAGGTAAACTACGAAATCAACCTGGTCCGCGAGGGCGCAGGCTGGAAGGTCAACGGCGCAAGCTTCAACTTCGCCAGCCAGCAGAGCTAGGGTCGCTCTTCCCATGAGACGTTCGCCGAGTGCCCCGTGGGATCAAGGTCCATTCATTCAATCCATGTTGCGTCATGCATGACGCTTTGTGAGAAGCACTATCGAAAGGAATCGAACATGGCAATCGAGAAGACTTACAACATGATCAAGCCCGACGGCGTCAAGAACGGCCACATCGGCGAGATCATCACTCGCATCGAGCGCGTTGGCCTGACCATCGAGCGCATGGAGCTGGCTATGGTCACCCCCGAGGAGGCACAGGCAAACTACGCTGAGCATGAGGGCAAGCCCTTCTATGATGGCCTGATTTCCTACATCACCTCTGGTCCCGTCGTGAAGATGGTCGTTTCCGGCGAAAACGCTGTTGCCACCATGCGCAAGCTCATGGGTGCTACCAACTGCGCTGAGGCTGCCCCTGGCACCATCCGTGGCGACTTCGGTCTGACCGTCGACGAGAACGTCATTCACGGCTCCGACTCCGTCGAGTCCGCTGAGCGCGAGATCGGCGTGTTCTTCGGCGCCTAGTCTCGCTTTTGCAAAAAGACGCCTTCAGCTGGTCGTCTTTTTTTGGGGCCATCCCTGAGGCGTCAAGTCTCCGGGGTGGCTCTTCTTGATGTTTTGGGCTTGAGCTTTTGAAGCGAATGCAGATTTCCTGTAGTGTTGAGTCCGTATGATAGAATTCTAGGTCGCATAACAAACTGTTAGGACTGTTGCATGTCGTTTCTTGATTTCCTAGGCAATGCCACCAATTCGGCTTCGTACGATATGGCCATTGACCTTGGTACCGCAAATACCCTGGTGGGCATCACCGGTCAGGGCATCGTCATCAACGAACCTTCCGTCGTTGCCCTCGAGCGCAACACGAATCGCGTTCTTGCCGTTGGTACCGAAGCCAAGAACATGATCAACCATACCCCTGATACCTTTACGGCCGAGCACCCCCTGCATGATGGCGTCATTGCTGACTATGACGTCACTGAGGCCATGCTTTCGGCTTTCATCAACAAGGCAGCCCCTCATCGCTACCCCTGGCAGCCCAAGCCCCGCATCGTCGTGTGCATCCCCTGCGGTGCAACCTCCGTCGAAAAGCGTGCGGTCTTCGAGGCAACCATTCAGGCGGGCGCCCGTCAGGCTTACCTCATCGAAGAGCCCATGGCTGCTGCCATGGGTGCTGATCTCCCCGTCACCGAACCTACGGGTTCGATGGTCGTCGACATCGGAGGCGGCACTACTGAGGTCGCCGTTATCTCCCTGGGTGGCATCGTGACGTCAAGCTCCCTGCGTCTTGCGGGCAACAAGCTTGACGAAGCCATTGCCATTCACCTGCGTGACCTTCTGGGCATCAAGATCGGTGAGCGTACCGCCGAGGTCATTAAGATCAAGATCGGCTCCATCCTTCCCTTTGAGGACGGTCGTGAGCGTGACATGATCATTTCCGGCCAGGACCTGATTACCGATCAGCCCAAGGAAGTTACGATCCAGTCTGAAGACGTGCGTGATGCCCTTCAGGCCCCCATCGACGAAATGGTTCTCCACATTAAGGAAACCTTCAAGAAGACCAACCCTGACTTGGCCTCTGACATCATTTCCAACGGCATTCTGCTCACGGGTGGTGGCGGCCTGCTTTCCGGCCTGGACCGCTATCTCACTCAGCAGCTGGAGATTCCCGTGTGGACCAGCGAAACGGCGTTGACTAACGTGGTTTCTGGTTGCCTGAAGGTGCTGGAGACACCTACCGCCCTGAAGCAAGTTCTGATGCGTTCCAAGTAAGGTCGGATGATCACAAGTGGCCCTGAAATTTCCTGATCAAAAGTTCCAGTTCGGTGGCCAACTTGGGGGAAAGGCCTTGCTGGCCCTTCTTCTGGTGGTCTCGCTCGTTCTGGTAATCGTATATTCGCGCGAAGACGAAGGTGGGCCGTTGCACTCGTTGCAGTCCACCACGTCTGCCGTGTCTTCCCCTTTGTCGTCGGTAGGAGCGTCCGTTGGTTCGCTGGCGGCATCTGCGGGTACGTCGGTCGAGGACCTTACGGCAAGCGACGCAAGCTTGAGCCAGACGCGCGAGAACAATGCAACCCTATCTCAGATGGTGGTCGAGCTCGAAGAGTATCGCCAGGAGGCACAGCGCCTCGAGTCGCTGCTGGGTCTTTCTGATGCATACGGCTTCAAGTCCGTTGCTGCACGTGTCGTTGCGTATTCAGCCGATTCCTATAACAAAATCATCACTCTTGATGCTGGTAGCAATTCTGGTGTGAAGGCGGGTCTGCCTGTCATGGGCTCAACGGGCGTTATCGGTCAGGTAATCTCCGTGACCCCCGTGAGCTGTCAGGTACGTTTGATCACCGATGCTCAGAGTGGTGTCTCCGTCATGTTGCAGTCTTCTCGTGCTGAGGGCATCCTTGCTGGCTCGGTCGATGGCACTCTTACGCTTGATGGCATTGACGAAACGGTTGACGTAAAGGAAGGCGACGCAGTCATTACGTCCGGTATTGGTGGCGGTTATTACCGTGGCTTGGTTGTGGGCACGGTCTCAAAGGTCACACAAGCTCAGGGCGATGCGACGCGCACCATCGTGGTCACCCCTAATGCGAACTTCGACAACGTGGCAGAGGCGCTTATCGTCATCTCGATGGACAAAGACGCTACTTCGGATTCTTCTTTGGTGAAGAAGGTTGATCCCTCTGCGTTGAGCAAGGCTTCCTCACCTGATTCCAAGTCGTCCGCTTCCTCGAAGGCCGATTCGGCTGATTCAGCTGATTCGAGCGACGGTTCTTCTTCGGCAGAGGGATCTGGCTCTGATTCCAGCGACGCAGGTTCCAACTAGGATGGGGGAGTGATATGTCCGAACGATTCGTTTTACCCATAGCTTGTGTCGTTGCCCTGGTTCTTCAGGTGGTTGTGGCGCCGGTCCTTCCTCTTGGCTCCGCTGTTCCGAGCTTTCTTTTGCCCCTTGTGGTGGTTCTTGCCATTCTGCGCAATCCCGATTCCTGCTATGGCTACGCATTCGTAATTGGCTTGCTTGCCGATTTCCTGATGTCTACGCCAGTAGGCTTGAGCTCGCTGCTTCTGCTCATTGCGGCAGCCCTGCTTGGTTCGCTTTTCGAGGTGCTGGACAAGTCAAGCTTCGTTATGCCTGCCATTGCAATTGTTGTCACGTGCTTTGCCATTGAGCTTTTGAAGCTTGTCGCCCTGCTGCTTTTGGGCTACCAGGGTTCGCCCCTCGACTTCTTCTTGCAATCTTGCTTGCCTGCCGTTGTCGCAGATAGCGTTATCGGTGCTGTCTACTACTTCGTGTTCACCAAGCTTGGACTGGGTCAGAGCACGTCTGGTGACGCTTGGTCTACTAAGACCGGCACTGTCGGCAACCAGCGTTTTCACTAGGATTCATGTATGCTGACGGCAATTCTTGTCACATTGTTGATCTTGGTCATCTCTGCGGTGGCCATCTTCGTATATCTGCGTAAGCGTTCGGGTTCTGGCTTTGATGGCGCACGCAAAGGCAAGCTGAACGTGAAGTCAATCTCTTCTGTGGGTGTCGCTGCGCAGACTCCCAAGGTGACGGCTTCGTCCCATATGCCTGCGGCGCATTCCCATTCGGGTTCTGCGGCTTCGGGCGATGGCCTCCGTTCGCGTTTCGTGGCTATCGGCGTTTTGGCTGGTGCTGCCCTTGCTGCCCTTGCGGGTAAGCTCTTTACCGTGCAGGTCATTTCGGGTAGCGACTATCAGCGCCAGGCCGAAAAGAACCTCTACACTACCGTTTCAACGCCTGCTCCTCGTGGCGTTATTTACGATGCCGAGGGCATTGCGCTTGTCACCAATCGTCAGGTGCTCACGGTGTTGGCGGATGCGGACGTAGCAGACAATCCAAATGTACTCTTGCGCCTTTCGTCGCTTTTGGGCATTCCGTACAATGTGGTACGCAATCGCATTCTGGATCTTTCCAGTGGTGCGCAGAGCCAGCGTGTTGTCGCAAGCGACGTTTCCCTTCGTAACATTGCCTACATCAATGAGCATGTCGACTCTTTTCCGGGTGTGGTTACTCAGGTGCGCACCACCCGTTCGTATCCCCATGGCTCTCTGGCTGCTCATGTCCTGGGCTATGCTGGTACGGCGTCCAGCGATGATTTGAAGAACGTCTCGAAGGGCCGCGACATTGAGATGGGCGACGCTGTTGGCAAGGCTGGTGTCGAGTCCGCCTATGACGATCTGCTTGCAGGTGACCATGGTCAGCGAGTGTTGGTCACCAATGCGTCAGGTGTAATCCAGGAGGTTGTCAGCGAAACCGACCCCACCAAGGGCAACGACCTCTATCTCACGCTTTCCGCTCGTGTTCAGCATGTGGCCGAAGTTGAGTTGGCCAAGGCGGTCCATGGCTCTACGGGCAAGGCTGGCTCGATTGTCGTCATGGACGTCGAGACGGGTGGCGTTCTTGCCATGGCAAGCTACCCCACGTATGAGCCTGAGACCTTTGTCGGTGGCGTCTCGCAGGACATCTGGAATCAGTATCAGACCGAATCCTCTCGTTATCCCATGCTCAATCGTGTCGTTTCCGGCACCTACCCTGCCGCCTCCTGCTTTAAGGCATTTACGGGTATGGCGGGTCTTACCTACGGCTTCGTCAATCGAGGCACCACCGTCAATTGCACGGGCGTTTGGACGGGCTTTGGTAAGGACTATCCGCAGAAGTGCTGGCAAAGCTGGGGTCATGGCTCCGTTGCGCTGCATCAGGCCATCGTCGACTCCTGCGACGTCTATTTTTACGAAATCGCTCGCTCCTTTTATCGTGAGCGCGAATCCATTGGCACCGATGCGATGCAGGACTTCATCAAGGAGTTCGGCTTTGGTTCCAAGACTAACATTGAGCTTTCGGGCGAATCCGAAGGCCGTGTTCCCACCCCGGAATGGAAGGCCGAGTTCTTCAAGGACGCACCCGAGCAAGCACAGTGGCTGCCTGGCGACATCTCTAACATGGTTATTGGGCAGGGCTACGTCTTGGTCACGCCTGTCCAGGAGGCGCGCGCTTACGCATCTATTGCTTCTGGCAAGTTGATGCGCCCTCACTTCATGCGTGAGGTCCGTAACTCCATTGGTGACACAGTCCTGTCCGAACAGACCGAAGAGGCCTCAAAGCCTGAAGTATCCAGCGAGAACCTGAATGCCATGCGTGAGGCCTTGCACGGTGTGATTACCGAGGAGGATGCGGTCATTCCCATCTTCAGCGGTTACGATTGGAGCGCTGCTGGCAAGACTGGTACGGCGCAGGTTTCTGGCAAGAACGACTTTGCGTGGTTCTCCATGTACGCACCTTATGACAAGCCTCGCTATGCGCTTTCCGTTTGCATCGAGGAGGGTGGCGCTGGTGCCAGCACGGCAGCTCCCGTTGCCGCTAAGGTCATGGACGCCGTCATGCGCTACGAAAAGGGCAAGCTCGACGATGACGTCTTGAAGGACATGGGCTACGACTTCGAAGCGGGAATTACCGACTCTCTGTATTCCAAGAAGAAGTCGAAGAAAACCAAGAAGTCGAGCGATTCCAAGAAGTCTGGGGAGGAGGCGTAAGGCATGGCCCAGATGTTCAATGAGATCAGTTCGGTTCAGCCGAGGGATCCTGAGCTGGTGCGTGCGGCAAAGCCGAAGCGCTTCAAGTTCATCAACGTCCCCTTTGTTGCCATTCTGACTTTGTTGGTGGCCTTCGGCTTGTTGGTTCAGCTTTCAGCCACTTCGGCAGATGCTGACTACAGCTTTGCAAGGCAGCTTTCGGGCGTGCTGATTGGCTTGGTTTTGGCCATTGGTATTTCGCGTCTGGATTATCACGTGCTTAGCGGTTATACCACCTTGTTCCTTATCCTGATTGTGGTGCTGTTGATATCTCCGCACCTTCCCTTCATCGGCGTTACCAACAAGGGTGCTACTTCCTGGATCAAGATCGGTCCTTTGCCTCAGCTGCAGCCTGGTGAATTCGCCAAGGTTTTGGTCGTCCTTTTGTGCGCTTCGGTTATGGCACGCTATGGCGGCAGGCTGGACGACTTGCGCGAATACGTGAAGGTCGTTGCCATTCTGGCAGTGCCTTTCGTCTGTATTCTTACACAGCCTGATTTTGGTACGGGTCTGGTCTACGTGGTCATTGCTGCCTTTACCCTGATCATGGGTGGTGCCAACTGGCGTTTCATGGTTGGTACGGTATTTGCTCTGCTGGGTCTGTTTGCCCTGCTTGTGGTCACCGACCCCATCTTGGACGGCATTGCGGGGCATGATGTAGGCCTCAAGGACTACCAGATGTCCCGACTCATGGTGTGGAATGACTCCACCGTCGATACATCGGGCGATGGCTACAACGTGCAGCAGGCCATGATTGCCATTGGTTCGGGAGGCCTGACGGGCAAAGGCTTCATGCAGGCTACCCAGTCAACCCTGGGCTTCTTGCCGGAAGCTCCTACCGACTTCGTCTTCTGCGTTCTTGCGGAAGAGTTCGGCTTCGTGGGTGCCGTGATCTTGTTGGTCATGTATGCGGTTCTCATTGCGGTGAGCGTTGGCATTGCCTTGCGTTCCAATGATTTGTTTGGAACCTTGATCGTCATGGGTGCCGTGGGCATCTGGGTGTTCCAGATCTTCGAGAATATTGGCATGGACATTGGACTTATGCCCGTTACGGGCATCCCCTTGCCCTTCATCAGTTATGGCACATCCTTCATGATCATGAATTTCTGCCTAATCGGATTGATCAATTCCGTTTGGGTACATAATGGCCACTAGGACGCCTGAGTCCTAGAGCGAGGGGTGTTTGCCCCTCGTCGTGATTGTTTGCGTCTGCACCTTTTGAGGCCTTGCAGACCCAATAGCTTCGAAAGGGGAGGGCATGAACGTTCCCGTCAGTAACATCAAGGACGTCCTGACTGCCGCCATAGACATCGACAAGGCTCGCAAGACGCCCGTTTCCGTTTTGGTCATGATTGACGAGTCCGCATCACCCGACTTTCAGGTATTTGTTCGTTCGGGCTTCAGCAGCGAGTCTGTCAACTCACGACTCATGGTTGGCTATTTCCCTACCATGATGGTGAATTCCGATGTTGACGTGGACTTAGTCGTGGTTGCGGCTGGCGAAGGCGCAAAGGTGGGCGAGGTAAGCTCTTCGTTCCGTGAAAAGGGAACCTTGGTTCTTGTGGTTGCCGAATCGGGTCCTCGTGTGCTTCAGATTGCCAAGGACCAGGGTCATTCTCTTGATTCCGCTGACGTAATTGCGCCCGCAAACAACGAGGCGCTTGACGAGGACATCAAGGGCGACCTGGCTGATCGTATTGGCTCCTGGATGGCTGAACGCCTTCCCAGGGAAAAGCATCTGGCATTCAGCATTGCGTATCCCTTCATGCGTCGACCTCTGGCATATGCCGCCATTAACGCCACCGCCGTGCAGAACGCTGGTATTGGCGTTGCTGCCTTCGTTCCTGGTGCTGACATGCCTTTGATGACCGCAAACCAGATGAAGATGGTTCTGCAGATTGCTGCCGCCTACGGTCAGCCGCTTGAGGCCAATCGCATCAAGGAATTGCTGGCGGTTTTGGGCGGGGGCTTCGTTTGTCGGGGCATTGCGCGCAACGTGGCGGGCATTGTCCCTGTTGGTGGCTGGGCCATCAAGGGCGCCATGGGCTTTGCTGGCACGCAGGCCATTGGACGTGCTGCCCTGGATTACTTCGAGCACGGTGGGGATGCTGCGGGCCTTGCGTCGGTTGTAGGTCATACGCGCGATAACGTGATGCACGCTGCTGCCGCCGTCGCCAAACAGCCTACTACCAAAGCTGTGGCTTCTGTTGTGGTGCCTGGTGTGGCAAAGATAGGCAAGACTGTCGCGAAGAATGCTCGCCCTGTGGCCAATGCCGTCTTGAGCACTGCCTTGGGTTCTGGCAAGGGCATCTTCAGGGCTAAGGGCTCTTCTTCTCAGGTATCGGATACTGTCCTCGGGGAATCTGCCAAGAAGGGCGGCAAGGGCTTTTCCGTCATGGCAGGAGGCGACAAGATGGGCGGGAAATCTTTTCGGAAAAAATCGAAATAACCCCTTGCATCGTTTTTCCAATGCCGTATACTCATCTTCGCTGTCGCAGCACATGGGGTGTTAGCTCAGTTGGTTAGAGCGCCGGCCTGTCACGTCGGAGGTCGCGAGTTCGAGTCTCGTACATCCCGCCAGCTTTCTGCTTCAGCAATCACCACAGTGGGGTGTTAGCTCAGTTGGTTAGAGCGCCGGCCTGTCACGTCGGAGGTCGCGAGTTCGAGTCTCGTACATCCCGCCAGTTTGATTCTTGAAGGACCCGAAAGGGTCCTTTTTCTTTTGCTGTGTCGAGCCTAGTTTGATACGTATGCCTCGCTGGAATTCAGGAAAGAGGATTCGCTCAGCTGGTGTGCTGGCTTCTCGCGGGCGGTCTGGCCGCTCGGCATCCACCCTGGCAAGCTGTCGTGATTTGTGGAATCTTCGGTTCCCCTGGGATTTAGGTGACACACGATTGGGGAGACCAATCTAGTTTCCAGTTTTGAACGAAATGCAATGACCATTCCTATAATTGTGAGAAATTCCCATAGGTCCTCCCTTACACTGTAAGTAAGTCACACGAAGCAAGAGCTTCTATCTATGCGAGAGGGACCCTGCGGCCCCTGGTCGTTCATCTCTGGTTATGTGTTCCTCGGGTGGGTAGATGTCGTGTGATAGCAGTAGGGGAGGGTGTCTCCTTGAGAGCGTAGCCTTCCCCCAAGGGGCGCATCTCTGCGCAGCGAGGAAGGAGGACATCATGGAAACCACGAAGGGAAGGGCGCCGGCACGCCTGCTCGTCACCGCGCTGGTGACGGCGGCACTCGCGCTCGGATTGCTGGCCGCCACGTCGCTTTCGCCCGCGGCCGTGGGCCAGGCCCACGCGGCGTCGATCTCGAAGAAGTCCGTCACGCTCGTCAAGGGCAAGTCGTGCACGCTCAAGGTGAAGGGCGCCAAGGCCAAGAAGGTCAAGTGGTCCTCGAGCAAGAAGTCCGTGGCAACCGTCAGCAAGAAGGGCGTCGTGAAGGCCAAGAAGCCCGGCAAGGCCACCATCACCGCCAAGTACAAGAAGAAGAAGTTCAAGTGCAAGGTCACCGTGAAGGCCGCTGCAAAGCCTGCTGTGGTGTTTGATTCCACTTTGGGTTCTGCGGTTCTTCCTGCGGAAGGGGACATAACTTCGGTAATTACCTTCACCGGCAAGGGTGAAGTGAATGTTTCGAGTTCCAATCCTGCCGTCGCGAAGGCCACGTGGATTTCGTCTTGGGCCAATGGCAAACGCACTCTTCTGATTGAGGGCCTGATTCCTGGCGAGGCTGTTATCAAATTGACCAACACTCATAATTCGAGCGTGATCAACATCGGAATTGATGTTGAGGCATGGGGTGTTGTTTCTGACTCCACGGTTGCAGATGCCGTAAAGGCTGCAGGGGAGAACGGAAAGATATCCACGAGCGGATGGCATGATTCCATGCGGTACAGTTGTGCCGTTAGGGTTATCAGCGATGGGACTCTGCAGTTTGAGTGCTATGTCGATGATGCCACCGTAGACATGAGACAGGGTTCGCTGTTTATGAACCTCGTTCCTGGAAGCAGTCCTGAGCTTAAATATCGACGCGAACTCGAGACTAAGTTTTTCGCTGAGGCAAAACTTAGCAAGAATTCGTATCAGCTCGGTGACTCCCTAACATGGAGGAAGCCTTACACTACGTCCTCTTTGAGCACTAGCCAAAAGGCCGAATGTAACGAGGTGCTTACCATGTCGATGCAAGTCTGGTCGCAATTGCTGAGGTCCAAGACTGGTTTTGATTTCAGCAACCTGGGTTTTGCAAACCTCTAGTGGGTATTGGCCAAATCGACAAAGGGAGGACGAGATTATACGTCCTCCCTTTTTTCCGTCGCTTTGTCGGGCAAATCATCGGGTGAATGGGCGCTCATTCGCTCTTCTTCGATTTCGCGAGCAAAGCGTTCCATCTTTTCCTCCACTTCGCTCTTGATTCCAAAGAGCGTGCGCATGCTGCAGGCTGGCCGAGGTGCCTTGCCGGTGATTTCGAACTCAAGCGCTTGCTGCAGTTGTTTCCACTTCTTTTCTTCCGTGTCCATGGCACCTCTTTCGTTGCGTGGGGCATCCGTGCTTGCTGTGGCTTCTTTAGTCTACGTTCTTTTTTGCAAGGAGATAGCGTTAGGCTGCATTACCATCGACCAAGGTAACCACAACGGAAGGGGAGTCTCATGGAGGCAAAAATCGTCCATTGGTGCGTACATGTCTTGGACCTGGAGGCATCGCTCGAGTTCTACGAAAAGGCACTTGGCCTTACCGTGCAGCGCGTGATGGGTCCCGAAGACGGAAGTTGGTCGAATACCTATTTGGGAAATAGCACCAGTCCTTTCCAGGTGGAGCTCACTTGGAATCGTGGTCGCACCGAGCCTTATGCCAACGGCGGTCGCGACACTCACATTTGCTTTACCGTTCCTGACTTCGAGGCTGCCAAGAAGCTGCATGAAGAGATGGGGGTCATCGTCTTCGACAACGAACGCATGGGCCTCTATTTCATCGCGGACCCCGATGGTTCTTGGATCGAGATCCTGCCTCAGGAGACTTGGAAGGCGCATATCTAGGCAGCAAGCTTCTTTGCTGTGCCGCTTGATGCCACCGACTGTCGGTGCTTACCGCACCTAGGACCCAAAGCGAGTCGTTCTGGTTTCGCTTTGGGTCCATTTGCGTCTGGACTCCCTTCGTATTTCAACTATGAAGAATGCGAAAAAAGCCCTGTCTTCCTCCCGTAGTTTTGAAATCTTGATATTTTAGATTCTGAACAACTGGGTAAATAAAGAAGGAAGAGGGCTATGGACAAAGATCTTAGGGAGGCTTACGAGGACCTTCTGGGCGCCGTCAACAAGATGCGCACCATTGGACATGCGTCGCGCTATCTCGTCGAAGGGGTAACGCCAGTCGAGATGCGTGCCCTCGTGGTCATTCTTTTTTCCCGACGCGATGAAGACGAAGTGCGCCCAAGCTTGGTGGCTCATCGATTGGGTACTACCAAGAGTGCCCTTTCGCAGATCCTGCGCTCTCTTGAGGAAAAGGGCTTCATCGAGCGTCGTCGTTCGGAGAAGGACTCGCGTGCCGTGGTGTTGGAGCTTACCAGCAAGGGCGAGTCTTCTTTGATGAAGCTCAGGGAAAGCTGTGATAGCGAGATGATGGCCTTGGTGTCGCATATCGGCCTTGATGATTTGCGTCACCTGAAGCTGACCGTGGACAAGATTGTCGAGTTTTATGAGAGCTTGGGCGAGAGCCCTGTTGGCTCGAAGAGCGCACACTTAGAGGGTGAACCCCTTCCGCATCCTCCCTTTGCTCCCTGCTGGCCTGATGGGGACGAAGAGGGAGATGCTCCATGCGCATAGTCCGTTATCTGCTTGAGCATAAGGCTGCGCTCGCCCTGGTGTTCCTCCTGCTGTTCGTGCAGGTGTTCTGCGACTTGTCGCTGCCTAACTACACTTCGGAAATCGTTGACGTCGGCATTCAGCAGGGCGGCGTCTCCGACGTTGCCCCCGACCGTATGACGGCCGCCACCTACGAAGACGTTGCCGGCCAGCTCAAGGGTGCTGATCGTGCCCGTTTTGAGGCGAGCTACCAGAAGGTGGAGCAGCTTGGCCAGATGGCGCAGGATGCCCCTGACGAAGACATGCCCTTGTCTTCTTCGGTGGCCCTCTACCAACTCACCGATGCTGGGATCCAAGACCGATCCGAGCTTAACCGCATTATGGCGCTGCCCTTGATGGTCGTTGATGTGGCGCGTGCCAAGGGATATGGCACGCTTGACTCCGCAAAGGCTGCGGCGATTGCGAAGGAGGCGCGCAAGGCTGCTTCTTCCGTTGACGAATCGTTGCTGCAGCAGCAGGCCATCCAGGCGAGCAGGGCCGAATACGCTCGTGCGGGGGTTGACCTTTCTGCCTTGCAGTTTTCCTACCTTTTGAAGACGGGTGGAGCCATGCTTCTGGTTGCTGCTTTGTCTTTGGTGGTTAGTGTGCTCATTGGCCTGCTGGCTTCGCGCACCGGCGCAAAGATTGGCCGGAAACTGCGCGAGCAATTGTTCGGTCGCGTGGTTTCGTTCTCCGAAAAGGAAATCAATGCGTTTGGCGCGGCTTCGCTCATTACGCGTGGCACAAATGACATCCAGCTCATCCAGATGGTGTGCATCATTCTCCAGCATATGGTTCTTTATGCGCCCATCATGGCTGTGGGCGGCATCATTATGGTGGTGCGCCATACCTCTTCCCTGTGGTGGGTCATCGCGCTTGCGGTGGTGGCTGTCCTGGTGACCATCGCGGTGCTCATGGGCGTCACCATGCCCAAGTTTCGCATTATGCAGAAGCTTATCGACAAGGTGAACCTGGTGGCGCGCGAGCAGCTGTCTGGTCTGTCCGTTGTGCGTGCCTTCGATCGAGAATCCTTTGAGGAGGATCGTTTCAGGCAGGCTAACGAACAGCTTATGGGAACGCAGCTCTTCACCAACCGCGCCATGTCGTTCATGATGCCGGCAATGATGCTGATCATGAATGCCACGAGCGTTCTCATCGTTTGGTTTGGCGCTCAGTATGTTGATATGGGCACCATGCAAACGGGTGACCTCATTGCCCTGATCACCTATTCCATGATGATCGTTATGAGCTTTTTGATGATTGGCATGGTGGCCATCATGTTGCCGCGTGCCAATGTTGCGGCTGAGCGCGTAGATGAGGTTATCGCCACCACGTCGTCTGTGGGCGATCCCAAGTACGATCGTTCGGCATCCACCACTTTGAACGGTGCACGCATTGCCTTTGATCATGTCTTCTTTTCCTATGGCGACGAAGAGGCGTGCGTGCTCGAAGACGTCTCCTTTGTCGTGGAGCCGGGGCAAACTTGCGCCATCATTGGCTCCACGGGTTCGGGTAAGTCAACCATCCTCAAGCTTATCGAGCGCTTCAGCGACGTGACCAGCGGACGTGTGACCATCGATGGCGCTGATGTGCGCGACATTCCTCAACATGAGCTTAGGGGTCAGTTGGCCTATGTTCCCCAGAAGGCGTTTTTGTTCTCGGGAACTATCGAAGACAACGTCAACTATGCGCATGAGGCTGATTCGTCGCGTATCGATTTGGCTTTGGGGATCTCCCAGGCGCAGGGCTTCGTTTCTGCGAAGGAGGAGGGCCTTGCAAGTGAGGTCAGCCAGGGTGGAACGAATGTTTCGGGTGGTCAGCGTCAGCGCTTGGCCATTGCCCGTGCCTTGGCGCGTGATGCTCGGGCCTATCTCTTCGATGATTCGTTCAGTGCCTTGGATTACCAGACGGACGCCCGTCTTCGCCAGGGGCTTTCACAGCACCTGGGTGGACGTACCGTCATCATCGTGGCTCAACGCATCGCAACCATCATGGGCGCGGACAATATCATCGTCCTTGACGAGGGGCGCGTGGTTGGGCAGGGGACTCATGCCCAACTGCTGGGGCGGTGTGACGTCTATCGCGAAATTGCCGAGTCACAGCTCTCTGCGGCGGATTTGGCACGAACCGAATCGTGCAGTGCCCAGGTGCCTGCGGGAGCCTTGGAGGGAGGTGAGCAGCATGTCTAGTGAGCGACCTCGTCGTGGTCCGGGGGGACCCCGAGGCATGATGCCAGGCGAAAAGCCCAAGGATTTTAAGGGCACGTTGCTCAGGCTCCTGTCGTACCTGGGTGCCCACAAAGTAGCGTTGGTCTTGGTCCTGGTGTTTGCTATCGGCTCAACCGTCTTCAACATTGTTGGCCCCAAGGTACTGTCCGAGGCCACCACCCTTTTGTTCGAGGGCATCGTCGCCAAGGTTGCGGGAACAGGCCTGATCAATTTCGAGGCAATCGGCTTCGTCCTGGCGTGCACCTTGGGCTTGTATGCGCTGTCTGCCGGATGCAGCTTTGTTCAGAGCTGGCTGATGAGTGGCATCTCCCAGCGCACGTGTTATCGCCTTCGCCAGGACATTGACGCCAAGATCAACCGCATGCCCTATGGCTACTTCGAGCGAACGAAGCTTGGCGACACGCTTTCGCGTATGACCAACGATGTTGACACCTTGGGCCAGAGCCTTAACCAGGGCGTTACCCAGTTGGTCACTTCGCTAACCACGGTGGTGGGCGTCGTCGTCATGATGCTGTCCATCAACGTGCCCATGACGCTGATCACCTTGCTGATGGTGCCGGTGTCATTGGTGCTGATTTGCGTGGTGGTCAAGCGCTCTCAGCGGTACTTCCGCGAGCAGCAAAAAAAGCTTGGCGAGGTCAACGCGTTGGTGGAGGAGACCTTCAGTGGTCATACCGTGGTACGCGCCTTTGGTCAGGAAGAGGCCACGGTAAGCTCCTTCAAAAAGGTCAACGATGGATTGTATGAAGCGGGCTGGAAGGCCCAGTTCCTTTCGTCCCTCATGCAGCCCGTCATGGGCTTTGTGGGTAACTTGGGCTACGTTGCGGTTGCGGTCGTGGGTTCGCTATTTGCGGTGCAGGGCATCATCACCGTTGGTGACATTCAGGCCTTCATTCAGTATGTGAAGAATTTCACGCAGCCCCTGACCCAGCTTGCACAGGTGAGTAACACCTTGCAGCAGATGGCTGCGGCACTGGAGCGCATCTTCGACTTTCTGGACGAAGACGAAGAGTCCTCCTCAGTTCTTTCTGAAGGGGGTCAACAGGCGGACTGCCCGCTTGGTGAGCTTCCTTGCGACATCGAGTTCGACCATGTCTCCTTTGGGTATGATCCTGATAGTCCCGTCATCAAGGACTTCAGTGCAAAGGTGTCCGAAGGTCAGACTGTCGCGCTTGTCGGGCCAACGGGTGCGGGCAAGACCACCATGGTGAAGCTTCTTATGCGCTTCTATGAAGTGAATGGTGGCTCAATCCGCCTTGGCGGCCATGATCTCAGGGAATTTCCCCGTGCTGATGTGCGTGGTCAGTTTGGCATGGTGTTGCAGGACACGTGGCTGTTCAGTGGCACTGTTCGGGAAAACATTCGCTACGGCAGGCTTGATGCTTCGGATGCAGAGGTCGAACGGGCCGCACGTGATGCTTTTGCCCATCACTTCATCACTACGCTTCCTGGAGGTTATGACTTCGTTATCAATGAAGACGCCTCCAACATCAGTCAAGGTCAGCGTCAGCTGCTTACCATTGCGCGTGCCATCTTGGCGGATCGCCGCATGCTGATCCTGGACGAAGCCACGAGCTCGGTAGACACGCGTACTGAAGAGCGTATCCAGCAGGCTATGGACAACCTGATGTCCGGTCGTACGAGCTTCGTCATCGCTCATCGCCTGTCGACCATCCGCAGCGCGGATTTGATCCTAGTGCTCCAGGAGGGCGACATCGTGGAGCAGGGAACCCACGATGAGCTCCTTGCCCAAGGCGGTTTCTACGCCAATCTGTACGAGTCGCAGTTTGAGCAAGTGCCGGAATAGGGTCTCTTGGCCCTAGGGCATCTTGAGTGCATGGGGGCGCTATGCCAAACTAAGAGCGTTTGTTTGAGCGGTCGGCACGGATGCTGGTAGGTTCGAAGTCCGGTTGCTTATGAAGGCCTTGAGGCGCATGAAGGAGATTTCTATGGGCGCAACAACCGAATCGATGGCCCCCAAGGAGCTTGTCGTTTTCGATTTTGATGGAACGTCCATCAGCGGTGAGTCTCCCTTGCAATTGGTTTTCTATCTTTGGCGCAAGGGCATGTTGAAAAAGCGCGTCATGCTCAAACTTGGTTCGTGGGGCGTGCGTTACAAGCTGCGCCTTCCTCAGGATGAGTCCTGGGTTCGTGGCTTGGTGTTCACGGCTTTTGAAGGGAAGCCCAAGGCTGAAGTCGATGAGTTTTTGCGTGGCTTTTGCGACGAGGTCATCGTTCCCCTCTTCCGTCCTCAGGCTGACGCCGAGATAGCCCGTCATCACGCTGAGGGCCGCGAGGTCCTGCTTGTCACGGCGAGCTTCGAGCCCATCATTGAGCGCATCATGGAGTTGCATGCCTTCGACCATCAGTTCTCTACGCGTATGAGGCTTGATGCCCAGGGCAACTACACGCGCCAGGTCGAGGGTCTTCCCGTTGAGGGGGAGGAAAAGCTCCGCCTCCTGCGTTTGTATGCCGACGAAAAGTATGGCGAAGGTAAGTGGGTGCTCTCCCACGCATATGGCGACCACCACTCCGACCGCACCTTGCTGTCTTTTGCGCAGCATCCTTGCGCCGTCACTCCTGACCAGCCTCTTGAGCGTACCGCCAAGAAGAATGGCTGGCAGATTCTGGATTGGGAATAGGGCAAAGCGGCCATCGTTTTCCTTCTTTTGTGATGGGCAGGGTTTTCTCTTCAAGCATGCCGTTCTGCGCAATACAATGAAAAGTCATTTATATGACAAGCGTGAGTTGCGAATGAAGGAGGTGCGCTGTCCATGAGCTTCGATGCCGATCAGAGCCAGGCCCCCAAGGCCGACGACTGCTCCAACACGTCCGAAGACTTTCTGCAGCGTGCCGCCCGTGCCGTTGATGCGGGCGATGCCATTTTAGGTGTTCATCTCTACCTTGCCGCCTTTGAGCGGGCACTGGACGAAAATCTGGTTCCCAGTGTTGAGTCCCTTTCGGGCATGCAAGAGGCATGGCGCATTGCGGTAAGCAGCAAGCAGCGCTCGCTTGCCGAATATATCTTCGAGCGCCTTGAGCCCTTCCTGAGCGAAGAGGCAACCGCTCAGTATGCCGACGAACTTCAGCGTCTGGCGTTCGACAAGCTGGAGGACCTGGGCATCCCGCGCGAGGCTCTTGAGGGGATGGCAGGCATCATGGGGCAGGATGTGACCCCTGCCTCTGGTCAGGACGAGTCCTTTATGGGCTTTGATCTGGGCGCAGACGGTCTATCTGGTCTCATGTCAAAGCGCATTCAGGATCGTGGCGGTACACTCGAGGAACCTGATGCAGCCGCTCAGAACGAAGGGGGGCTTTCTGATGCCCTGCGCGCAAGCCAGGAAGAACTGCGTCGCAAGCTTGCCGAAGGTCTGTCGGGTGCTGATGGACAGGGTGCTGGTTCGGCTTCGGCTGACGTCGTCCCTGCGCAGCCT